>JBKHFA010000019.1:0-24592 GCA_046540615.1 Armatimonadota bacterium | reverse complement strand
CCGTGGCCGCCTTCGAGATGGTGACGGGCAAGCCGATCACCGTCCCGCCGCACAATGAGAACACCGGCGCTCTCGGTTGCGCGGTCATCGCCATGGAGCATGACAATGGCGAGGCCAGCGCCTTCAAGGGCTTCGACCTCTCCGATGTCGAGTACACCATCGAGAGTTTCGAGTGTAAGGATTGCCCGAACCGCTGTGAGATCAACAAAGTCCTCATCGCTGGCGAGGAGCCGCTTTTCTACGGCGACCGCTGCGGCAAGTATGACATCCGCGAGAGCGACGACGACTTCTCGCACATCCCCGACCTCTTCCGGGAGCGCGAGCGGATGCTCCGCGACGCGTACGACGACAGTGATGTGCAGTTGCCGGACGACGCGCCGCGTGTCGGCGTGCCGCGCGCGCTGCTTTACCACGAACTCTTCCCGTTCTGGAAGGCGGTCCTCACCGAGCTGGGTGCGAAGGTCGTCCTGTCCTCGAAGACCAACAAGCGGATCGTGCATCGGGGTGCGGAGCGCTCGGTCGCCGAGACCTGCTTCCCGAACAAGGTCAATCTCGGCCACGTGCTCGATCTGCTGGACAACAAGGAGATCGACTACCTCTTCCTGCCGAGCGTCATCAACCTGCCCTGCCCGGATGAGCGAATGACCGACAGCTTCGTCTGCCCCTACATACAGAGCGTGCCCTATCACATCAAGTCGGCCATCGACTTCGACGAGTACGACGTGGAGTTGCTTGAGCCGAAGGTGTGGATGGCGCACGGCGAAAAGCACGCGGCGAAGCAGCTGACTGAGCTGGCCGAGCAGATCGGCGTCAGCACACGCAAGGTCCGCGCCGCGGTCGCCGCGGGCTGGGAGGCGCAGGAGCGCTTCGAGACGATGACGAGGGCGCGAGGCCGCGAAGTCCTCGACGAGCTTGGTGACGACGAGCGCGCGGTCGTCGTCGTCAGCCGGTCGTACAACGGCTGCGACCCGGGCGCGAACCTCGACATCCCGGAGAAGCTGCGCAAGATGGGCGTGCTGGCGGTCCCGATGGACTTTCTGCCGCTCGATGAGATCGAACTGCCCACCGACTGGTACAACATGTACTGGCGCTACGGGCAGAAGATCCTCTCAGCGGCCGAACTCATCGCCCGCGACGACAGGCTCTTCCCGCTTTACCTCACGAACTTCGGCTGCGGGCCGGACTCGTTTATCATGCACTTCTTCCGCGAGCGCGTCGGGGACAAGCCCACGCTGATCATCGAGGTGGACGAGCACTCGGCCGACGCCGGGATGATCACCCGCTGCGAGGCGTTCCTCGACTCGCTGGAGGCGACGCGGGGCCGCGACTTTGCGAAAGGCCGCTTCCTGAGGCCGCTGGGCATCGAGCCGGACTCGCAGCGCATCATGCTCATCCCGAACATGAGCGATGCCGCCTACGCGCTTGCGGCCGCCTTCGAGCAGCAGGGCATGCCCGCGCGGGTGCTGCCCGAGCCCGACGAGGAGACGCTCCGATGGGGCCGCCGCTTCACGTCCGGCAAGGAGTGCTTCCCCGCCATCGTCACCACCGGCGACATGGTCAAGTTCACGAAGCGCGAGGAGTGGGACCGCGACAAATACGCGTTCTTCATGGGCGGTTCCGGCGGCCCGTGCCGCTTCGGCCAGTACAACACGCTGCAGCGGATGGTCCTCGACGACCTCGGCTACGAGGATGTGCCGATCTACGCCCCGCACCAGGGTCGGAACTTCTTCGACGAACTCGGCATCGTCGGCCGCGACTTTCTGCGGGTGGCGTGGAAGGGCATGGTCGCACAGGACATGCTCTTCAAGGCGCTGCTTGAGACCCGGCCCTACGAGACCGAGGAGGGCGCCGCAAACGCAATCTACCAGGAGAGCCTCGACGACCTGATGTCAACGATCCGCAGCGGCGATGACATGGTCGAGTCGATGGAGCGCGCGCGGATGCGCTTCGAGCAACTTCCGATCGATCGCTCACAGGTGAAGCCGGTGGTCGGGCTTTCCGGCGAGTTCTACGTCCGGGCCAACGCGTTCAGCAACCAGCACGTCATCGAGAAGATCGAGGCGCTGGGCGGCGAAGTGTGGATGGCGCCGGTCTTCGAGTGGTTCCTCTACCGCAACTTCCGCCGCGACATGCGCGCATCGCTCGACGGCGACTTCCTCTTCCGCATCAAGAACCGGATCGAGGATGAGGTCATGACGCGCGATGAAAGCGCGCTGTCGCGGCCGTGGAAGGGCTTCCTGCGCAACTACCACGAGCCCTCGACCGGTGAGGTCCTCGACATGGCGGATTGCTACGTCGACCGCTCCTTCGAGGGCGAGGCGATCATGACGGTCGGCAAGGCGGTGGACTTCATTCAGAAGGGCCTGCACGGCGTGGTGAGCGTGATGCCCTTCACCTGCATGCCGGGGACGATCTCCCACGCGATCCTCAAGCGCGTGCGGACCGACTACGGCGAGTTCCCGTTCCTGAACATGGTCTACGACGGGAACGAGCAGGCGACCGATCAGACGCGGCTTGAGGCGTTCATGTATCAGGCCACCGAGTTTCTGAAGGCCAACGGCCCGATCCACGCCGACCGCGAAGACGACGAGGGGATGCAGGCCGCGGGGCACTGAGCGCGCGCCGCAACTGCCACACGAATCAGAAGGGCGAGGCCATCGCTGGCCTCGCCCTTTTCTTACGTGAACGCTACCTGCTGTGAGCTACACCTCAAGCGAGGCACAACGCACCCAGGGCAGATGCTCATGGACGGTTCGGTAGAGACGGCGGTCTTCGGTCCAGAGTTCACAACCCTCGGCATCTGCAACCGCGAGATAGGTTGCATCGTATACGCTTGGGAGGCTGAAGGCCACAACGAAGCGCTTCCAAACATCCTCAGCCGCGTCCTCAACCGGGACGATCCCGACTGGTAGGGCAACGAGGTCACCGAGAAGGTCCAATGCCTCCTCATCAGTGAGACGTTGCCGACGAACAGATTGACGCAGTGCGTTGAGGCATTCCCAGACGAAGACGCTCGGGGCAATGATGTCCACGTCGTCGGCATGCCACGCCTCGAATTTAGCGAGCGCCTCCGGACTGTGTTCGTCAGGCATCAGGATCGAGAGGTAGAGGGAAGCGTCCACGCAGACGGACTCCATCGTAGACATGTCTACAGACGACCCTCCTCGATGGCCTCACGAATCCAGCCACTGGGGAAAGGCTTGCCGCCCCGCCTCTCGCGAATCGCCTCTCTCCGAACCGTTACGCGGTCCAGCCACTCCCTGGTAAGAGGTCGCCGGCGGGCAAGCCCGCTTGCACGCCCGGCGGCAGTGTCCTCGCGGAGCCTGCGCATCTCCCTATCTGGCATTGATAGCGACTGCCACCTCTCGCCGATGTGCTCGGCAGTGCGGCGGTCGATCCAACGCCGGAGGGCCGACCGGTCGACGCGCCACTCGCCCGGCATCGTCTCGAAGGCAGGGAACTCCCGCTCCTCGATAAGGCGTTGCACATCGTCAGGTTCCATCTGAAGGTATTCAGCGGCCTGCTCGACTGTCATGACTTCGCGTGTTTCAGTCGCCATCTCTCTCACCACCATCCGTTGCCTCATCCATCGTCCTCAGTATACCCGCCGGGCCCGCTACTCGTCCATCTTCGCCAGCATCTCCCGAGCGAGGGCCAGCGCCTCGTCCTCCGCCTCAATCTCCCTGTCCTCGTAGGCCTCCTCGATCGCGTCGAGCAATTCGCCGACCAGCGGGCCCTCGGGAAGATTCAACTCGGCCATCAGCGTGTCACCGTCGATCAGGCGTGGACGCTTTCTCTGCTCCCGCAGCCACTTGAGATAGCGCACGAGCATCTCGTCGAAGACCTCGTAGAGTCGGCCGCGCTCCTCAAGGCGGCTCGCGGGGCCGCGACATGCCGAGCGATCCCCCACCGCTACCAGCAGCAGGCCGATGCTCGCCGGCTCGGCGTCGCGCATCAGCCGGCGGACGGCGCTGAGCGTGATGACGCTCTCAAGCGACCGCCCCTCCGCCTCGGCGCGCATCCCCGCACTCGCAAGCTCCAGCGGCCGCATGTGCAGCCGAATCATCCGCACGACCTTCCGACGCAGACTCGTCGGCAGGCACCAGCGCTCCGCGCAATCGAGGAACGTTGATGCGCTGGCATCGGCGTGCCCGAGGAAGCGCGTCCTCCCCTCCTCCTCCGTCCGGCAGGCGGGCTTGCCGACGTCGTGGAAGGCCACCGCCATCCGCACCGCGGCCCGATTCTCCGCCTCGCCCAGCCACACGCGGATGGCATCGGCGGCTCGTGGCAGGAAAAGCTCCGGATCGTTGATCGCGCGCTCCGCTTCATGCAGCGCCAGCAGCGTGTGGCCGAGCACGTCGAGGTGGTGAAAGCCGCCCTGCTGGACACCGCGCGTCTCCGCGAGCGGCGGCACGAGCGCGCCGAGCGCGCCGAGGTCTTCCGCCGCCTGCACCGCGTCGGCGGCATGCGGTGCGGCGAAGAGCTTCGCCATCTCGTGGCCGATCCGCTCACCCGCGACGCTTTCGATCTCCGGCGCCAGCTCCGCGAGCCACTCGCCGGTCTCACCTGCGACGTCGAAGTTAAGCTCAGCGGCGAAGCGGAAAGCCCGCAACACTCGGAGGGGGTCGGCCGCGAGCACTTCCCGGTCGAGGGCGCGAACACGGGATGCCTCGATGTCCTCCAGCCCACCGGTGGGATCGATGAGCCGGTCGGCCCCGCGGATGTCCCACGCGAGGGCGTTGATCGTGAAGTCCCGCAGGCAGAGATCCTGCTCGATGGTGGGGGCGCGAAGCTCGGCGAAGTCGAGGAATCCGGTGGGATCGCCGGGGCGAAGAATCACCCGGATCGTGGGAAGGTCTTCGTGCAGGAGGACGGTGCGGAGGTCGTGTTCGGCCGCGAAACGCCGGGCGATGTCGATGACACCGTGACCGGCGAGGTCCCAGTCCCCCACCTCGCGCCCCAGGAGCACATCGCGCACCGCGCCGCCGACGAGGTAGAGTTCATACCCGCGCTCGATCGCGAGCCCGGTCAGGTCCGCCCGCAGGGCCTCTGCGAGCCACTCACTGGAGAGTTCCGCCGCGGGACGGGCCTCGTCGGGCGCCACTGTCATCCGCCTCCGGGGTTGAGCCCGGCGGCCTGACGAAGCGCCTGGACCTGGCTCTCGCTGAGTTCGCGCACCGCCCCGAGAGACAATTCGCCGAGCCGCAGAGGACCCATCGCGACGCGCTTGAGCCGCCGGACGGGATGGCCAATCGCGGCGCACATCCGACGCACCTGCCGGTTGCGCCCCTCCGTGATCGTGACGCGGAGGCGCGCCTCTCCCCCGCCCTGCGCGACCAGCATGACCTCGGCCGGCTGCGTCCGGCCGTCCTCAAGCTCCACGCCCGACCGCAGTTTCCGAAGCTGCGTCTCCGAGGGCGTTCCCTCGACGTCGGCAAGGTATTGCCTGGGCACATGATGCTTCGGATGCAGCAGGCGCTGGGTCAGGTCGCCATCATCCGTGAGCAGCAGCAGGCCCGTGGAGTCCTGGTCAAGCCGTCCGACGGGGAAGACGCGGTCGCGCAAATCCTCGGGCACCAGGTCCATCACCGTCGGCCGCCCCTGAGGATCATCCTTTGTTGTCAGATACCCGGGGGGCTTATTGAGAACGAGGTAGACGTGCCCCTTCGGGACGACGACAGGCGCTCCGTCAACGCGGATGTCATCGTCCGGCCGCGCCTTCGCGCCGAGCTTCTCCACCCTCTCCCCGTTGACTGTCACTCGCCCCTCGCGGATCAACTCCTCGCAACTCCGGCGGCTACCCAGTCCCGCGCGCGCCAAGAGCTTCTGAAGCCGCTCCATGCACCAACACCCCTGCCGCAATCGCCATCACCAGTGCCAGCGCGATGAAATACCGCTGATCACTGAGCACCTTCGCCCACGGCGACCGTGCGACGTCCTCCGTCGCGATCAGATCCACCGTGCGCATCTCGCCATCGGGCATCGAGACCGCGAGCCTCCCGACGGGCTGACCGGCGGTCACCGGCGCATCGACGGCCTCATCCAGCAGCGCCGGCTCCACCAGCGGGCCCCGGGGGACGATCGCAATGACATCCTCGGCCGCCCGCGCCTGCACGACTTCCTCCACCCCACCCCGCACCTCCACCGTGGCGCGTGTCAGATCGGCCGACACAAGCGCCACCTTCAGGAAGTTGTCAAATCCCCACTCGAGGAGCTTGCGCGCGTCATCCCACGGCCTCGTCTCACAGTCAAGCACAACGCTGATCAGCCGCCATCCATCGACGTACGCACTCGCGGCAAGGCAGTCGCCCGCCTGCCGCGTATATC
The DNA here is from genome assembly GCA_046540615.1 of Armatimonadota bacterium. GTDB lineage: Bacteria > Armatimonadota > Zipacnadia > Zipacnadales > UBA5352 > UBA5352. The sequence goes on along the minus strand of JBKHFA010000019.1, from coordinate 18,265 downwards.
CGGTCTTCACGCCATCCGCGTCCGGCCACTGCTCGAGGAGCCGGTTGCGGTTCAGAAGCTTCCGGTCGTGGGGCTTGCCGGGCCACGGAACGATCGCCTCCTGGCGGCAGACGATCGGCCGAAGCTCCGCGCGTCCCATCACGTGCAGCGCGAGGATGGCCATGTCGCGAGCGGTGGAGTAATGATTCTCGTCGTGCAGGCCGTGCGGATTCGCAAAACGCGTGTTGGTCATCCCCAACTGTCGCGCGCGCTCGTTCATCAACTCCACGAATTCCTCGAGCGATCCACTGACGGCCTCGGCGCAGGCGACCGCGGCGTCATTGGCCGATGGAAGCAACGCGCCCATCAGAATATGCTCAACCTTAAGCTCTTCACCGGCCGTCAGATTCATCGACGACTCACCGACGGTGGCGGCCCGCTGACTGATCGTCACCGTGCGGTGCAGGTCACCGGCCTCGGCCACCAGCAGCGCCGTCATCATCTTTGTCAGGCTCGCCGGGAAGAGGCGCTCATCGGCATTGTGCTCGTAGATAAACTGCCGGGTCTCCGGGTCGATGACCACCGCGGCACTGCAGTCAAGTTCAGGCGCCGGAGGAGCCTGTGCATGGACGCAGACGCCGCAGATCACTGCCAGCATGATGGCGCCGGGCAACGCCGCGCGGCCTCTCACTGGTCCTCACTCCTCTGCGTGATGCTCCTCAGAGCCGTCCGGCGCGATCTCGGCCTCACGCTGCTCCTCCGCCTCCGCCACCTCTGCCTCAAGCTGAGCGAGATCCGCGTCCTCGAAGTCGGTCGCATCTGACACAAGCCCGCGAAGCTGCTCGCGGAAGTCGGTGTCACCTGATGACAACTCCGGCAACTCATCGAGGTCGTGAAGCCCGAACGCGGAAAGAAAGTGCGACGTCGTGACGAGTAAAAAAGGTCGGCCGGGAGCATCCTTGCGCCCCGAGATCTCAACGAGGCTCTTCTCCAGCAGCGAGTTGACCGATCCGGTCGAGTTGACGCCGCGGATCTCGTCGATCTCAGGCCGGGTGATCGGCCCGAGATACGCGATGATCGCGAGCGTTTCGAGCGCCTGCGGCGACAGCCGCTCAGGCTCCGGCTCCCGCAGCCGCTGAACGTAGCCGGCGTAGCGCGGCCGCGTGGCGATCTGATAGCCGCCCGCCAGCCGCACCACCTGCAGCGCCGAGTCGCTCATCATCTCCGCAAGCTCCGAGACGAGATCCTCGATCTCCTCGACCGGCACCTCCAGCAGCGCCGCCAGCCGCTCCTCTTCACACGGCGCCTCCGCCGCGAAGATGATCGCCTGCAGTCCTTTGATCAACTCGACTCGTTCCGGTGTCACGTGTTGGTAGTTTCCTCCGGCTGCAAAAGTTCAAGTCTGATGCGTCCACGCGGCCGATCCTGCGACACCAGCAGCTCGCCGCGCCGAATCATCTCAAGCACCGCGAGAAACGTCACCACGATGAACACGCGCGTCGTGCTTTCCGGCACGAGTTCATCGAACCACGTCTGCCGCCCGATCCGCCGGCGGAAGCGGGCGCGAAGCTGATCGATGCGGTCAGCGACGGATATCTGATCGCGTTGCATCCGGTGCGGCTCCGGTTCCTTCGCTCGCTCGAGCATCTCGTGGACCGCCGCGACGATGTCGAACACCGACACGTCCTGCAGCGGCACCACGCCTCCGCCGACCGCCTTGTCACCCTTCGTCGGGCGCAGGTATATCTGCTTGCGGGCCTCCTGCGCCTCGGCAAGGATCCCGGCGGCCTCCTTGTACGTGCGGTACTCCGCGAGGCGGCGGGCGAGATCGACGACGCTGTCCTCCTCCTCAATCTCCTCGTCGTCCGGCGGCTCCTCCTGCGGCAGGAGCGCGCGGGACTTCAGCAAAAGCAGGGACGCAGCGGTCTCGATGAACTCGCCGGCCAGTGTGATGTTGATCTGCGCCATCGTGCCGAGGTACTGCAGAAAGCGGTCGGTGATGTGAACGATGTCCACCTCGGACGCCTCGACCTCTTCCCGCTGCACCAGGTGCAGCAGCAGGTCCAGCGGCCCCTCGTATATCTCAATGCGCACCGAGTAGCCGCTGAACTGCTCAAACTGCGCGCCCAGGTCCCTCACAACCAGCTCAATCACTCACCGTTCGGACGGGACGAGGGTCGACTCATCGGCCAGCAGCATCTCGATGCCCTGCCGGCCGTCTCCTGACGTGATCTCTCTGACCGTGACGTTCTGACCGATCACACAGCGTCGGAGTGTGCCCCGCACATCGCTGATGACGGTCTCACTGTCGATGATGCTGTCGTCGATGTTCACATTCGTCAGCCGGCAGTTGCCGCCGATCGAAACGCTCGGCCCCACCGAGCAGCCCTCAACCACCGCCCCCGGCCCGACCAGCGCGGGCCCGGTGATCCGCGAATCCTTTACACGCGCGCCCTCCGCGATGGTCACGGGGCCCTCCTCGATGAGCGATGCGCCGTCCACGTCCCCCTCGATGCGGTGCTCCGAGCGCCCGAGGAAGAAGCGGTTCGCGTCAAGCAGCGCCTCGGGCGACCCCGCGTCCGCCCAGAATCCGTCTGTCACATGATACTCGACGCGCCGATCGGTGGTGACGAGATGATCGATCGCGTCGGTGATCTCAAGTTCGCCCCTCGCTGAGGGCTCGATCGCATCGACCGCCTCCCAGATCTGCGGGCCGAAGCCGTAGACGCCGACGATCGCCAGGTCACTCGGGGGATTCTGCGGCTTCTCCACCATCCGGGTTACCACGCCGTCCTCGACCACGACTACGCCGAACGACCGCGGGTCCTCAACGCGCTTGACGATCAATGAGGCCGCCGCGTCGGACGCGGCGAAATTCTCCGCGAAACGCGCCACCCCCTCGCCGAGCAGGTCATCCCCGAGATACATCAAAAAACGCTCGTCATCTCCGATCCGCCCCCGCGCGCATGAGAGCGCGTGGGCCAGCCCCAGCGGCTCAGGCTGAACGCAGAAACCAGCCGCCATCTCCCAGCGGGAGCCACTGCCGACGAACTCCTGCAGAGCTGTCTCTCCAGGCGAGACGACGAAAAGCGTCTCGTCCACCCCTGCCTCCTGCAGGGAACTGAGCACGCGATCAAGCACCGGCCGACCGGCGACCGGAAGAAGATGCTTGGGGCGGCAGTACGTCAGCGGCCTCAACCGCGTTCCCTGTCCCGCGCACAGCAGCACAGCCTTCATCTGAAGCCTCCATCACGTCGCCCAGTCGAGATTCATCGCGTCGCGCACCTCTGTCATCGTTTCCTGCGCAACCCCCCGTGCCTTCTCTGCGCCCTCGCGCAGCACCTCGTGGACGTAGTCGCGATTCTCCGCCAACTCCGCGCGACGCTCCATCACCGGCCCGACGCCCTCGAGCAGCTTATCCGTCGCGTTCATCTTGCAGTCAACACAGCCGAGTTCGCCCGACTCGCACTCCATCTTGATCTCCTCGATGCGCGCGGGATCGTCGTCATACATGCGGTGGTAGACGAAGACCGGGCACTCATCCGGGTGGCCGGGATCACCCATCCGCAGCTTCGTCGGGTCGGTGAACATCGACTTCATCTTCTTGCGCACTTCGTCAGGAGCGTCCGCGAGCTTGATGTCGTTGCCGTAGGATTTGCTCATCTTCCGCCCATCGATGCCCGGTACCAGCGCGAACTCCGCGAGCATTGCGTCGGGCTCGGGGAATATCTCGCCGAAAAAGTTGTTGAAACGCCGCACGATCTCGCGCGTCAGTTCGAGGTGCGGAAGCTGGTCCTCGCCAACCGGCACAACGTCGGCCTTGTACATCACGATGTCCGCCGCCTGCAGCACAGGGTAGCCAAGCAGCCCGAAGCCCGGACTCGCGCCCTCCGACAGATTCGCGACCTGATCCTTGTACGTAGGGCAGCGCTCCAGCCAGGACACCGGCGTGACCATCCCCAGCAGCATGAAAAGCTCCGCATGCTCGGGGACGTCCGACTGCACGAAGAGCGTACTTCGCTCAGGATCGAGCCCCGACGCCAGCCAGTCGATCGCTATCTGCTCGATCCGCTCCGGCAGCGTCTCGGTCTCATCATACCCGGTGGTCAGCGCGTGCCAGTCGGCGATCTCGAAGAAGCAATCGTAGTCATCCTGCAGGGCCGCCCAGTTTCGCAGGGTACCCTCGTAATGCCCGATATGCAGCAGGCCCGTGGGCCTGTGTCCGCTCAGAATGCGCCCTTTTTTCGCCAACGGAATCACTCTTTCAGAAGAACCACGACGGACCGACGAAGAGCTGGCCCAGCAAAGACACCGGGCCCCACACGAAGATCCGCGTCAGGGGGTCGAAGAAGATTATTGCAAGCAGCAGGATCATACCCCAGCGCTGAGAGAACTCGATGAACTTCTCGGACTGCCGCGGGGGCAGGAAGCCCTCCACGATTCCCGCGCCATCCAGCGGGCCGACCGGCAGCAGATTGAAGAAAGCCAGGATCAGGTTCAGCAGCACCATGATGCTCAGAGGCAGCACGTAATCCCCGGCGAAGCCGAAGCGAATCGGAATCGCGGCGAGGCCCGCCACGACGATGTTCGTCGCAATCCCGGCGCCGGCAACGATCACGGTGTCGCGACGGAGCTTGCGGAAGTTGAAGGGATTCACCGGGACGGGCTTGCCCCACCCGATCCCGAAGAGCAGGATCATCGTCGTGCCGATCGGATCGTAGTGATCGACCGGGTTGAGCGACACGCGTCCGTTGGCCCGAGGAGTCGGGTCGCCCACCTGGTCGGCGGCGTACGCATGCGCAAACTCATGCACCGTCAGCCCGACGGTGATGGCGATCAGCCAGCTCAGAACGAAAGGCAGCATCTCCTGCAGACTCTGACCCGATGTCAACACATTAAGCAGCATATATTCTCCACGAGGAGCGTATCATTCAGATGTATGTTCGAGCAACCGCAGCGCGACCTCAAGCTGCCCTTGACGATCGGCGCGCGCATCCAGCTTCGCCCGCAGCGCCGTCTCCAGCGCCTGGCTGAACTCCGGTCCGGGCTCATGCCCGGCAGCAATCAGATCGCTCCCTCCCACGTCCGGTCGAGTGCGCCGAAGGTCGTGCCAGTAGTGCTGCAGCCGCGCGCGCGCGCTCTCATCAAGCACCGTCCAGAGCCCGACCGCCGCAGCGGGGCGCAGACCTTCCAACGCGAAGAAAAGGGTGCTGTCGGGCTGGTCCCCCAGCAGCACGCCCGGCGGCCTCTCAATCAACGCCGCGGCCTGCAGAAGCGCGTCTCGCGCGGAGGCGTCGAGCATCAGGCGGACGGCCAGTCCGCCACCATCCTGCTCCGACAGTCCGACGTAGATCCCCAGGGCACAGACGATCGGATCGACCTCCGACAGATCGACCGCCATCTCGCGCGCCGCCCGGGGCACTATCCGCGACGCCACGCAGGCCGCGCGCGATGCCTCCGTCAGGCCGATGCCCTCAAGGAGCCGAAGCTCCTGGAGCATCGGCAGGCCGCGGGCGGGGGCCTCGCTGAAGAGGCACCCAAGCTCATTCCGAAGACGCGCGCCGGAGACCGCGGCGGCCCGCCTCTCCCCCACGGCGCGGTCGAGCAAATCCGCCGTCCACGCCTCCAGCGTGAAGTCCAGTCGCAGCAAAAAACGCGCGGCCCGCAGCATCCGCGTTGGATCATCCTCGAAACTGCGCTCATGCAGAACGCGCAATTGCCGTCGCTGGAGATCGTATTTGCCCTCGTGCGGGTCGAGCAGTTCGCCGAAGGTGCGCGGGTCGAGCGACATCGCCATCGCGTTGACCGAAAAGTCACGCCGCCCGAGATCCTCCGCGAGCGATGCGGGCGTCACTTCCGGCAGCGCCCCCGGCTGCGGATATGTCTCGGTGCGGGTCCGCGCGATGTCGACCTCCAACTCGTCATCCAGCACCAGCGTGGAGGTCATGAAATCCGTTGTCTTTCGGATCCGCGCATCGAGCCGCCGGGCGAGCGCCACGGTGAGTTCCTCGACCGGCCCTTCGATCGCAATGTCGAGGTCGGGGGTGGGGCGTTCGAGCAGCAGATCGCGCACCGGCCCGCCTACCAGGTACGCCCGGGCGCCCCTCTGAGCCGCAATCTCGCCGATGCGGGCGAGCAGCGCTGCGTCCTCCGGTTCCAGGCGCTCATCGATGCGCAGCGCGCCTCACCCCTGATCGCCGCAGGCGTCTCCGTCGGTCTCACGCGGCTCAAGGTGGCGCGGGATCCGATCGTGCATGATCAGATCCGCGAGACTCTCTCGCTCCACAAGCACGCTGTCATTACCATCGCAGCACATCACCACGGCAGGCCGCGTGAAGCGGTTGTAATTGGACGCCATCGCGTAATTGTACGCGCCGGTGGCGAACACCGCGAGGATATCTCCCGGCTCACACTCGCCGACGCACGTGTCATCGATCAGCGTGTCGGTCTCACAGTGCTTACCCGCCACGCGGACCCAGTAGTTCGCGTCTTCACCGGCCCGATTCGCCACGACCGCCTCATACTCCGCATCGTAGAGCGCCGGGCGGGGGTTGTCAGACAGACCTCCGTCCACCGCCACGTAGGTGCGCAGTCCTGGAATCTCTTTGACGACGCCGACGGTGTAAAGGGTCACGCCCGCCTCACCCACGATCGATCGGCCCGGCTCGAGAATGAGCCGCGGATGGTTCAGCCCGTGCTCGTCGAGCTTCGACAACAGGCGCGGGCAGATGGCCTCCGCCAGTTCAGCCACGGTGGGCGGGTCGTCCTTCTCGGTGTAGCGGATCCCGAGGCCGCCGCCGAGGTCGAGATCCTCGCACTCGAGGCCGAGTTCATCGTGCATCTGCGCGAGGAACCGGACCATCTGATCGATCGCGTGTTCAAACGCGTTGGTCTCAAGAAGCTGGCTGCCGATGTGGCAGTGGAGGCCGCTGAGGTTGATTGCGTCCATGCCCATCGCGATCTCGATCGCCTCGCGCGCCTCCCCGCCGTAGATCCCCACGCCGAACTTACTGTCAACCTGGCCGGTCTGGATCGCCTCGTGCGTATGAGTGTCCACCCCGGGGCGAACGCGGATCAGGATGTCCGCTACCGCGTCCATCTTATTCGCCCAGCGATTGAGCTGACCAAGTTCAAGCAGGCTGTCGGCCACGACCCGGCCAACGCCGGACTCGATCGCCATGCGGTACTCGAGATTCGACTTGTAATTCCCGTGCATCTTGATCCGCTCGGCCGGGAAGTCCGCCTGCAGCGCCGTGTAAAGCTCCCCGGCGGACGCTACGTCGAGGCCCATCCCCTCCTGATCCATCAACCGCGCAATGCCGGTCGTGAGCGCGGCCTTGGCGGCATACGCGATCTCAACCTCCGGGTAGCGGTTGCCGAACTCCCGGATGTACTCCTCACAGCGCGAGCGGATGCGCCCCTCATCGTAAACATAAAGCGGTGTCCCGTGCTTGTGCGCGAGCTGCACCGCGTCACAGCCGCCGATCACGAGATGACCCACGTCGTTGACCTTGAGCATCGTGTTCTCGGACATTGACACGTCGCCTTTCAACCGCCAATTTCGCGTTCGGATTGTCTCAACCGACGAGTGTTACGAAACCAGCCCCATGCGCGCGGCCCTGGGGCTGGAGAATATCCATCGGGCAATGGCCATCGTGCCGGCCCGCCCCGCCTCAGAAGTTGTTGCTTGTGAGGCGGATCTGTCCACTGTCCGGATTGAGCGTAACTGTGATATCCAGGGTGTCCGCCAAAAACTGCAGCGGAACCATCGTGCGGCCCTGCTTGATATACGGCGCAATCTCCAGCGTCCGTGTCTCATCATTGACCCTGACCCGGGCGTCGCCGATCGTGAGACTCATCGAAGTGCCGGGACCCTCAGCCTCCACTCGCTTCTCGATCGGGTACCAGTAGAGCTTCCCGTCGCTGTGCTCGAAGATCTCCCGCAGCGGGGCCATCGAGATCCCCTCGGCAAACTCCGGGGCGGCGAGAAGATCGAGTGTCTCGCTGTCGAAGAGCACCTGGACCTGCTCCATGTCCATCGAGGCAACGGGCGCGATTGTCGGCTCACCGGGCCGCGTCAGCCGCCCATCGGCGGGGATTGCCGCGCGAGAGGCGCGCTCAGGCAGCACCGCGATGCGCATGGTTGAGCTGTCATCCTCGAGGGGCTGGAATGCGGTCGTCTCCGCGCGATCGGGCAGTCCGGTCAACGCCTCATCGGACAGCCCGCGCTCGGGCAGCGTCATCCGACTGTCAAGCCCCGCCACGACGGGTTCGGATTGCATCTCCGGCTCGCTGCGAACCACGAGGCTTTGACCTGACACATCGTCCGCGACAACCTGCTCAGCGGGCGTAAGCGCCATGTCGGGCATCGTCGAGCGCGCGGCAGTTGCCTCGCGGTCGGGCGTGAGTTCCAGGACGGGCTCGAGCGCTGATGCCGCGCCGGCGATCGTCGTCCGCGGGGGTGTCATCCGCTGAATTGCCTCCGCGGCGGCGACCTGCGGGCCAACCGGCGCGTGGTCCCGCTCCGCCTGTGTCATCGGCTCGACCGTGTGACTGCTCCTCGCGGCGAGCGTCCGCGGGATCGTAAGCCGCGGCGTCAACTCGCTGGACGCGATCCTGCTCTCATCGACCGGCTCATGCGCCTCCACCGCAAGCGCCTCCGTGGAGCTCGCTTCGTTTGCAAGCTGATGCTCGGGCTCCGGCTGCAGGTCGCGCGGGAGCGCGCTGAGCATCCGCGGCGCCGATGTGCGGGCCCCGGGGCTCTCCATCCGCGTTGACGGGACGTATCCGACTCGGCTGCCGCGCGCGTCCGTGTCGCCGGCGGCAGTCGCCATCATCGGCTCATCGGCGGTCGCAGGTGAACTCTCGGCCGCCGCCCCCGGCGTCGGGACCGTCGGCGTCGCTGCCGCGTCAGGCGCCAGACTCTCAGGTGATGCGGTGGTCATGTCGTGGTTGTTCACGAAGACCGTGACCTCCGCGGATGCGGCCTCGTTCTCGGAGTCATCCATGACCTTGGCCTGCAGCACGTGCGGGCCGTCAGCCACATTCTCAGTGTTCCACCGGGCCGTGTAAGGACCGGTGTTCATGATGGCCGTGTGGAACTTGCCGTCGAGGTAGAAGAAGACCGCCATGACGTCTTCGTTGTCGCTGGCCTCGGCCTTGATCTCGACCTCGCCGTGAAGTTCAGCGCCCTGGGCCGGATAGTAGATGTTGATGACCGGCGGAGTTCGGTCCTTGCCCGAAGGCGAACGCGATTCCGCGCCCTCAACGGTTACGGTGATGGTCGCCATCCCTGCCTCGCCGGCCGCGTCCACTGCTCGCGCGCCGATGGTGTGCTTGCTGCCTGAACTGGAGTCGAATGTCCACTTGAATGACTGCGTACCGCTGGTCCGGGGGGAGTCGAGCGCGTACTGACTCACGACGTCATCGTCGATCAGCAGATCGATCCTGGTGATCGGCTGGTCCGAATCCGACCGGAAGCTGACATCGATCACAATCTCCCCATGCACAACCTGCTCATGCTCGGGCTGTGTGATCCTGACGATGGGGCTTGCGAAGGCGATCGGAGCAGCGGCACTGCCGATCATCCCGAGCAATGCCACCAGCATGACACCGCTCCAGAATATTGACCCAAGCCTCTCCATGGTGTGTCCCTCCCACGATCGCGTGGCGCCTGTCTCGAATCGATTGTGCGAGCGCTGTTGCGATTTGCCCGGCTCACGCAGAGCAATCTCGCACGCGACGGATCGCTGCACCGTGGCGATCCGCGCCTCCTCCCAGGCCGGAGGGCACGAAGCCTCCTGCCGAACGTAACACAATCGCCGGTCAAAGTCAAGAATCCCGAGACCGCAATCAGGGAAATCCCTGACTGCAGCGTCAACCCGGTCACGTCACCGGGCATTCGGCCACCGAGATTCGTGCCCACCTTCCCCACCGTCGAACACGGGACCTCCCCCGCGCCCGAAAAAAGGCTGAGGTCAGGTCTTGCGCTCCTTCGTCTTCGCCGCCGGGAATAAAATGTTGTTCAGAATCAGCCGATAGCCAGGAGAGTGCCGGTGCAGCGACAGGTCCGTGGGGTCCTCCCCGATGATATGCGCGTAGTCCTCCGGGTCGTGTCCCGCGAGATATGTGAACGTCCCATCCACGTAGCCCCCGTGGATGTACTTCACGCGGTCCTCGCCAGGGAAGTCCCCGAGCACGACCACGCTGTCTTTCAGCGCGCTGCGGCGAAACGCGGTGGTCTGCCCGAGGAAATCCGCGACCTGATCGACGTGACACTGGGTGAGCATCGTCGGAATCGGATCCTGGCGCGCGGAAAACTCGAAAAGTTCGAACGTGTCGCCCTCGGAGATCATCGCGTGCTGTCCCGGCGAGACGTCGATGTCGGCGATCTCCGGGGCCATCGGATCCGACTCAAGCTGGAAGTCGGTGAAAGCAAGAGTGGACGTGAAGTCCAGCCGCTCCCCTGCGTCGGCAGGGACCGGCGTGCCGTCCACCGGCGCCACCACGAGATCGACATCATGCCCGGCCAGCGCGATGTCGAGGCTGTCGGCGGCCGAGCACATCGCGAAGAGAAAGCCACCTTCGGCGACCCACGCGGCGATGGTGCTCGCGACGGCTTTCTTGCACGCCTGCACGTCCGGGAAGCCGAGGTCATCAGCCGCCGCGCGAGATTCCACCACCATGCGACGGTACCACGCTTCGTTCGCGAAGTTCGAGAAGAAGCGACCGTAGTTCCCGGTGAAGTCCTCGTGGTGAAGATGCAGCCAGTCGTACTTCTCAAGCGCTCCGCCGATGACCTCGCGGTCCCAGATGGCGTCGTACTCCACTTCCGCGTAGGTCAGCGCGAGTGTCACCGCGTCATCCCACGGCTCTGTGTATGACGGGGTGTACACCGCGATCTCCGGGGCCTTCGTGAGGTGCAGGCGCTGCATGTTCTCCTGCTCGATCGTGGCGTGAATCGCGTCCGCGTCGGCCTGTGAGATCGGCTCGACGCTCACACCCATCTCCTCCGCGCGAGCGCGCACGTCAGGCAGGTCAGGCAGCACGAACGCGCCCGCGCGGTAGTTCAGCAGCCACTCGCACTCATACTCACGCGGCTCATCGAGGCACCACCAGGTCAGCCCGTAGGCGCGCAGATGATCGGTCTGCGCGTCATCCATCGGCACAAGCAACTGCTGAGCGCAGGCAGGCGCGCTCAGGGCGATCGCGAGGAAGATTGCGGCGGTCCAGTAGCGCATCACGCGGCCTCATCTGTCACGTGTCACTTACGACGCACATTCGTTTCGCCCCGCGCGGTCACGTGTCCTGCTTTCACGCGGCGGGGGCGCCTGATCAGGCGCCCCCGCAATCGCGTACGCTTTCGTGCAGTGCGGACCTACTCCTCCATGGGCGCCATCGGTCCGCGCTCACCCGACGTACCCAGCAGTCCGAAGAACGAGATCGCCCACAGAGCCGCGAGGCCCACGAGTGTGTATACGACGCGAGCGGCTGTGCTGCCGTCGCCGAAGATCGCCGCCACAAGATCAAAGTCCGCCACGCCAACAAGCCCCCAGTTGAGCCCACCGACGATGACCAGAATCAGCACGATCGTGTTCAATGCCTTCACCTGATTCGCCTCCTCCACATGCTGCAACGTCTTAGCGTGCTATGTCTTATAAGAATACACCGCGCGCTATGAATCGCCTGCAACAATTTGCCGGAAGATGGTGAAGACTGCAACGTTCATTCGACTCTCCGTCAATCACTGTCACTCCACAGGCGGCAGCACCTCGATGACGAACTGCTCTTCGGCTATCCGCCGGGCGTCATCTCCCTCGCCGTCCCTGACGACCGCGTGCAGGCTGTGCTCACCGACTTCCAGCGGCGGGAGCGTGATCTCCGCCCGCATGACCCGATCGACCGGATCGATCACCTCGCGCGCTTCAAGGATCATCTCTTCATCGAACACCGCGAGGATCAGGCTGCTGCGTTCGAGGTAGCTCTCCGAGAGCTGCATCACGGCCCGGATGGTCATCGTACGTTGCCCGTGCGAAAGAAGCCGCCGGCTCGTGTCAATGCTGAGAACGTCGGTGATCGTCTGATCGACCTGCCGCTCGGCCAGCATTTCCCCGGCTTCGTTGAGCACGGCAAGTTCAAGCTCCACCGGTTCCCCGGTGCGCGTGACGTCGTAGCCGACCGTCACCTCGCGACTCTCCCCCGCCGCGACTGTGAACGGCCCGCGCACGCGCTCCAGCGCAAGCCCCTCGCCCTGCCACCACGTCAGGCGGACGCGAAGCTGCTGCTCGGTGTCGGTCGGGTTGGAGATCGTCGCGCTCAACTCGTTCTGCCCCAGCACTGCTTTCCCGACGGCGAACGCGTTGAGCCAGCCGCCGGGCAGTGACGCGAGGCCGAACTTCCCGGGCTCATGGAAGCCGCCGCCGGTCGGCGACCATGCGGACAGCTCATTGCCACCCCCGGCCTTGCGCTCGCGGCAGAAGTTGATGCCGAAGTCGGCGCCGGTGATGCCGAGGCTGCTCATGGGCAGCGCAAACTCGCCCATCCACGCGTCATCGCCGATACGCGCCTCGGCGGTGACCGCCGGGTCCCACTCGCCACGGCCCTCCAGCGCGGTGACTGTCCCGATCGGGTTGATCACAAGCTGGCGCGCCGTCTCGAGATCGAGGTTGCCGTCCACGAACATCTCGAAGGCGTCGTCGGTCCACGTCGGCCCGCCGTCCTCGGTCACCGTGGCCACGATCCCCTCCGGGTTCGGCTCCTCGGCCCGGAACGCCACGTAGAAGGTGCCCTCGTGGGTCCCCACCCACGCGGTCGTCTGCACGGGAGCGGCGCGCTCGCCGGTGTTGACCATCCACGTGTCCGTCTGCGCGGCGCCCTCCCATGCGGCCTCGTCAAGCTGCGCGTCGATCGTCGGGGCCGACGGGAGTTCCGGCACCGTGAGGCTCTTGCGCTGCGACAGATCGACCTCCGGCGGCTGCTCGACCGCCACAGCGCCCCAGCGAATCTCCCGGGTAAGCTGCGGGACCTGTGCGCAGACGGATATCGCCGTCGCGGCAATCAGTGCGGCTGTCAACGCCATGCGTGGTACGCGTGGAATCATCACTCGTCGCGCCTCCAGTGATCGGGCGCGTCAGGCGCCCGCGTTTTCTCATGACTCGGTGTATCCTCACCCCGCGCCCTTGATGCTTGATTTGTGCAGGACGCGAATGACAGTCGTGGAGGGGCCGCACGAGGGGCGCGTGTTGTTTACGCGCCCCGAGGTCGGCCCACCGGTCGTTCGACCTTCCGCGAAACTGGACGGAACGAGAGCCGCAGTGGGCCGACCTCGCCTCCGCTCGTTCCTCGCGCAGCCTCGTGCGGCCCTTCCCGGGAGTAACTGCTGCGGATGCGGCACGATCTGCGCCACCCCGCGCGCCTACTGCCCCATCGCCCGCTCGAGCGCGATGATATGCCGGGCGGTCTGCTCGCGCATCGCATCCCAGTCGGCGCCGGTGAAGCTCCGCGTGGCGGCGACGGTGTAAGGGCTCTCCAACTCGATCTCCGCGATGTCCTCGGGGATCCGCGGCAGCATCGACTGCATCTCATCCAGCCACGCCTCCGCGTCGGAGACATCCACTCCCTCCGCGCGCGCCTCGGCCATCGTCTCCTCGAGCGTGCGGATGTAACGCATGTCGTCGTAGCCCTCGCGGAAAGCCTCGTAGTGCAGCGTGGAGATCAGCAGCGTCGGATCGTCGGGATGCGGGAACGCGTAGCCGAAGTCCATCCTCTCCGCGTCGGTGTCGTCGAAGGGATTGCCGCCGAATGAGTAGTACATCCACGGGACGTGGACCTCAAGCGGCGAGACCCACATGAACATGCCGTTGATGAAGCGGTTCCACTCCGCCCGGAAGAACGAGCCGCGCTGGTTGTGATAGATCCACGCCACGTCGCCGGATTCGGCCAGTCCCTGCGCCATGTCATCCCAGTCATTGCCCGCCTGCAGCCAGCTCTCAAGTGAATGACCGTTGATGCACCGCACATCGACCAACGGGTCGGCCTGCTCCATGTACTCCTCCCAGCGCCCCGGATTCATGTGCAGCGTGATGTAAAGCGGGAAATCCGAGGTCTTCCGCACGACCTCCGCGTAGTCGAGGTAGCGTGGAAGCCGACCGCGACCGAACACCTCATCCATGTGCGTCAGTAGGAACTCGTACTGCGGATACTCGTCCTCAAGCTCCCTCAGTTCGGCGAAACACTCCTCGGCCACCGCCAGCAGGTCCTCCTTCTCCGCGACCGGCTCTCCCTCGCCCTCGAGATTGAGGCCGGGATACCCCATCAGCCCGCCGAGTTGCATCAGGTTGTCGTAGATGGTGATCGGGCCGAAGAACCCGTGCTCGAGGCCCTGATCGAGCGTCTGCCGGATCAGATCGAAGTCCCAGGTGATGTTCCCGTCATCATCCTCCGACCAGTTGATCGCGGTGTGTCCCTTGATCGTGGTGATTCCGTGCGCGGCCATGTCGGCGAACTCCGCGTCGTTGACCTCCTCGGGCCGCTCGGTGAGCCACCGCGCTCGGTAGTACATTCCGTAGCGCTGGTCCTGCGGCTCAATGAGATCGACCGGCCGCACGGTCAGGTTCAACGCCATCTCGGTGGGCTCCGCGCCCTCGGCGGAGACCGTCACCGTCCCGGAGTACTCTCCGGGCCGCGCATCTTCCGGCACATGCGCGAGCAGGTAGATCTCCTTGAAAGTCCCCTCCGTCAGCCAGAACTCGCGCCCGGGGAAGATGAAGCGCGAGATCGTCTCGTAGTTGGCCGGCAGCCGCGGCATGGTGTAAAGCTTGCGCATCAGCGCGCGGCGGATGAGCTGGACCTCGACGTCATCCGCGCCGATCGTCCCGGCGTCGCCGGTCAGCTCCGTGGCGCTGACATTGATCCCGGCCAGGTCGCGGGCGGCGAAAATATTGAAGACCGCCGCCTCGTACTCACCCGGCGCGGCCGCTATCTCAAGCACCTCCGGGAAGCTCTCATGCAGCGGCTCCATCGCCGGATCGACCTCATCGACCGGATGGCCCGCGTAGATAACGTAGCCCTTCGGCGCGTCGGGCAGGTCGAAGCTGAAGTCGGCCACCCGCGTGCGCATCTGCTGGAGCGTCAGTTCATCCTGCGTAAGCTCGCGGGAGAACGAGGGCGGCGGCTCGATGCCCTCCGCCAGCAGCATCGCGTCCCCCACCACGGCCACCCCTCCTGCCGTGCCCGTCGCCTCAATCCGCAACGTCTGCCCTGGCTCCACCGCGAGCGTCACCGGCATCGCGTCGCCGCCCGGTGAGAGGTCTGAGCACACCTGCAGCGGCGTTCCATCGGCCGTGAACGTCAGCGTGACGCTCGCGTCCTCGCGCCCGAAGGGGCTCGCGCCGTAGACGCCGCGCAGACTCGTCATGCCCTCGGGCACCTCGAACTCCACCCAGCCCGGCGCCCGGATCGCGACGCCTCGCGCGTAGGCCGTCTGCCCGATGACCAGCGGCATCTGCCGCTCGTCGATCGCGAGGTGCGCATTCAGCCCGACCTCTCCGACCGCCTGCCGCATCGCCACGGGCTCAAGGTCGGCCAGGTAGGTCGAAGCCTCCTCCCCCGGCTCCGCGTTCGCGACGGCGGCGATCTCCTCGGGCGCACGCGCCTTCGTCGAGATGCGCACCTCATCGATGGTCAGCGGCCCGGCGCCGAAGCTGAAAGCCTCGGGCTGCTCCACGAAGCCCGCGCCGCCCTCGGCGCTGTCAACAAGCTCGCCGTCAACGTAAAGCGCCGTGACGCCGTCCTCCCAGACTCCGGCGAAATGATGCCACGAGGGGGTCTCCCACTCGGTCGGGTCCACGTCAACCCGCTGCCACGTCCACTCGTCATCCTCCGGCGGGCCCTGCCTCACCGGCATCCCCAGGCGAGCAGGATCGATCTTGTTGAACCTGAGGTAGTTGTCCGCCTCGGGTGTCATCATCATGAAGATGTTGGGGCTGTCGGCCGTCGCAAGCTCGTCCGTCCACAGGAGCCAGAACTCGACGGTCCCGGACGAAAGGTTGATCTTCTGATCGGCGCTGAACTCCACAGTCCTGCGGGCGGGGATGTGCAGGGCCTTCCCGAACCTGCCCTCGACCAGTTCCGCGTCGCCGCTGACACCCGCGCGCCAGTCACCGGCGGCGTAGTCCGGCTCGATGGTGGTGTCGAAGCTCGCCATGAATGTCGTGTGACTGTCGATCGGCGCCTGGGCCGCCGCCAGGCTTGCCGTCAACGCAAGCACAGGCGCGATGGTGATGACCCCGAAGAGTGTGCGCATGGCAGATCCTCCTGCAACTCTGTCAGCCGCCCGCATCCGGCCGACCGGAATATGCACTGCTGATGTATTTCGTTGCGCGGCATGCAATGCCTGCTCGAGATGCCCGCGTACATGCCCGCGTGGACGCCCGCCGGAAGGACCATCTCCCCTGGCAGGCGAAACCTCCCCTCGGAGGTCATACCATGCTGCAACCCGGATACTCAAGCTTTCAGGAGAAGCCGCGCGCAGTCTTCCTGCGCAGAGCCGGCGGCCTGCTGCTGGTCGCGGGGCTGGCGCTGAACATTTCGATGATGATCGGCGGCCACGACATCGACTTCCGTCTCGCGATGCTCGTCCTCGCGCCGGGCCTGATTCTGCTGTTCTGCGCATTCCTTGCTGAGAACACGCCGTCCATGCGCGGCTGCCTCACCGTCTTTGCCGTGATCTTCGCTTTCTCCGCCGCGTTCTGGGCGTGGGTCGGCGTGACGGTCGCGCTCGACCCGGAGGACGAGCCGCCGGCAATGCTCCGCGAGGCGCCCGTCGAGGAGACCGAAGAAGACGACGAGTCCGTCGAGGATGAACCGCCCGCAAACACCAACGCACCCGCAGAGGAGTGAGCGCCATGCCGCGCCCCAACATCGTCCTCATCATCGCCGATGACATGGGCTACGGAGACTTCGGCCTCTTCAACGAGGGCCTCTCCGAGACCCCCCACCTCGATGCGCTGGCGGACGAAAGTCAGCTCCTCACCCAGCACTACGCGGGCTCATGCGTCTGCGCGCCGTCGCGGGCGGCGCTGCTCACCGGCCGCTACCCCCACCGCACCGGCTCGATCGACACCCGCGAGGCCCGCGGCACCGACCGCCTCGGCCTCTGGGAGACCACGCTGGCCGAGCGCCTCGCCGCCGAAGGCTACGCGACCGGCCTCGTCGGCAAGTGGCACCTCGGCGAACTCGACGAGCGCTACCTGCCGCAGAACCGCGGCTTCGAGGAGGTCTGCGCCTTCCGGGGCGGCTGGCAGGACTACTGGGACTGGTGGCTCGACTGCGGCGGCGGCCGCTTCCGCAAATCAGACGGCAACTACCTCACCAACACGCTCACCGACGAAGCCTGCGACTTCATCCATCGCCATCGCCGCGAGCCGTTCTTCCTCGAACTGGCGTATAACTGCCCGCACACACCACTGCAGGCGCCGGAGGAGGACATCGCACCCTTCCGCGGCATTGACGGCGTGAATGAGGCCGTCGCCACGCTCTACGGCATGATCCGGCGGATGGACCGCGGCATCGGCCACGTCCTCGAGACGCTCGAGTGGCTGGGCCTCGCGGATGACACCATCGTGCTCTTCACCTCCGACAACGGCCCGCAGTTCGGCAGCGAACTCGGCCGGATCGAGCGCTTCAACTGCGGCTTCGCCGGGCACAAGGGCAATATCTACGAGGGCGGGATCCGCGTGCCGATGATCGCGCGCTGGCCCGCCGGCCTCGAACCCGGCCGCTGCGACGAGATGGTGCACTTCTGCGACTGGGCGCCGACGCTTCTGAGCGCGGTCGGTGCGCACATCCCGCAGGAGCCGCCGATCGACGGCGCGAATATCCTTCCGATGCTGCGCGGCGAGCAGGCCGAGGTCCCGGATCAGCGCTTCTGGCAGTGGAACCGCTACCAGCCTGTCGGGCACTGCAACGCCGCGATGCGCGACGGCGACTGGAAGCTGGTGCGCGCGCCGATGCCGCAGTGCTTCAAAACGACGCCCGAGGATCACACGGATGATCACGAGTTGCGAGACCGGCCGGGTTTGATCGCCGAGGTCACGGATCGCACACCGCCCGAGCGCGATGTCTCGGACCCGCCGCCCGCTCAGCTTTTCAACATCGCAAACGATCCGGCCGAGGCGCATGACCTCGCCGCCGAGCAGCCGGACCGGGCGGCGCGGATGCAGCGCCAACTCGCCGCATGGTTCGATGAGGTTGAAAGCGAGCGGCTCTCGCACGGTGCGAGGCCCGG
>JBKHFA010000018.1:0-24853 GCA_046540615.1 Armatimonadota bacterium | reverse complement strand
GGGACGGTGTCGCCGACCTTGACGACCGCCTCGGCGGGGTAGACGCCGGTTTCGAGCATGTTGACGACGAGCATCCACGGCGCGGGCCGGGCCTCTGGCACGTCAGTTGCGGATACATTGGAGGCGGCTTCGAGTCCCTGCTCGGCGGCGACGGGAAGGATCGCCTCAAGCACCTCGCGAAAGTAGCCGGTGTTCGTGGCGATCATGACGCCGCGGGCGCGGAGCCAGTCGAGTGTCTCGAGCACTCCGGGGATCAGTTCGGCGCGGCCAACGGCCGCCTGCACCTGGATGTCGTGAAAGGCCTCGAAGAGGCGGTCGCCGTCGGCGGCGACGGGGTCTGAGCCGTGCTCCTGTCGCCATGCGCGGGCGATCTCGGGCATTTCAAGCAGCTTCGCGATGTGCTCTCGCTTGCCGATGCCCATCGGGCCGCGCGCCTGTTCGGCGGTTATCTCGATGCCTGCGTCACGGAAGAGATCGACGAATGCGCGGGTCGGGGCCTGGCAGCCGAAGTCCACGATGGTTCCGGCCCAGTCGAATGCGACGAGGTCGATCGGTCCGCGGTATTCGCGGCGGTATGCAAAGGGCATGAGATGCTCTCCCCGGGGAAAAATTGTGGTACGTCGGGCACCGTACACGCAAAGGTCTCCGGCTGTCAACCGGGGAATACCTCGCCGAAGACAACAGGTTGCGGGCGGATTGCGACCGGTGATTTTCGGTGGTGTGGGGCGGGATGAGCGGACACTGGCGCCCGTATTTGACACCACCTGCGGAAGTTGGTAGTATCCATTCAATTCTGAAGCTGGAGGGCCTTTACACGCGATAGACCTCCGCTGGGAGGCGGTCCATGATGACCCAAGGCCGGCGCCTCGTCGGGATGCGCTACCGTTTCTCCTCTGTCGTAGCCGCAGCGATTCTCCTGACAGCACTCCTCGCTTCCGTCGGACTGGCGGCGGTGGAGACGGAGATTGTCAGCGGCAGGACGATGAGTGTTGCCGCGGCGGGTGGCGGGACCGAGGTGGTCCCCGACCTCGCCGCCTCCGGACAGGTTCTCGTGCAGTTCGCGCCTGACGTCACGAACGAGCAACTGAACGAGCGTCTGAATGCCAACGGTTGCACGCTTGAGCAGGTAATCCCCAACACGCGTATTGCGGTGGTCGGCCTGCCTGAGGGCATGTCGGTCAACGAGGGTGCGATGATCTGGTCGGCCGAGGCGATCACGCTGGTCGCCGAACCGGATCGTGTGCTTTACCCGATGGTGGTTCCCGACGATCCCCTCTATGACGAGCAGTATCAGTGGGACCTGATTTCCGCTCCGGCGGGGTGGGACCTGACGACGGGCAGTTCCGGCAGTGTCGTGGCGGTCTGCGACAGCGGATATGATCCCGACCACGAGGATCTGGAGGACAAGTGGTGGATCAACCAGGCGGAGCTTGCCGGTGAAGAGGGTGAGGATGACGACGGGAACGGCTATGTGGACGACATCTACGGCTGGGACTTCGTCAACAGCGACAACGATCCCGATGCTGGGCCGCCCGCCGATGCGGAGCCGGGCGAGTACAGCGCCGGTCAGGTGAGTCACGGGACGCACGCGGCCGGTCTGATTGGTGCGATGACCGACAACGCGACCGGTGTGGCCGGGGCCGACTGGCAGGCCCAGATGATGCCGCTGCGCGTGCTTGACGAGACGGGCTTTGGGCTGATGAGCTACCTGATCAGCGCCATCCAGTATGCGGTGGACAACGGCGCGGACGTCATCAACCTGAGTCTTGGGGCGGGTTACACTGAGAGCGTCACGTCGGTGATCGCGGACGCACATGCCGCGGGCGTGGTGGTGGTAGCCGCGGCGGGGAACGAGGCGGACACATTCACCGAGGAGCAGCGCACGTGGGTGTCGCCGGTCTGCAATGATGGCCCGAATCTGGGGGTAGACAACTTCGTCCTCGGGGTAGCGGCGACCGACTCGAGCGATCTCGCGGCGGACTTCACGAACCGCGACGAGTCGGGGTATAATTTCGTGGATGTCACCGCCCCCGGTGTCGACGTGTTGAGCACGCTCTATGAGGATCCGACATTTCCCGATTTGACCGATGCGTACGGGCGACTTTCGGGGACGTCGATGGCCTCGCCGATTGCCGCGGGCCTTGCGGCGCTGCTGAGTGGGCATTTTTCCGGCTATTCACCGGCAGACATAATCAGCCAGATTCGCGCCACGGCCGACGACATCAGCGAGCAGAATCCGACCACGTTCGAGACTCTTGGTGAGGGCCGGATCAACATTGCGTCGGCGCTGGGGCTGGACGTGCCTCCGGAGCCTGTGAGCGATCTGGTCGCCCGCGACACGGCCGATGACGAGGGTGGGAGCATCACGGTTACGTGGAGCAAGTCTTCGCAGGACGGCGTGGATGTGATCGGGTACAATCTGCTGCGGGCCGGTGAGAGCACACAGATTCCGAACACGCCCGGTGCGTTCTCTCAGGTCGCCAGTCTCGAGCCGGGCACAGAGATGTACATCGACGCGCCGGTGGAGGATGAAACGCCGTTCTGGTATCAGGTTGTCACACTCGACGAGAATAACGCAGTGCCGTCAGAAGTGGCCGGTCCGGCGCGCGCGCGTGATGACCTTGCGCCCGAGCCGATCGACACGCTGGTTGCGGCCGACACGCAGGCTGATGAGGGTGGCGCGATCACGCTGAGCTGGAGGGGCTATGACGCGCCCTCGGACATTGAGGTGTACCACATATACCGGGCGACCGCCGACATCGAGGACGTCGCGGAGCTTGAGCCGCTGACGGTGCGTGACGCGGGCGAGCCGATGCGTTACATCGACCGCGATGACGTGGAGGATGGGGTGGAGTACTGGTATGCGGTGACCGGCGTCGATGACCATGACAATGAGGAAACTGAGGTTCAGTCGGCGGGGCCGGTCATTGCGAATCCGAACTTCGCCTTCAGCTATCCCTCGGGGCTGTCGATTATCTCGGTGGGAGCGGTACCGAGCGACGCTGATCTCAACGACATCAACGACATCCTCGGTCTCGATCTCGACGGCGAGGCGGACCTTGCGTACTGGGACGCCACGCGGGATGGTGGGGAGTACGTCGTCTGGTCGGAGACACCGGGCGCTTCGGTGTTCAGGCAGCAGCTTGGGCGCTCGTGGTGGCTCAACACTCCGGCGTCGCTGTTGATCAACGTGGCCGGGCAGACGGCGCCTGAGGGCGACTTTGAGCGGCCGGTTGTGGCGGGCTGGAATCAGATAGGCAATCCGTTCCCGGGGCAGATCGATTTCATCGCCACTGAGGTGACGGGGATCGGCGAGGGAACTCCTGTCGATCTGAAAACGTCGAACCAACTGGGTTACACGAGGGACTACGCGTGGACCTACGACACGCGCACGAACAGCTACCGGCTGATCGCCGGCCCGGAGCTTCCGTTCGCGACGCAGACGATCGATGCGGGTCGGGGAGCGCTGTTCCTCGCGCGGCGGCCGGCGACGCTGCTTCTGAAGCGCCAGGTCCTTCCCGCTGCGAACGCTGAGACGGAGACCGCGGAGTTCGACGGCTGGGCGCTTCGGCTGGTGGCCGAGACGCCGGGGATGGCGGACACGGACAACTTCGTCGGAGTGGCTGAGAATGCCGCGGAGGTGTCCGGGATGGTCTCGCCGCTGAGGCCTGACGCGGACCTGGACCTTTACTTCACGCGGCCCGGCGCCGATGGCGCGCGGATGGCGACCGATTTCGTCGGTCCTGAGAGCGCTCGGGAGTGGGAGGTGCGAGTGGCCTGCGCCGCCCCTCAGGCGACGGTTCGGCTCAGTTGGCCGGATCTGAGCGAGCTTCCGGCGGACGTCAGACCGATGCTGATCGACAATCAGACGGGCCGCAGCATCTATCTCAGGACGAGCACGGGGTATACCTATGAGGTCGGCGACGAGGCGACGGAGCGCAGCTTCACCCTCCAAATTGCGGACGAAGGAGCGGGGGCGCTTGCGATCAACACGCTCAGTGCAGGCTCCGCGGAGGGTCGAGCGCAGGTCGTCTACACGCTCTCACAGGACGCGGCGGTGGACGTTGAGGTACTCAACATCGCCGGTGTCACGGTGCGGCGGCTCATCGCCGGACGGGCACAGGAGGCCGGCCCGCAGCAGATCACATGGGACGGACGCAACGCGTCAGGGAGCAATGCGCCGAATGGACGGTATATCATTCGCGTCACCGCGCGCAGCGACGACGGCCAGCAGGTCAGCGCGATCCGCAGCCTGCAGCTTGAGCGCTGAGTGCTGGGGCAGCCGAAGGGTGATCGACACGTCGCAGACACAGTCTCACTGCAAGCTCAGGGCCGCGGCGGGCTGGATAGCCCGCGGCGGCCTTATCATTGTCACAGCAGTCCTGATGATGGCGCTGGGGCCGATGGATGCTCTCGCGCAACGCGCGCAGTCGCGCGAGGTGCTTGTCGGGATGCGCTCGACAGTGCAATCGGCGCAGGCCGCGATGAAGATCCAGCGGCAGACCGGCGCGCATGTACGCAAGAGTCTCGCGCGCGGGCGTATCCTGGTGGTGGAGACGCCGGCCTCGGAAACTCAGATGAGCTTCAAGAGCAAGCTTCTGCGGGACCCGGCGGTGGCGTTCGTCGAGCCGAACGGGATGATGTATCCGGCGGTTACGCCGGATGATCCCGAGTACTCCGAGCAGTATCATCTGCCCCTGATTCGCGCGCCCGAGGCGTGGGAGGTCACGACCGGATCGCGGGAGATCGTGATCGCGGTGATTGACACCGGCGTGGACACAGACCACCCGGACCTTGAGCAGAACATATTCGTGAACACCGGCGAGATTCCGGATAACGGCGTGGATGACGACGAGAACGGCTTTGTCGATGACGTCAACGGGTGGGATTTTCAGAACAACACGAGCAACCCGAACCCCGAGCCCGATGGTGTTGATGACAATGACGATGGGACGCCGGATGAGCAGGTGAGCCACGGGACACTGGTGGCGGGACTTGCCGCCGCAGTGGGCAATGACGGGTTCGGGACCGCCGGTGTTGCGTGGAATGTGAAGATACTGCCGATCCAGGTGTTTCCCGACGATGGGGGGGCCAATGTCGATCAGGTGATCGAGGGCATTGAGTACGCGATCATGATGGGCGCGGACGTGATCAATCTGAGCATCGGGGGGAACTACTACGAGTCCTTCACCGCGCCGATCGCGCAGGCACACGAGGAGGGCGCCGTGGTGGTGACCGCGGCGGGTAACGGCGGACAGGAACTGGGCGACAGCGAGACGAGTTGGGAGTCGCCTGTGTGCAATGATGGGCCGAACGTCGGCGTTGACAACTTCGTGCTCGGTGTCGGCTCAACGGACGCGAACGACATTCGGGCGTCTTTCAGCAACTTTGACGGTTCAAGCTGGGGGACGTTCGTGGATTGCATGGCGCCGGGCGAGGCGCTTTTCGGCCCCGGGTACTATGACCCGGGCTTTCCCGCGTTCTCAAGCTACTTCGACACGAACTCCGGCACGTCTTTCAGCGTGCCGCTTGTCTCCGGTCTCGCGGCACTTGTGCTCTCGCAGAACCCGGGGATGTCGCCCGGGCAGGTGATGGATGCGATCAAGGGCGGAGCCGATGATATCGACGCGATCAACCCCGGGTTTGCCGGGAAGCTGGGCGCGGGGAGGATAAATGCGGCGCGGTCGCTCGGTGTGTCGCTCCCGCCCCGGCCGGTCCGGGATCTTGCGGTTGAGGACACCCCGGATGATGAGGGTGGCAGCATCACAGTGAGGTGGGAGCTGTCGCTGGACGATGGCGCCGGAGCGAACAATGTGGTCGAGTACATCGTGTTGCGTCGCGAAGGCGAGGAGGGGAGTTTCGCGGAGGTTGCGCGTGTTGATGCGGGCACCGGGAGGTACGTGGACGAGACGGTGACGGACGGGCGGTCGTACTACTATCTGGTGCGCACGAGCGATGGGAGCGCGACCTCAGATTCGACCGTGGCCGGTCCGGTGGAGTCGGAGAATGACAGCGCGCCGGCGGCGGTCACGGGGGTGTATGCCGAGGACAGGCCGGCCGACGACGGTGGTGCGATTGTGATCGGGTGGGAGGCATATGATCCGCCGGCGGATTTCAGCCACTTCGCGATCTACCGTTCGATGACGAACTTCAACTCGGTGGCGGGGATGCAGCCGATCGCGGAGGTGGAGGACGCAGACGCGACGGAGTACGTGGACGGCACCAGCAGCGATGGAGTGGACTACTGGTATGCGGTCGTGGCGGTTGACGCGACGGGCAACCATCTGAAAGGCGTAACGGCGGTGGGGCCGGTGCAGTCATTCGCGAACGATCCGGTCACCCTGCCGGCCGGAATGCACCTGATCGGCTCGCCGCTTGAGCCGGTGGACAATGAGCCGACGACACTGCTGGGCCTCGAGCCGGGGGATATGAAGCTGGCGCGCTGGTCGGCGGGAGGGGGGGAGTACACGGTGTACTCGGGTCCGGGGAGTCTTCCGATTGTTCTCGGACAGGGGTACTGGCTGAAGCTCGATGAGCCGGTCACTTTCAACACGGTTGGTAACATGGCGCCGTCGGGCAATCTGACGGTTGACCTCGATCCGGGCTGGCAGCAGTTGGGGAACCCCTACTTCGGCGCGATGGACATGGCGAGAGCGACGGTGAACTACCAGGGAACGACGATGGATCTTGCGAGCGCCGACGCGGCGGGGATCATGCGCCAGGTGCTGTGGAGATACGACCGGGGAGCGAACGGATACGCGCTGGTTGCGCCCTTCCTCGGAGACGGTGACATGAGAATCGAACCGTGGGAAGGATTCTGGGTGCGGGTGGAGAAGAGGTGTTCACTGATCCTGCCGCGGCCCGGCGGGACGGCGAGTCGAGTGCAGTCGGCGGCGGCAGCATCCGGCGAATCGGGGGACGTGGACGGCTGGTTCACGCGGCTGAGCGTTCGTGGTGAATCCGGTGTCGATCGCGACAACTTCTTCGGCGTCTCAGCGAAGCTGGCGTCGCTGGCTCCGCTGCACAATCCGCCGCCGACGGCTGACGGCGTTGATCTTGCATTCACAGACACGGCGGGCAATCGGCTTGCCGCGCAGTTCAGCAACGTTGAGTCGCGCGAGCAGGAGTGGGACCTGGTTGTTGAGGGTCAGCCGGGCGAGAGGGTGGAGGTGTGGTGTCCGGCGCCGAACGAGATTCCATCGGGTTGGGCTTTGACGCTGGAGGACCCGTCGGTGGGAAGGGCGGTGGACATTCGTCGGGGGGCGCGGTACGCGACGACGCTGGGCTCAAATGAGTCTCGGCGGGCGATGACGTTGAGGTTGACTCGCACCGGCGGACCGCTTACACTCTCAAGCTTGAGTGCGGTTGCTACTCGGTCCGGTGGGGCGGAGCTAAGTTTCACGCTGTCGGCGCCGGCGGATTGCACAGTGAGAGTGCTGAATATTGCCGGGCGGACGGTGAGGGTGCTGCAGCAGGGCACCCCGATGCCCTCTGGCACGTCGCAGGTGGTCTGGAACGGCCGTTCCGATGGTGGTCTGCCGGTTCCGAACGGAACGTATCTGATCCGGATTGAGGCGGCGACGGACGACGGGAAGCTTACGCAGGCGGTGCGTACGCTGGCGATCGGACGGTGACGTCAGTTCAGCGGACACATATCCCAGGAACCCCTCAGAGGGGGCGGAGCAGACTATGCATCGCAAAGCAAGGCTCGGGTGGCTGACAGGGCTGATGGCAGCAGTCGCGATCATCGCGGTCGGGTGCGGCGGTGGCGACGGTGAGGGCGGGGAGGCCCCACCCCCACCGGCCACGGCGACGGGTACGTTGAACGGACAGGTCGTGGATGCCAGTGACACGAACACAGTTGTTCCGAACGCGGAGGTCACGGTGGAAGCGGTCGGGGAAACGACGACCGCTCAGGCGGGCGCGCGCACGGTGACGACGGGCGCGGACGGCGGTTTTTCGTTCGACGACCTTCCGGCCGGCGACTGGATCGTGAGCGCCGTGACGCCACGCTCAGAGGAGCTTGGCGGGGGCAGGGCGCGGGCGCCTGTGACCGACGACGCGACGACGACGGTGAGTCTGGCGGTTCTGCCGCTGGGGCTGGCAGCGCCGGAGCGGATCGAGCTTTCTCCCACAAGCACAACGATCGACGTTGGCGGTCGGGTCGACTACCGGGCGCAGATCATTGGTCCGGGTGGTGAGGTGTACGAGGAGATCAAGCCGACCTGGGTCGTGGCAGGCAGGGTGGGGGAGATCACTCCGGATGGCGTCTTCACCGCCGACCGTGCTGGCAGCGGCAGCGTGAGGGCGTATTCGGGCGATGCGCAGCGCGCCTCGAGCGTCGAGGTGGTTGCACCGCGACCGCCGCAGATTTCAAGCTTCAGGGTGAATCCTCAGTCTCTCGGCGCGAGTGGCGGTGAGGTGCTTATCTCCGCGGCGGTCAGCGACGGTGACGGTGTGGATCCGCAGGACGTCGTTGCGCGGATCCTGCCTCCCGGCGGTGAGCCGATCGATGTTCAGTTGAGTGTGACGAATCCCGACAGCGCGATTCGCTGTCCGGGTGTACCCAACTGCTTCGTGAGTGCGAGCTTCGGCGCCACCTACGAGGTTCCCGCGAACGACAATCGGCCGACCGCGGACGGCGTGCAGGCGCCGCAGACGTATGCGGTGAGCATCCACGCGCGTGATGGGCGCGACGTCAGCGCCGAGTCCGAGTTCGTCGAGTTTGTGGTGCAGGGCATCGAGTCGCCTCCGACACGTCCGGGTATCTGACGGAGTGGTCCGCGCGTCGGTGAACCACCTGCGAATGACACCATGGGGAACCGGGACCTCCGGTTCCCCTTTTTGCTTCGAAGTCGCGGTCGGGAGGGAGTGTTCGCGGCATGAATGAAGCCTCCATCACGCCGGCATGGCTGCCGGCGGCGTTGCTGATCGGCGTTCTTTGCACCGCGGCCACATTCGCGGAGGAGGTGACGCCGCCATTTCTGCAGATCGGGCAGATCGAGGCGGTGGAGATCGACGGTCGCATCGGCGCCGAGGAGTGGACGGGCGCGACCGATCCTGGCGTGCTGGTCGGCGCTGACGGACGCCCGAGTCGCCGTCAGGTGGGCATTCGCGCCGCCTGGGATGAGCAGGGGCTTGCCGTGCTCTGGGAGTTGCCGGGAGAAGCGGAGTACAAGCGCCGTGATCGAGACGGCGAGTTGT
Organism: Armatimonadota bacterium; assembly: GCA_046540615.1. Classification (GTDB taxonomy): domain Bacteria; phylum Armatimonadota; class Zipacnadia; order Zipacnadales; family UBA5352; genus UBA5352. Next base: position 15,649 of record JBKHFA010000018.1, on the reverse strand, counting down.
GGCGCGATGATTCGGTTGCGATCATACTGCAGACAGATGAAGGCGCTCCGGTTCACCGCTTCGCCGTGAACGCGGGGGGCAGCATCTACGACGCGCGTGATGGTAATGCCGCGTGGGATGCGGCGTGGCGAGGTCTGGCGCTGCGCGGGGCAGATGGCTGGCGGGTTGAGATGCACATCCCCTTCGCCGCCATCAACGCGCGCCCCGGAGACACGCTCCGCGCGAACCTGATAGTTAACGACGGACAGACGGACTCGCCTGCAGCCGCATGGGCGCCAGCGGGGGAGACGGGCGAGGATCGTTTCGGCTCCCTGCGTCTTTCTGACGCGCCCCCTGAGGTTACGTTGCGCGAGGTGAACGTTGATCGCGACCGCGTGACGGTGTTCCCGCAACTCTCCGGGTCTGCCGTGCTCCGGGTTACGCTCTTTGACGATGAGGACGAGTTGCAGAGCGTGGAGACGGTTGAGTCGGCACCGCTTGAGATGAAACTCCCCCACCCCGGCCAGTTCCGCCTGCGCGTAGCGGGCACGGGGCCTGACGGCGAGCTTGTGCTTCAGCGCGAGTTCCCGCTCGTACGCATTCCTCCGCTGGCTGTCTCCGCGCGAAAACGCTTGCTTTCCGCCCGGGAGATCGATCTGCTGATTGACGGTGAGGGGCTGGACGTCGCCCCTGACAGCTACGTGGTCACCGCGCCGGGAGTCGAGCCGATCGCGGTGGCGCCGGATGGTCGCACGGCTCGCGTGACAGTGGACCTGTCGGCATGCGCGCCCGGCGAGGTGACGGTGACCGTCGCCGCGCTGGCAGAGGAGGATGAGGTCGCGAGCGAGAGACTCAGCATCACGTTGCCACCGCGTCCGGAGTGGGCGGACAGTGAGCGCGGCAAGCACGGTGGGCTGATGGAGCCGTGGACGCCCGTGGAGGTGAGAGGCAGTCGCGTGCGCTGCATGGACCGGGTGTACGATCTCGGCGATCAGTTTCTGCCGGTGAGTATCAAATCCGGCGGCAGGGAACTGCTGGCCGGACCGGTGACACTGCGCGCCACGGCGGGGGACGTTGCGCGAGGATGGGATGAGGCCACGGTCCGGTGGGTGGAGATGGCGGAGACGCATGCCGGGGCGGTCTTCGCGGCCAGGACGCCGGGGGCGGAGACGCGAGTGACGATGCGTTGTTCGTACGACGGACTGATAACCTTTGATGTGAAGGTGAATCCGGTGGGAGATCGATCGCTCTCGGAGGTCCGGCTCGGGATCCCGGTGGCTGCCGAGTTCGCGTCGTATATGCAGATCGCGGGCGGGGCGGGTGAGAGTGTCGCGACTTTCGAGGGCCGCGAGGAGCATACGCAGGCGTTCGCGCCGATGGTCTGGCTGAGCGGTCACGAGCGCGGACTGCAGTGGCTCTGCGCCTCGGACACTTCGTGGGCGCTTGAGGAGCCGGAGAGGGCGATCAGAGTCACGCCCGGACGCGGGCAGACGACGCTGGTGGTGACAATGCTGGACCGCGAGCTTCTGCCCGGCGAGTCGTTTGAGACGAGCTTCGGCCTGCAGGCGACGCCGGTCGGCCCGCGGCGCGGGGACTGGCGGGAGTGGCGCACGGCGACACTGCACGGTCTGCCGCTGCCGGCGGAGGACGAGGGTGCGGAGGCGCTGGTGGGGCGGATGCGTGCGCATGGGGTGCGAACGATCGTGCTCGATGATGAGAACTACCGTCCGCGGCCCGACGGCCTCGGGGCGGAAAGCGATGCGTTGCTGGCGGAGTTCGCGGAGATATGCCACGAGGCAGGCCTTCGGCTGGTGCTGGTGATCGACGATGATCTGACACGCGATCCGGTGTGGCGATCGTTCGGAGATGAGGTCGCAGTGAATGCTGACGCCGAAGGCGACGCGGCTCGCCCATGCCCGGGCAGCGCGTGGGCGGACTACGTGGTTGAGGCGGCCGCGTATGCGATGGAGCAGTACAAGGCCGACGGGATTCACCTGCGTGGCGGACTTTCGACGCTGGATTGCGGGGGGCATGCTGCAGACGGATCCTGCGGGACGCGGGGCGCGCGTGAGTTGATGATGCGGCTTCGGACGGTGGTGCGTGAGAGCAGGCCGGACGGTCTGCTGACGGTGGAATCCGGGGGAGCGACGCCGGGGGCGGCCGGGTTCGCGGATGGCCTCGTGGTTGCCGCCAGCGATGCCGGGGGCGAGGCGGTCTCGGTCGATGAGTTCGCGGCCCTCGGCGGCACGGGAGCGCTCGGCACGGCCGTGGCGGTGACGCCCGGGGCGGCCGAAATGCAGCATGCACGTGGGCTTGCGTTGCTCCACGACGTGGCTCTGCGCCCGGCCGCGACGGGGGAGGGCCTGGCGGCGGTGGCGGCGGCCCGTGAGGCGCGTGAGCAGTTCAACGTGGCGACGGCGAACTGGCGGCCGTGGTGGTCGGAGCGCGTGCCGGTCACGACGGAGGCCGCTGATGTGCGGGTGTCGGCATGGTGGCGTGACGGCGAGGTGCTGGCGGTGGTGGCGAACCTCGGTGACGAGGCGCCGGTGGTGGAGTTGGCGCTGGATCGCGAGCGCATTGAACTCGGACCGTGGCTGTGGGCGGTGGACAGGCTCGACGGACGGCGGATTCGGCAGATCGGTGACGTGCTGCGGATGCGCATGGAGGCCGGACAGGTGTCATTGATCCACGTGCAAAGCCGCGACGAAAGGAACGAGGACTTCGATGAGTGAGCCGGAGATCAGGGAAGCGCGTGATGAGGACATTGAGCGGATCCGCGAGATTGCGAAGGATGCGTGGGCGCCGATCTACGACTACTTCCGCGAGCAGATGGGTGAGGATCTGTGGCGGCGGGAGAATCCCGGCGACCCGCTGGAGCGCAAGGCGGATTCGGTGGAGCGGCATTTCCGCGAGCATCCCGACGAGGCGTTTGTGACTGAGATTGACGGTGAGATCGTGGGCTTCTGCACGCTGATGCTGCGGGACAACGGGGTCGGCGTAGTGGGCAACAACGCGGTGGTGCCTCAGGCTCAGGGGAAGGGCGTCGGCAGCATGCAGTACGAGGAGTGCCTGCGACGGATGCGGGAGGCCGGGATGGCCTACGCGACCGTGCACACGGGGCTCGACCCGATGCATGCGCCGGCGCGTCGGGCGTATGAGAAGGTGGGCTTCGAGCAGGTGCGACCGCACGTGGAGTATTACATGGAACTTTGACGGATTCGGCGGGTCAGATCGATGGAGGGCCCGTGCGCTCGAGCAGGCGCTCCGGCTCGCCGAATTTCGCGATCTCCTCGACGCTGACGCGGCGCACGGTTGCGCTCTCGAGGAGGTTCGAAAGCTCGCGCTCTCCGGCGGCGACCAGGCCCTCGGCTCTTCGGAGCAAAGAGGGGTGGTAGATAGCCATCAGGGGCTCAGGGGTTCCGTCGCGATGCTCGGGAACGACGGCCTCGAAGCTCCCTCGCACCTGCGCCATGTAACGCAGCAGTTCGCTGGAGGGATGGAGCAGATCGGCGCTGAGGAGCGCGACATGGCCGTCCGCAGCCTCTCTGAGCGCCGCGGCGACCGCGGCGAGTTCGCTTGCGTCGCCGGGGAGAGGATGGGCAGCCGCGCCTGCGGCCTCGCCTCCGAAGACGATCACGCGATCGCACACTGATTTGAGCACGGTGGTGGCGAGATGCACGCCGGATGGCTCCGTGGCTCCCGCTGCTTGCATAATCAGGACCGCACCAAGCATGGTCGAAGCTCCTCTCGGCAGATGGTCGGCGTCGCACGTACATTCGCAGCACGAAGTGGTTAGACCTGCCGCGTGGAACTCTCGTTCGTGTGATTGCGTCTACGTGAGACGATGATGGACTTCGGGCACAGGGTGTCAGTATGCGCTGTCGGTGACCGGCAGGCAACGGAGGGACCACGAGATGACGAGGTTCTTGATGGTGGTCGTGACGGCTGCGCTTTCGGCGGGTTGCGCTCTTGCCGGGGTCACGCTTGGTGTGCAGTATGACTTCGAGGCCGGGGATCGATCGCTGAGTCGGGTGACGGCGAGGATCGATGGGGTTGAGATGGGCAAGGACGTGCCGCTGGCGGTGACGGGCGAGGCCGGGGTTGACCTGACGCTGGAGGTGCTGGAGGTCAGCGAGGAGGGCGTCGCGACGATCCGAGCAACGTTCGGCGAGGTCGAGGCGACGCTGATGGACGATCCACAGGACGCGGGTACGCCCGAGCCGGCGGAGTTGGCTGTCGACGAGCGCGGAGCACTCGTGGAGCTGACAGCGGGTGATGGTGCGGCGCTTGATCTCTTCGCAAGCGGCGGCGTTCCACTGCAGTTCGTGGTGTTGCTTGCCGGGGTAGTGGAGATGCCGTCGGAGCCGGTGGGTCCGGGTGAGGAGTGGACCATCGAACGCTGCCAGCAGCTTCCAGACGTCGGGGAAGTCTCGATGACGGTCACCTCGCGGATCACGGAGATCAGCGAGGGGGAGATCGTGGTGGTCACGGACATCAATGCCACGGTGCCGGAGTTCAGCACCGCGAATCCGCTGAGGGATGGCGCAGAAGCGACGGTGCAGGACGGGGTGCTTACGATCGAGGGTATGACGCGGCGGATTGACATGACGACCGGCCTGATCAAGGCAGCCGACGCGGATATGAGGTTTGACGGCTTCACTGCGATCGGGGCCTTCCCGCCGCTGCCGCTGGGGGTTGACAGCTCGTTTGAGATCAGACCGATGGGAGAGGAGAATGACCGCTGATCGTCGTCCATCGGGATGGTTCGGCCTTCCGGCTCGCACCAGCGGCGCGATTGCGATCGCGCTGATCGTGCTGGTCGCGGCGTCAGCAGCCCAGGCTCAGGACACTCGCGAGGAGGCCGTCGTCACGCTTCGTTCCGGCGGCCTGTCGGTGGAGGTGCAGCGGGCATACTCGTGGTCGGTTCAGAAGATCTCCCACCGCGGCGTCGTCGTGGGGACGCCGAGCGGAGCATTCGGCATGCTCGCGTGCGTCCCGGTTGCCGGCGGATGGATCGGCTCGATGCACACCGAGGGTGGGGTTGAGCGTGTTGAGGAGGTCAGTCTGACCGTTGACGGCGAGAGCGTGGAACTTGATGACGGGGCGACGCACACCGGTGAGCGGCTGGTGCTGCGGAAGCGCTCGATGCTCGACAAGTTGCGGCACGAGGCGACGCTGACACTCGCGGGCGGGATGCTGACGCAGCATCACGAAGTGACCGCGACCGAAGAGGTGGTCGTGACGGTCGCATACCCCTTCATGTTTCCCATCAGCAGCGAGGCCTCACGGTGGATGGCCGTGTCCACCGAGGGGGAGGTCCTTGATGGTGACTTCGGTGTCGGCGGGGCGCTCGAGTGGTATGACGACTGGACGTGGACCGCCGCGTTCATTCCCGACCGCGCGACCGGCGTGGTGATGCGGCACCTGGCGCGGCCCGATGGAGAATCGGCCACCACCCTGACCGGCTGGTGGGACCAGGAGCGTCATCGCAAGCTTTACGTGGCGTGGGACGGCGTGGCCGAGCCGTGGCCCGAGGGGCTGACGCTGTCGGGCGAGATCGCGCTTCGGTGCTTCGAGGCGCCGGAGATTGGATGGCAGGAGATGGCGCGACAGGTGGCCTCGGAGTTGGTCGCGGAATGAGATTGCTTGCGCTGGCGGATACTCACTACGATGCTGAGAGCCGTCCGCGTGTCGAGGCCATCGCGGAGGCGGTCTGCGCAGCCGAGCCTGATGTGCTGATCATCGCGGGGGATTGCTCCGCCGAGGGCCCCGAGCGGATCGGCGACGTGCTCGGGCTCTTCGCGGAGCTTGACGCCGTGCGTCTCATGGTCCCCGGGAATCACGATCTGTGGCAGAACGCCCCGCCGTTCACCACGAGACGACTCTTCGAGCGGACCATCCCTCAGATCGCCGCCGATCACGACTTTCACTGCCTCGACGATGGCCCGCTGGTCGTCGATGGGACCGGCTTCGTCGGCTCGATGGGCTGGTACGACTACGAGATGCGCCAGCGCGAGGCGCCGGTGGACGGGCTGACGGTCACGCCGGTCGAGGTCTCGCGGGGCCGGGACGGCGAGATCGGCTTTCATGCGGTCGAGGACGCGACGGAGGGGGGCTGGGAGGAACTCCGCGGCGAGGATTACGCTGCCGGCGGACTCGTGTACCAGGTCGATGACACCACGCCGGAGGTCGCGGTGTGGAATGACGCACTGCACCTCGGGTGGGAGCAGTCAGCGTCGGAGATTGCCGCCGAGATGGCGGAGGGACTGCGCGTGGACATCGCGGAGATTTCGGGTGAATGTCGGCGGATGGTGGGTGTCACGCACTTCGTGCCCTTCGCTGAACTGGCCGACAGGCATTTTGACAGTCCGAAGCGAGCGTATGCGAGGGCATTTCTTGGCAGTTCGCTCCTCGGTGAGGCGCTGCTGGAGGCCGACGAACTCGCGCTCGTTATCCACGGGCACCGCCACCGCCAGGAGGTGCGGGAAGTCCGTGGCGTGGTCACCGCGGACGCGAACGTGGGTGCCGGCGAAGGACCGCTGCTTCTGACGCTGCCCGATTGATCCTACTGCCCGGTGGCCTCGGCAAGATCGCCCGGGCGCGGCGGCGGAGTATCCTCGATCCGGTCGATGCGCCCGGTTGCACGCGTGGCCTCGACTTCGCGCACCTTCAGTGTACCCAGCACGCGTCTGCTGCCATCTCTTCGATCGACGCGGATGATGGTGAACTCATCGCCCGGCGCCACGCCGTCGTTCTCACCGTGGTTGATCGTGAGCTTCCCTCCGCCGATGCCGACGACGGTCGGGCCGTCCGATGTCTGCCAGGCGCCTGATGAGGTGAGCGTCTGCACTGCACGATGGAGACGTCCGGCCATCGAGCGGGCGGCCTCGGAGGTTGTGCGACCGAGGAATGAGTATTCAAAGCGCGAACTGCCGATGTCTGTGCGGGGCCGGTCGCCGATGTCCCACGGGTGGACCGCGCGAACCCGGAACGAGGTCGCGTTCTCCTCTCCGACCACCACGCCTGACCGAGCGTCAATGATCTTCGCGTGAAGGATGACCCGGCCCTGTGCCCAGTCGCCCCCGTGGAGGAAGCGGCTGATTCGGAACGCCTCGAATTCCCGGGTCTGCCCGAGCACGGCAAGGTCCGCGTCGAGTTCCCGAGCGACGCGCGCGGCCGTGGCGATGGAGAGTTGGTCGCGGCGGTGGAGGCGTTCGGCGATGAGGAAGTCGTGGAGGACCTCACGGTCGAGGACGCGGGGGGCGCGCCCGCGCAGATCGCGCTGCAGTTCGGTCGCGACCATGTCGGCGATGCCGTGCCCGGCAGCCCACATGCGGCTGCAGCACGCCCAGTACCAGGCGCTGTCGATGGCGTCACTGCCGAATGCCACGACAGCGATCGTCGGGCCATCCGGCGCAGGCGCGTTCTGCGCTTCTGCTGCTGCGAGTGGGGCGAGCACCATCAGTGCCGCCGCGAACATGACCGCGCGTGTTCTCATACGTCTCCATCACTCCTTGGACCCCGCATGCGCCGCGCGTCAGATGGTCAGTGGCGGTGACGCAGGACGGCCACATCGCCCTCCCGCGGTCCTCCCGGCGCGTCCGGTGCGCCGACCATCGGCCCCGACGCGACCTTCTCTTCCACCGTGCGGATTGTCAGCAGGCCAAGCTCATCCCAGATGACCTTGAGCAGTTCGCCGGTGAGCGGATCGAAGACGCTCTGCCGCTTCCGCCTGACCACCAGCACGTCGCCCTCTCGGACGCCGTCACGCGCTCCGCGGTTGATCATCGGCCACCACTGCCCGTCGCGCATCTCGGCGTAGACGATCAGCGCGTCGCCTTCGTGCGCGCGGCCGGCCTCGCGAGCGCCCGGGTGATCGAGTTCCACGGCGATCTTGCGGGTGAGGGCCCGTGCTGCTCCGCGCGCAGCGTGTCCGAGCAATGAGTCGGCGAACTCGCTGCTTCCGAAGTCGAGTCCTCGGAGTTCGCCCCGTCGGATGGTTGCGCCGTAGCGCGTCTCAGAGTCCTGTCCGCGGCCCTGCGCGATGATCTCCGCGGTGGTGGTGTCCACCAGCCGGCCTTCGAAGCCGACCGTGGCTCTGTGTCGCTCGGCGTCGAAGCCGATGCTTCGGGGAAGGCCAACGTGGTCGCTGCGCAGGTCGAAGCGTGTGACCGCCCCCATCAGGAGCAGGTCGGCCCCGATGATGCGTCCCACGCGCGCGGCGGTGGCGGGGTCGATGCGCCCGCTCGCGCCGAGATCCTGCTCGTCGAGGACCTCGAAGAGTCGGTCGCGCTCAACCACGCCGAAGGTGCCGCAGTTGCGCGCCTCCGCGACGAGTTCGCCGGTGATCAGGTCGGCCACGCCCGCTCCGGGGCTCCATCGCCGAGCGCGGTGTGTCCAACTGAAGCCGCGATCGATGACGGCATCATCGAAGGGCATCACGGCAATCGTCGGCCCGCCCGGCCGGGCGAACGCCACCGTCAGAGTGGCTGAGAGCAGCGCCACCGCAAGTATCTTCGTCAGTGGTGTTCGCATCGGCAGTTCCTCCCGATCTGCATCTACTACGTTCTGTCGTAGATAGACGTTCAACGATGCGCGGGGTTCTCCTCCCTCATAAGTGCTTTGCGGGGCGTGGTGTGGACGTTACACGGGAGTGACGGGCGTCATCACGGTCGGTGACCGAAGCATCGCGCTTCGCGCTCATGCTTCGGTCAAAGTGCTGCAGGAGCAGGGCTGGGGAAGACGGGTTGCCTCAGAGGCCGGTCCGGCAGGACGTACCTCTGCCCACATCTCCGGCGCAACGAATTCAGCTCGTACGCCCGGTGGAGGGGTCGCACGAGTGCGCACGTCGTGACGCTGCGCAAGCGCAGGTCCTGTGCGCCACGAGGTCGGTCGTCTACGGTCGTTTGCATCGCGTTAGATCGAACGACCGATGGGCCGACCTCGCCGCGATACACGGCAATCGCGGCTCGTGCGGCCGCCCCTCCGACGGCTCACGGCCTTCTGCGGCACGTAGCGAGATGTGGGTGAAGCTGAGCCGGCAGAAAGGGGCCGTCGCTACCAGGCGTACTGCCTTTCCGGCAGCGGATCCCTCGATTCGGCGATGCGGTCGAGGAGCAGACGCTCCATCTCCGCGCGCGGGGCAGCGTAGCCCGGTTCGCCCCAGAGGTTGCGGAACTCGCCCGGGTCCTTGCGCAGGTCGTACAATTCGCCGAAGTCCTCGCCCGGGTAGTGCACGAGCTTCCACTCATGCGTCCGCACGGCCCACTGCGTGATACGCTCGGGGTCGAGGCCGCGGGCGGCGAGGTCGGGAGCCTGGCGTTCCTGCATGAGGACTGATTCCCGGCCCGAAGCGCCCTCATCGCCGCGGAGCAGAGGCAGCATCGAGCGTCCCTGGACGCCGGCGGGGACGTCCACGCCGAGGGCGTCGAGGAGCGTGGGCATCACATCCACCTGCTCGATCATCTCGTGAGTGACTTCGCCGGACGCTCCGCCCGGAAGCCGCCAGATCATCGGGATGTTTGTGACCTCGTCGAAGAGGAAGGGGCCGTGGCGCCACTGGAAGTGATCGTTGAGCGACAGGCCGTGGTCGGCCATGAAGAGGACGATGGTGTCGTCGGTGATGCCGAGGTCATCGAGCGCGCGCATCACTCGATCGAACTGGTGGTCGATGAAGCGCATCTGGTCGTAGCAGCTTGCGATCGAACGCCGCAGGGTGGGCTCGTCAGGCTGGCGGCCGTTGGCGAGGTAGCCCTCGTAGCACTCGCGGTAGAAGTCGGGCTTGCGGTCAAGGTCCCCGGCATCCAACGAGGGGATCGGCACGTCGGCCGGGTCGTAGTGCCCGCCCCATCCCTCCGGCGGTGTGCAGGGAGGGGAGAGTTCGTGGAATGAGCAGTGGCAGAAGAAGGGCACATCCGAGTCGGCGTGGCGCTGAATGAAGTCGATGGCCTGTGAGGTGATCCACTGCAACTCGTGGACCTCCCCGGGGACGTCTTTGCGGGAGCGCGCAATGTCGGACAGTTCGGGGTGCTGGTCATCGACCCACGCGAGGTACTCCTCGCCGAGGCGGTTCTCTGACAGGTGGACCTCGTCGAATCCGTAGTACTCGCCCTCGACGTCAGGCACGAGGCTGTCGTACGCCTGCTGGGGCTCGAAGTGGACTTTGCCGGCCGCCCCGGTGGCCCAGCCTGCGTCGGAGAGTACCTGCGGCATCGTGATCTCGCGTTCGGGAAGGCGACAGCCGTTGGCCCAGACGCCGTGGATGTGCGGGTAGCGGCCGGTGTAAAGGGAGGCGCGCGTGGGCATGCAGACTGAGTGAGCGGCGAATGCGCGCTCGAAGCGAACTCCGTCGGAGGCGAGTCCGTCAATCGCAGGGGTGGAGAGAAGGTCATTGCCGTAGCATCCGAGGATGTCTTTCGGATGTCCGTCGGTCATGAAAAGCACGACATTGCGGGCGCTCATGTCAGCATCCTCTCGATGGTTGCTGGATCCGGGTAGCGGGCGGTGGGGACCCGGGCAGAGTATTTCGCGCCTGCGGTATGAACCCCTTCATGAAGGGGCATCCGCACCCCTCCGGCGGCGGCGTGTTGACAGTTTCTGAGCGCGTCGGTACGCTTGACCCACCACTGCTGTGAGCACAGTCATATTCATGTGCGTCGGTGACCGCGCGATTATCCGCGAGCGACGAAGAGATTGTGCGAAGGGAACCCAGATGAGGTCAGATCGTTTGCTGGAAATGCTGATGCCGGTCGTTTCAGAGCATATCAAGGAGAGCGCGTCGACGCTTTTCATGGTGGCGAGGACTGATGGTTTGCTGGAGTACGCGAATCCCGGAGCGCGTGCGCTGCTGGGGCTTGCGAAGGATGGTGAGGAGGGCCGCGGGCTGTGGGATCTGCTCACGGAGGCTGAGGTTGAGCGGGTCCGGGAGGTGATCGAGGACGGCATCGACGGGGTGAAGCTGCGAACGATCAACTTTGTTTCATCGGAAGGGCTGCCTGAGACGCTGGCGTGCCGGATGTGGATGCATGACGGGCGGGTGGCGATCCTCGGTGAGAGCGATCAGTCGGAGGCGCTGGAGTTGCGTCAGAAGCTGATTGAGACGAATAACGAACATGTCGTGAACTCACGGGAACTGACGCGGAGGACTCGGGAGCTTGAGCATGCTCGCGAGCGCCTGCAGGCCGCGGTGGAGGAGCTTGAGAATTCCTACTGGCACCTCAAGAAGATTCAGGAGGTGCTGCCGATCTGCATGGGGTGCGAGAAGGTCAAGACCTCGGATGCGACGTGGGAGGATGTTGTTGACTATCTTCAGCAGAACGCGCTCTTCTTGAGTCATGGTTACTGCCCGGATTGTGCAGAGAAGATGATCGATCAGTATCATATGACGGGAGAGAAAGAAAGTGCTGAATGACCTGGGCGAACGTCGCCGGCTTGCGGGTCGGATTCGCGCGCTGAAGCGGTCTCAGGCGGAGGAGATCACGGAGGACATGCTGCGGGCGAATCCTGTCTGGCTGGAGCGTTTCGGTGAGGCGGCGCGAGCGCGAGGTGTGGAGGACACTGAGTATCACATCGAGTTTCTTGCATCCGCCATCGAGACCGGCTCGGCCGAGGCGTTCAGGGAGTACGTGCGGTGGACAGCACGTGTGCTGGCGGCTCGGGGCATCGAGCCGAAGCTGCTGGCCGAGAGTCTGCGCGCGATGTCGGAGAGCCTGGCGGCGGAGTTTGATGATGAGGCAGGACGCGTGGTTCGCGAGCTTATTGAAGCCGGCGCTTCTGAGTCGAGGGCGGAGGTGGTGACGGATGCTGATCCGCGCGAGAAGTTGAACGATCTGCAGAGCACCTATCTCCAGGCGATCCTGGCCGGTGAGCGGCGCGCCGCGCGTCAGATTGCGCTGGAGGCGATCGAGTCGGGGCTGAGCCTGGAGGAGTTTTACGTGGACGTTCTCCAGGAATGCATGTACACCGTGGGCGAACTGTGGGAGACGAATCGGATCAGCGTCGCGGATGAGCACATGGCCACGGCGATTACACAGTCGGTGATGGCTGAGGTCTATCAGCGGGTTCCGTGGAGCGAGGAGACAAAGGGGAACGTGGTGCTGGCGGGAGTGGAGGGGGAGTTGCATCAGATCGGCCCGCACCTGGTGGCTGATGCGCTTGATCTGAGAGGTTGGAATGTGAGGTTCCTCGGCTCGAATCTTCCGCAGCGCGACGTGCTGATGATGGTGGAGGAGCATGAGGCGGGCATCCTGGGCATCTCGGCGACGGTGTTGTTTAACGCAGGCCGGGTGGTGGACATGGTCGAGGAGGCGCGTGATCGGTTCGGCGAGGACCTGCGGATTGTCATCGGAGGCGCCGCTTTCCGGCTGCGACCGACTCTCTGCGCGGAGATCGGCGCAGACGTGTGCGTATTTGATCTGCGGGATACCCTGGAGCAGTTTGACGCATTTGCGACCTCCACAGACGCACCGTGAGTCCGCAATTTGACGCGGTTCCCGGCCGGTGTCGGATGGTGCGGGCGGTGAGCGCGGTCAATTCCTCGAGGTTTGAGTGTCACATTTCGTGCCTATCCTGAGATATACAGTTGTGAGAGTCCACGGAGCGGTGCTCGTGTATGAGTGTCTGACGTGGGCGATGGCGCGCGCCATTTGACCGTCGCACGGGCGCTTCGCAGTGAAACTCATGCTGCGTAGCAACGTTTGTTTGTGTACCTCGTGGATCGGTTGGCTGGAAGGAGGTGAGTCAGTCGATGAGACTGAGACGCCACGCAGTGGCGTTGGCGCTGGGCTTCGGCGGCGTTGCCTGGCTGCTTGACGCATTGATCATGTACGTAATCCTCGACAGCGGAGCACTGGCGGACTGTCTCATCCTCGGTCTTTCAGCCGCCGACTGGGTTCGGCGCATCGGCGTGTTGGTGCTTTTCGGGATCGTCGGATCTCTCCTCGCAGAAGCGCCCGAGGAGGAGGTCAGCACCGACGAACCGGAGAGTGACGCGCCGGACACCGGGCAGTTCGCGTACGCGGCGCAGGTGATGATGATCGGGCTGGATGCGGAGGGGAGGATCACGCTTTTCAACCGCCGGTGCGAAGAGGTGACGGGACATGCGGCTGAGGAACTGGTGGGGACGAGCTTCTTCGACAGTCTGCTGCCCTCCCGCGCGCTTCCGAACATACTGCCGGCCTTCCACTCGGTGCTCGCGAACGGCGGGACGGTGAGGCGAGAGACGGCGTGGCTCACCAGGAGCGGGCCGGAGATCGTGGTGAGTTCCCATCTCTCGCCGGTGTACGATGAGGGCGGGGAGATCGTCGGCGTGGTGATCGTGGCGCAGGATGTGACGGAGTACCGCCTCACCGATGCGGAGTTGCTGCTCAGTCGCGAGCCGTGGCGACCGCTGGCGGAGAGCGTGATGGGGGACGGGCTGGCAGCGATCGACGCCGACGGCGGACTGACCTGGGTGAGTCTGTCACTGGCGGAGATGCTCGGTGAGGAGAGGGAGGCGCTGGTTGGTCAGCGGCTGGAGGAGTTCGTGGTCGAGCATGACCGGGAGCGGCTCCGAGACGGCCTTTCACGCGTGAGCGAGGAGAAGTTGACGGTGAACGAGGAGTTCACCGCGGCAAGCGTGGATGCTCGGATGCCGGTGCAGATTGCGCTTCAGCCGATGGAGAGTGTGCGCGACGAGGACGCTGGGGCGTTCGTGATCGTGCGTGATCTTGCTGCTGTCACGGGCGGCAAGATCGCTGCAGACACGACCGCTCAAGCGAGCGAGGACGAGCTTGTGCGGATGCGGGCAAAGCTTGAGGCCGCTGAGGCGCGAGCTGAGGAGGCCGGGGAGGCGGCCCGGGCGGAGAGCGCGGAGGAGATCGAAGCGCTGCAGGCGGAGCTTGCTTCGGCGCAGGAGCGGGTGGCGGAGGTCGAGCGCGATGCTGAGGCTCGGCTGGACGAGTTGCGCGACCGGGCGCTGGAGGAGCGACAGGCGCAGGTGGCGGAGTTGACGGCGAAGCTTGAGGCCGCTGAGGCGCGGGCTGAGGAGGCCGGGGAGGCGGCCCGGGCGGAGAGCGCGGAGGAGATCGAAGCGCTGCAGGCGGAGCTTGCTTCGGCGCAGGAGCGGGTGGCGGAGGTCGAGCGCGATGCTGAGGCTCGGCTGGACGAGTTGCGCGACCGGGCGCTGGAGGAGCGACAGGCGCAGGTGGCGGAGTTGACGGCGAAGCTTGAGGCCGCTGAGGCGCGGGCTGAGGAGGCCGGGGAGGCGGCGAAGCGGGAGTTCACGTCGCAGCTTTCGGGGTTGGCAGCGCGCGCGGAAGAGGCTGAGAGGGCGGTGGAAGCCGCTCGGGCTGAGAAAGAGCGCGAGGTTGAGGAACTTCGTGAACGCGTTTCCTCCGCGCTGGAGGACGTCGAAGCCGCGGAGATCGACGCTCGTGACAGCCTGGAGGCAGTGGAGAATCTGCGCGCGGAACTGTCGGCTGCACATGAGGAGGCGGCCGAGGCGGTCCAGCAGGCAACGCTCGCGGAGAGGGATGCGGATGACCTGCGCGCGCAACGTGACGCCGCTCGTGAAGCGGCCCGCGACGCGGAGGCGACGGCCGCGGAGGGGCAGCAGGTTGACGAGCAGATGCGCGAGCGGGTCGATGCGTTGCGGGAGCGACTTGCGAAGGCGACACGTGAGGCGGAGACCGCCTCCGAGCAGGCGGATGCCGAGCGGGAGCGGGCTGAGGAGCTGGCAGGGCTTCTCCGCGAGGCAGAACGCCGGGCCGAGCGAGCGGAAGACGAAGCGGGCGTCGAGGGCCGCCGGGCAGAGGGTCTGCGCGATCGGCTGGCCGAGTTGACGGAGAAGCTGGAGATGTCCCGCGAGCAAGCAGAGGATGACCGAGGGAAGATCGCCGGGTTGGAGGAACGCCTCGATGAGGAGATGCGGCGCGCTGACAAGGCCGACGAGAGCGCGCGCGAGCAGCAGCGACGCGCGGAGGAGCTTGCGGAGAAGCTGGAGGACGCGGAAAGACAGGTCGATGTGACGCGCGAGGAGCATGCAGCGCAGGTGGCTGAGTTGGAGCAGCGTCTGCGCGCTGCCGGGGAAGAGGTGATGTCCGCCCGGGAGGATCGAACACGTGAGGTTGACGCCATCGGCGAGCAGCTTCGTTCCGCGCGTTCTGAGGCAGAGCGGCGGGAGAGCGAATTGCAGACCGAGGTGGAGCGGCTCGCGGAGGAGCTTGCGGCTGCTCGCACGCACGCGGAAAGCGCCCGGGGCGCGGCGGAGGCCGAGCGCGGGCAACTTGCGGCGCTTCGCGAGGAACTTGAGACCGCCGAGGCGGCTGCTGAGGAGGCCCGCGCCAAGCAGGAGGAGCAGGAGGCAAGGATCGCTGAGCTGACCGCGAGGCTGTCGGAAGCAGAATCCGCGGCGGAGCGGCGCGTCAGGGGACTGATCGAGGAGCATCAGCGGGAGATCGAGGAGTTGGCGGAGGAGCTTGCCGAGGCGGAGGAGAGGATCGGACGAGTTCGCAGTGAGGCGGATGAGCGGGTGGAGGGCGCACGCGCGGCGGCGCTGGCGGAGCGGCAGGAGGAGTTCGACGAGCTGGCGGCCGAGCTTGAGGCCGCTCGTGAGCGGGCAGAGAGAGCGCGGAGTGAGGCGGAGGCCGAGCGCGGGCAACTTGCGGCGCTTCGCGAGGAACTTGAGACCGCC
>JBKHFA010000017.1:0-25271 GCA_046540615.1 Armatimonadota bacterium | reverse complement strand
CCCTACCCGCTGATCCCCGGGCATATCAACGTCGGCGAGATCGATGCGATGGCAGGCGACGTCACGGACGCCCTTGGCGATCCGCTCAGCGAGGGCGACCTCGTGACGTTCCTCGACGTGCATGAGACCTGCAACGCCTGCTGGCACTGCCTCGTGGCGCAGACTACCACGCGCTGCCCGCAGCGCCGCGTCTACGGCATCACCTACGGCGCGGATGAGGGCCTGCTGGGCGGCTGGTCGGAGAAGATCTACCTCAAGCCGGGCGTGAAGATCGTGCCGCTCCCCGACGACCTGACGCCCGAGACATTCATCGCCGGAGGGTGCGCGCTGCCCACGGCGTTTCACGCGATCGAGCGAGGCGAGGTCGGCCTCGGCGACACGGTCATCGTGCAGGGCAGCGGCCCGGTGGGCCTGATGGCGACCGCGCTGGCGAGGCTCGCGGGGGCGAATCGCGTGATCCTCATCGGCGCGCCACAGTTGCGCCTGGAGGTGGGGGAGAGCCTCGGCGCGGACGCGATCATCGACATCGAGACCACCACCGAGCAGGAGCGGCGTGAGCGGGTGCTGCATCTCACCGGCGGCCACGGGGCGGACGTGACGATCGAGGCGACCGGCTCACCGGACGCGATCCGCGAGGGGATGCGCCTGACCCGCGACGCGGGCGTCTACGTGGTGGTCGGGCAGTACACCGACGCGGGGGAGACCGCGATCAATCCGCACCACGACCTCAACCGCAAGCACCTCGACGTGCGCGGCTGCTGGGGAATCGACTTCTCGCATTTCTACCGCTCGCTGCAGGTCCTTGCGCGCCACCAGGACCGCGTTCCGTGGCAGTCGGTCATCAGCCGCCACTACGCCCTCGACGAAGCGGCGGAGGCGCTGGACGACGTCGCGAACCTGCGCGTGACAAAGGCAGTTCTTCGGCCGAACGAATGAGATGTCGCGGGCCGAATTGCACGGACCGAGGGCACATCGATTACATTAGCACGATCAGCAGCACGCCCGCCACCAGTGTGAAGCCGAACGAGACCGCGATAACCTTCGCAAGCCGCCGGGAGCCCACGAATGCCGCCAGTCCGCCCTTGAAGAGCATGTTTGACAGGTACGCGATGACTATCACATCGACGGCCTGCGCAGTCCCCATCTGCTCTTCTCCGACAAGACGCGCCGTGCTGAGCGTGATCGCGTCCACGTCCGTCAGCCCGGAAATGAAGCTCACCGCATATGTGCCGGCCTCTCCGTAGTGGTGCTCGGCGGCAGCCAGCCCAAGGGTGACAATGCCGTAGAGGAGGCCGAATATCAGCGCAGAGCCGATCTGGACGGGATTCTTGACTTCGGGTGCTTCGCCCTCTGACCGACCGCCCGAGGTGAACCACAGAACCGCGAAGGGGGCCGTTGAGGCGGCGAAGATGATCAGAAGCGGAAGCCACGCGTCTGAGAGAAAAGACGCATTGACTACGCCAATCTCGACTGCCATCCGAGGGACGGCCACTGCTGACGCAAGGATGATCGCGAGCGCGGCGGGAAAACTGAAGCTCTCTGCATCGTGCGACCGGCGGGAGAAGCTGAAAGTGGTGGCCGTGCTGGATACCATCCCGCCAAGGAGGCCCGAGATAACCCCACCGTGGCGCGATCCGATCAATTTCAGCGCCACATAGCCGACAAGGTTGATCCCCGAAACGAGGACGACCATCAGCCACACGTTATGCGGGTTCAGCACGTCGAAAGGCCCGTACGTTTCATTCGGCAGCACCGGCAGCACGACGAATGCCACCAGGCCGACCTGCACCATTGCAAAGATGTCCTTGCTGCCCGCGCGGTCCGCCAACGCGTGCAGTTGCGGTTTGAAGTGCAGGATCGCGGCAGTAACAACGCCCAGAGCCACAGCAAGTTCGAGTGGCCCGGTGATGACCATGACGCCTATGCCGAAGGTCATCACCGCTGCGAGTTCGGTCGTCAGGCCGTGGCGGCCCTCCTGGAGATAGCCGATGTGGCCAATAAGGATCAGCGAACCGACGACAATGAATGCCGCCGGCAGCACCCAGACCATGCCGGTCTCGTCCGCGACTTGTGCCGCCACCGCGCCGGAGCCCGCGATGAAAATGAAGCTGCGGATGCCGAGAGGCCGCATCTCGCGCCGCTCGCGCTCAAGGCCGATGAACGCGCCGAGCACCAGCGCCACCGCGAAGAGTTTGAAGAGTTCAAGCAGATCGCCGTAGTTCAACGACGCCCATCTCCCCGGATGATCGTTTCAGCCTGCGCATCGTCTCCTGCGCCCCACGAGAGACAATTCGTGGCAGAGGGGAATCTTTCCTGCGCCATCCGCGCCTCGGGCGCGGCAGGCCATCCTGACCGCTCATGGACCGCCATCGCCGCCGCGGTCAGGTATTGAACGTCGGCGCATCGGTCGGCTCGGGAATGCCGAAAAGCTCGCGCTTGGCGCGCAGGTAGTAAAGGTAGTCATCGTAGCTGACATCCGGCGGCACGCGGTGATCGACGTGCGGAATAAAGCCACCCTCATCCACGAGCGGCTTGAGCCGTGCGAGTTCCTCGTCGATCGCGTCTCTGCCGGCCGCCAGCGCGCGCTTGTTCACGCCGCCCATCATGAGCACCTCACGTCCCCACTGCTCGCGGATCGCGATCGGGTCCGAACCTGCGGCGACCTCCACGGGGAACATGCAGGTGACGCCTCCTGCCAGCCAGCCGTCGAGCACGTCGGTGATGTTGCCGTCCGAGTCGACGTAGCAGGTGACAGCCCCCATCTCATACATCAGGTCGGTGATCCGCTGGTAGCGCGGGGTCAGCCACTCGTGGAAGAACTTCGGCGAGATGATGCAGCCCTGCTTGAAGTTGATGTCCTCCCAGAACGCGCCGCAATCGACCTCACAGCCCGCCTCGACCGCAGGTTCGATGACCGCGCAGGCGAGTCGGCACATGTGCTCGATCATCTCGACGAGCAACTCCGGATCATCGTAGCACATGATCGCAATCTGCTCGAAGCCGATCCAGTTGCGCAGGCGGCCGAAGAGGCTGCCACCGTTGATCTGCACCGGGACCTCCGACGTGCGCGTGCGCTCCGCGATCTCCTCCCAGTCATCGCGGTAGCGCGCTGGATCGTCGATCCGCAGGCGCTCCTTGAACTGCTCCCACGACGCGCGGTCCTTGATGGGGAATTCGAGGTAGCGCGGGATCGTGCTCGCGCCGTCGGTGTATATGATCTTCTTCACACCCTCAGAGTCCTGCACGATCCTGTGCTCGTCGGTCTCCTCGAGTATCTCGCCCTCGAATGAGGGCAGCATGCCCACGGCCGCGGGCACCGTCATGCGGCTCTCAAAGCCGAAGAACGGATCGGCGACGGTGTTGTTGTTGATCTCCTCGGGCAGCCCCTCTTCGTGCCATCGAGTGAACGTGTCATCCCAGTAGCCGAACTCGCGGTCGGGCACATGATCAACCGGCTCGAACTTCATGCACGCCACAAAGCGCTCTCGCTGATTCATCATCAGTTCCCCTCGACTTCGGCAATCTGTGCGCGGAGAAAGTCCACGACCTGTCCCATCGTCTCCTCGTTGGCGTACTCGATGATCAGGGGAATGTCGCCAAGCCCCATGAGCCTCTCGAGGAACACCGGCCAGTCAACCTCACCCTCACCGGCCGCGGGGAACTTCGGCATCCCCTTCTCATCGACGGTGCAATCCTTCGCGTGCGCGAGGACGATCTGCTCGCCCAGCACGTCAAATGGCCGTGAGGTGTCGTCGTAGCAGAGGATATTCGCCGGATCGAGCAGGACCTTGAGGTTCGGGCTGCCGACTTCCTCGATCAGCCCGCGCATGGTCCACGAGTTCGGCACCGTCTGCGCGTAGGAAGGCTCGACGCAGATGGTGATGTCCGCCTCTTCGGCCAGCGGCATGAACTCCCGGAACGCGTCGAGACAGCGCTCGAAGCCGCCGACCCCGCGGCGGCCGGACTCGGTGACGATCGTGTCGCAGCCGAAGCGCGGCGCGGCCTCGATCGCGCCCTTCATCGCCGCAATCGCGGCTGAGCGTATCTCCGGATCGGGCGAACTGATGTTGTTGTACGAGTCGACCACCCACGTGGCCAGGCCCTCGTCCCGGAACGCGCCAACGATGTGCCTGGCCGCGTCCTCGGGGTAAGCTGCCGGGTTCATCGCCGGGTGGCGAGTCGCGAAGTCGGGGTACTCGTGGTAGATCGTGGGCACCGCCACGCCGTCGAGGCCGTAGGCCGCGATGCGTTCGGCGGCCTCTTCGACGGGGTAGTTGCGAGTGAAGTAGATGGCGCGCACGCCAAGTCTCACAGTGCCTCACCTCGGTCGCGTCAGGTTGAGTTCACCGGTCATGATGGTCATCGGCGCCCGCGCCGTTCACGCGCGCGCCAACCGCCTCGGCGAGGGCCGGCAGGCTCGCTCCGGCGGGTCCCCGCAATGAGATCTCGGCCATCGCGGTCAGCGGCGTCGGCTCGAAGTTCGCCTCGATCAGCGTGGCTCCCGACCGGAGGGCGATCACCGGCAGAGACGCGGCGGGTTGGACGGTCGCTGATGTGCCCACCACCAGCATCACGCCGGCAGTCTGTGCGAGGCGCTCAGCCTCCGCCATCGCTTCGCGTGGAAGCTGCTCGCCGAACCAGACGAGGTCGGGGCGAAGCAGCGCGCCGCAGTCGCAGACCGGTGGCAGCGCGTCGAACTGCTCGGGCATCTCATCCGTCACGAAGTCGCACTCGGTGCATCTCATTCGATGGCAGCTTCCGTGCAACTCAAGCACATGGCTGCTCCCGGCGGCCTGATGGAGCCCGTCTATGTTCTGAGTGATCACCGGCACCGCCGAGTCATCGCCGGTCGCAGCGTTGATCCATGTAAGCGCGAGATGAGCCGCGTTAGGCTTTGCCTGCCGACACAGCTCGCGCAGCGCCTCGTGGAAGCGCCAGCACAGAGCCGGGTCGGCGACGAAACCCTCGTACGTCGCGACCGCCTCGGGATCGTAGCGCTGCCAGATTCCATCGGCGCCTCGGAACGTCGGGATGCCGCTCTCCTGCGAGATGCCGGCGCCCGTGAAGGCGACGATCGACCCGCCGGAGAGTGCGGCCTCTGCAAGCACATCGGCGGCCTGCTCGGTCGCAGTCATTCTGCGCCCGATTCGCCGGCGAGGACGCGCCACAGTCCGATGCCGCTCCGCCAGATCGCCAGCGCGCCGAAAAGCTTGAGAATGTCGCCGGGGATGAAGGGGAGGACGCCGAGCGTGATCGCCTCATGGACGGACAGGCCCGCGACGGCGCACAGCCATGCGGCGCCGGACGCGAGTATCACCGCGCTGGCCGCGGCCATCGCGGCCCCGACGGCGGCGATGTTATGCGTCGCCTTTGTGACCGCGCCGACGATGCACGCGGCGAGCACGAAGCCGATGAGGTAGCCACCGGTCAGTCCGGTGAGCGCGCCGCCCGCGAATACTGTGACGCCGGTCGCGCCGAGTGCAAGGAAAAGCCCCTGGCTGATCGACCCGGCGATCGGACCGAGGAATGCGCCGGCGACCAGGACGGCCATCGTCTGCCCGGTCACCGGGACCGGCGAGAAGGGCAGCGGAATGCGGACATACGTCGCAAGCGCCGTGAGAACTGCTGCGCCGACCGTTCCTGCAATAAGAAGCAGGTGCCGGCGCGACAGAGCGGGAACCTTCAAATGTGTCGTGATCGTCTCGAGGCGAAGCATTGTGCAGCATCCTTCCTGAATACGCCCCGGCAGTGGAGGCCGCGGCGTCGAAACGTCGAACTTCTGAGGCGACAGTATAAGCAGATTCCGCGCGCGCCGCAAGGATAGCAGACGCATCGGCACGATCGCAAAGGGGCGGTAGCCATGCCACGCGGTCACTTCATATTCCACGGAACGACAAGGCGACCTTCCTGCCACTGTGCCTCGATCACCGAGCGCCCTCAGGGTGGGCTGCTCGCGACGTGGTACGCCGGATCGCGGGAGGGGGCGGCGGACGTCGCGGTGATGAGCGCGATCCACGGGGGCGACCGCTGGGAGGAGCCCCGCGTGCTCTTCGATCCGCCGGGAAGGCCGGGCGGCAACACCGTCGTGAGCACGCACGGTGATGAGCTGTGGCACTTCGTGGATGTGATCGAGGGCGAGGGCTGGGATTCTGCGTCCCTTTACCTGCTGCGATCGCATGACGGCGGCGAGAGTTGGACGGAGGCGCAGATCTTCGACGATGAACCCGGGATGATGGTGCGCCACCGGCCGCTGGAGTTGTCGAGCGGCAGGCTGGTGCTGCCCGCGTACGACGAGAAGACGTGGCAGGGCCTCTGCTACCTCACCGACGACGGCGGCGCCACCTGGCGTCGCTCCGAGCGGATGGTGGCCGCCTCTGGTTGCATTCAGCCGGCCATCATCGAGCGGGAAGACGGCACGCTGCATGCGCTGCTGCGCTCCGACGGACGGACCTCGCATGCGTGGGAGTGCGCCTCACTCGACGGCGGCGAACGCTGGACGCCATGTGCGCCATCGGAGTTGTTGAACCCGAACTCCGGCGCAGACATGATTAAGCTCGACAGTGGTGAAACCATCGCGTGCTTCAACGACTCGCCCAACCAGCGCACACCCCTGACGCTGGCGCTTTCGCACGACGAGGGCCGCTCGTGGGCTACGCGTCGGAACATTGAGAACACGCCCGGCGAGTACTCGTATCCCACCCTGATGGCAGGTTCCGATGGCGGCGTGCACCTCGTGTACACCTGGCGCCGGGAGCGCATCCGCTGGATGAGCTTCGAGCCGGACTGGATCGCGGAGCAGGGCGGGCTTTAATGCGCAGCGCCGTGGCCTCGTCCCGCGGCACGCCCGTGGCTGTCAGCCTTGCCGTCCGCCGCCGGCCCTGATATACTAACGCGCAGAATTGCGGCACTGTGGCGGCAACTTCATCGGTCAGGGGACGGCCATGATTGCGGCAGAGGCTGATGGCGCGCGCGGTTGGTTCGGGGAACTGCTCCAGGTTGCGCTGGCTTTCGCGGGGGTCTGGGTGGCGCTGGCCGCCCTCGACATTGCGATGTACGAGCGGCTGGCGAACGATCGCCAGGCCGTCTCCGCCGCCCCCCTCGCCTGCGTCATCTCCGCTCCGTTCGCCGAACGCGTGCGGGCCGGACGGCTTGAGGCGCCACCGGCCGCTCCGGTGGCGGACGAAGTGCCTTCGGGAGCGGGCGAGCTTGCCACGGCGCTTGCACAGGTGAAGGCGGAGACCGGGGGGCTGGCCGGCGGAGTGCGCGAGGATGACGTCTTCTACGTGGACGTCGCGAGCGTTGCGGAGCTGATCAACGCGGAGTTGCGCCAGGCGTCGTCCGGTGCGCCAGCGCGGCTGATCTCGCCCTCGGGGATCGTCGAGGTGCTTCCCTTCAGCCGGACCGTCAGGCGCAACTTTCAGCCGACGGACCTCCCGCATCCGACGCGCGTGATCAATGCCAGTCTCCACCTGCCCGTCCGCGGGCTGGAGACCGTGCTGCCGATCGACGCCACCTGGGATGAGGAGACGCGCGCGTGGACGCTCGCGTCCGGCGATCGGAGGATGAGGGTCGCGGTCGCGGAGGACCTTTTTGAAATCACCATCGACCGCTCCGATCGAATCCTCACGGTTCATTACGCAGGCCGCCAACTCGTCCGCTGGCTGTGCTGCACCGGCAAGGGCAACAACAGCCCGATCGGGCAGTGGCGTGTGCAGAACAAGGCCGTCTGGCCCGCCTGGATCTCGTACGAGGGCAATTACATCCCGGGAGGCAACCCGCGCAATCCCCTCGGCGCGCGGTGGCTCGGCACCACTGCCCGCGGCCATGCAACCGGCCGAACAATCGGCATCCACGGCACGAATCAGCCGTCATCGATCGGCAGGCGAATATCCGGCGGCTGCATACGCCTGACCAACGCCCACGCCATCGAGATGTACAACACGATCCCCATCGGCGCCCGCGTTATCATCAAGGAGTAAAACAACCCGACACGAGGTTTCGGATGGCGCGGAGGAGGGATGCGAGGATGCGACGCGCTTGCAGTCAGCGGCGTGTCCTTGCTGATGGCACGGGAAGTATCAAGTGACCATGTGGCGCGGGGGATTCCAGTATCATGTGGCGCGAGCTTCCAGCCCGCGGTCGTCATTCGCAAGCAATACACGGACCTGACAGACAGGAGCACTGAATGATCTTAGGCATCGGCACCGACATCGTCTCAACCGCCCGCCTCGACCGGCTCGTCGAGGCCCACGGCGACCGCTTCCTCGCCCGCGTCTTCACGCGGCGCGAGGTGGAGACCGCCGAGCAGCGAGCGAAGCTTTGCGAGCGCCTCGGAACGCGTTTCGCGGCTAAGGAAGCCTGCATGAAGGCGCTCGGGACCGGCTGGCGTGGCGGGGTGCAGTTCACGAACATCGAGGTGCGCAAGCACCCATCAGGGATGCCCGAACTGATACTCACAGGCGTCGCGGAGGAGCGTGCAAAGACGATGGGCGTCGAGCGCATCCACGTGTCCCTCTCACACGACTCCGAGATGGCGATGGCCGTGGTGATCCTCGAAGGCGCCGGCTGAGCGAGCGCGGCGCACCCGCCATGCGAATTCTCGACCGCTATCTCTTGAGCCGAATCATCCTGCCGTTCATCGTCGGCGTGATGCTCTTCGTGCTCGTTCTGCTCGGCGAAGTCGCGTACAATATCAGCTCCACGATCGTTGGTGGGCGGGTCGCGCCGGAGCTTATCATTCGCTACCTGCTGCTTCGCGCCCCACGCGCGTTGGTCTGGTCGCTGCCCTTCGGCACGCTGCTCGGGGTGGCGATGGCGATGACCACGCTCGCGCACCACGGGGAGATCACCGCGATGCGCGCGGGCGGCGTCTCATTCACCCGCATCTGCGCAGCGCTCATCTTTGCCGGCGCGGTTGCCTCCGGAACCGGGCTCGCGCTCAATCAATACGTAGTTCCCGACACCATGGAGGCGGCCCAGCAGGCACTCGCCGACATGATGATGACCCAGCCCGTGGTGCGGGAGGCGCACAACCAGTTCTTCCGCGACGAGCAGGGCAGGTTCTTCTATGTCCGTGACATGCTGCCCGCCGAGAATCTTTTGCGCGAAGTGACAATCTGGTCGCGCGACGCGCAGGGCCGCGTGCGCTTCATCACGATCGCCAGGCGAGCCGACCTTGACGGGGCCGTGTGGACCCTGCACGATGGCGCTGAGGTCGCACTTGATGAGCGCGGTGCGGTCATCGGGGCGATCCAGCACTTTGACAGGAGGACGGTCCGCCTCAGGCGCGCCCTGCAACAATACTACGCCGAACGGCGCTCGGCTTCGGAGATGGCGCCCTACGAGCTTCATGAACTGATCGACGTTCGCAGGGGTACCGGCGGGAGCACGCAGCAACTTGAGGTCTATCTGCACTTCAAGTACTCGATCCCTGTCGCCTGCCTGGTCTTTGCGATCATCGCCGCCCCGCTGGGCCATCGTTACGCGCGACACGGCACCTACGTCGGCATCGTCGTGGCGTTGCTGGTGGTCTTCCTTTACAACGGAGTGCGCTCGTGGACCCTGGCCTTCGGCCTGGCCGGCGCGCTCGACCCGATGATCGCGGGATGGGCGCCGGACGCGATCTTCGCGGTGCTGGGGATGGTTCTGCTCGCGCGCGAGAGATAGGCAGGGCCGCGCGCGATGGACGGCGAAACCACTGACGGCAACGGCCGGGCCCAAACGGCTGGACAACGGCACGGGTCGGCGCCGGGGCCGGCCTCTCCGAACGGAACGGGGACGTGGACACCCATGCGGGAGACCGTCTCCGCCGGTGACCTGACCGCGGTCATCGGCGACAACCAGGCGCACGAGGGGCAGCGCGCCGGGTACAACGGCGTGCAGTCGCTCGTCAGCGCGCACTGCCCCGGCGAGAGTCTCTTCGCGCCGGGCATCGCTGGCCTGAACCTCGAGCATCTGCTCGACGGGCGCGACATGCCGGATGACAATCAGTACTACGAACCGCGACGGCAGCCGATGGAGGTCGAGAAGGTCGATGCGCAGACGGTGATGCTCCATCAGAGCGCCACGCCAACGCTCGGCGTGCAGTCACTGGCCACTTTCAGCCTGCGCGTGCCGCACTACCTTGACATCGACCTGCGCATGGTCCTGCGGCGGGAAACCCTGATGCATGACTATCTGCTCGCCTTCTACGCGAGTTACATCAACGCGCCTGAACACAGCGGAATACGTTTCGTCGGCCGTGGGCGGGACGAGCCGGTCGGCGAGGCGTGGCAGGAACTCGACAGCCCTCGTCACTACGAGCGGAGCACCGTCTGCCATGTGGACGTAGAGCCTGAGCTTCCGCATGCAATGTCGTTCGACACGCTGGCCTTCAGCCACTCGGACCTCGCGTTCATACGTCCTTTTTTCTACGGCCGGTGGCGGAACATGGTCTTCGCGCTGATGTTCGAGTCGGGGCACGATCTGCGGCTTACGCACTCGCCCAGCGGCGGTGGCGAGGGCAACCCGGCGTGGGACTTCCAGTGGGTTCTTCATGAGCCGAAGGTTGATCAGGAGCATCATCTACGCGCCCGCGCCGTGTTCAAGCCGTGGGAGAATGAGCGCGACATCTGGCGCGAATACGAACGCTGGGACCCGCTGCTGAGTTAGGCCGCCGCCAATCGTTTCCGTGGGGACGTTTGCCGGGCAAACGTCCCCACGCCGTTCCCGCTCGTCGGGACCTGGAGGGATCTCGCATGGAAGGTCACTGGATACGCCTGAACCGCCTTTTCTCAGACGGCAAGCGCGCGATCATCGTCGCGGCCGATCACGGCTTCTTCATCGGCCCGACTGAGGGCGCGATCGACCTGCCGAACGCCATCGAGGCCTGGAAGGAGGCCGACGGCATCCTGCTCTCACCGGGGATGCTGCGCTCGTGCGGGCATGCCTTCAGCTACCGCGGCGCGCCGTCGGCTGTCGTGCGCCTCGACTGGAGCACGGTCTTCGGCAGCCGGTGGGGCTTCACCGGCGCGCATCCCGCGCATGTGCTCGATCCCGCTAAGGCCCTCGCGATGGGCGCGGACATGGGCATGGCGACCTTCACATTCACGATGGAGCAGGAGGGCGTGGATCGCGAGAACGTCGAGCACTTCGCGCGGCTCGTGGAGGCCAAGCGCGAGTGCGGTCTGCCGCTGATCGGCGAACTTTTCCCGATCGCGCCGAACGAACTGACCGCCGAGGAGCTTTTCCGGCAGGTGCACACGGGCTGCCGGATCCTCGCGGAGCTTGGCGCGGACATCATCAAGACGTACTTCACCGGCGAGCGCTTCGCCGAGACGGTGGAGGCGACGCCGGTGCCGATCATGGTGCTGGGCGCGGAGAAGCTGCCGCACGCGATCGACGCGCTGGAGCTTGCGCAGCGAGCGACCAGGGCCGGCGCGCGCGGTCTTGTCTTCGGCAGGAACGTCATTCAGGCCGACGACCCGGCGGCGATGATCTCGGCTCTACGCATGGTCGTCAAAGAGGACGCCGCCCCGAACGAGGCGGCAGGAGAGACCGGGCTGGTCTGAGACGTCGCGGCGCAGCCGTGCAGGGCGCACTCGTAAGGCATTCAGAAACGGCGCGAAGAACGACCGAGGTGACCCAGTGACACGCAGCAGAGTCGGCAGCATCATCGCAGCAATCATCATCGCAACCGTCGCGCACGCGAATCCGGGGATCGGCGTCTCGCATCTGTCGGCGAGGATGGGAGCCGATTCGCTCTCACATCTCAACGCACACCGGCCAGGCTTGCCGCCCGAGGCGCTGCTCGTGCCGCTCGGCAACGGCGCCGACGGCGTCCTCAAGGGCCACACTGTCGCGACGGAAGGGCGGTTGATTGACGCACTGACGCGCAAGCGCCTCCACCAGTCGGTGCTGCGCGTGGCCTCGGCGAACATCGAAGGGCGGCGGATGGGTCTCGTCAAGTTCCAGGCTGGCCGACGCAGCGGGGAGTTCGCCGTCGCGGACCTGCGCGAGGACGCCGCCGAGTGCCTTGAAGCGGCCTTCCACGACGGCCTCGCCTTCGACCACCTCGACCTGTGGTCGGTGGTCCCCGGCGCGGGGCTCATCGGCGACCTGCAGGAGCATCACCCGGTCTTCTCGCTCTCCGTGTCGCGCACAGAATACCTCGACGCGGTCGCGCAGTCGGGCAACGGACCTGAGGTCGTGGATGCGCTGGATGGCGTTCGTTATTCCCCGACGTTCACCCGCTACGCGCTCGACGCGCAGGACACGACTGTGCTTCCTGGGTCGGCGTTCCTCGACCGGCCGCTGAGGGAAAGTTGGGAGCCGTTGCTCGTCGAAGGCTCCGGTGCGCATGTGCGCACGCTGATGGCCGAGCAGGAGCGGGTGGAGGCAATCTTCCACGGCCGCCGCGACCAGGAGTACGTCGCGCTCACAATCGACGATGGACCCAACCCTCTCATCACGCCGCTGATCCTCGAAGTGCTCGCGCAGAAGGGCGTCAATGCGACGTTCTTCGTGGTGGGGCAGAAGGTCGAGCAGTTCCCGGCGCTCTCGCAGATGACGGTGCGCGACGGCCATGAACTCGCGAACCACGCGTACTCCAACCGCCGCATCAGCAGGCTGTCGGATGAAGAAGCGTGGGCGGAGATAGCGTCCTGCCATCGCATCGTCGAGCAGGTGACCGGTGAGCGGATGCGCTGGTTCCGGCCTCCGGGCGGACGCTGCTCGCCGGGCGGCCTGCGAGCGATGGCCTCGCTCGGCTACGCGGCCGCGTTCTGGTCGCAGAACACCGGTGACTGGACGAAGCCCGCGCCTCAGCAGATCGTGCGCAACGCCACCGAGGGACTTCAGGCGGGCGACATCATCCTCATGCACCAGGGGGACAGGTGTTCCGTCGAGGCGCTGCCGGAGATCATCGACCGCGTGCGGGAGATGGGCTTCGAGCCGACCACGCTCTCGCGCCTTGAGCAGAACGGCGGCACCGTCGAGGACGATCCGGTGACGATGAGCGCGCTTGTGAATGGGCAGATCAGCGGGGGTTAGGTGGCAGTGGCGAGTTGCCAGTTCCCGGTTGCCAGCCGAAGGCATGGGGGGCGCGGGTCTCCGCCTTGCAGAACGGGCCGGCGGCCGCCCCCTTTCCCTTTTCGCTGCCGTCAGAACTCCGGATAGCCGCTTGGCAGGAAGTGCTCGACGTAGCGGTCGCGGGCGAAGCGGTCGGTCATCCCCGCGATGTAGTCGCAGACCGCCCGCGCGCGCATCTTCGTGAAGCCCGGCACCGAGCCGATGTCATCGGCATACGCGCGGTCGTCCTCCATGTAAAGCTCGAAGAGCCGCTCGATGATCCCGAAGACCTTCTCCCGCGCGGGCATGATCGGCGGTCCGAGATAGATTCGCTCGAAGAGAAAGTTCTTCAACTCGTCCATCGCCGATGTCACCTGCTCGCTCATCGACAGCGCAGGCTGATCGGCGCTGTGGGCGATCACGTCCTCCACCATCGTCCCCACCCGGTCGCTGTGTACCTCGCCAAGCACCTCGACGGTGCTCGCGGGCAGTTCATCGAGCTTCAGCAGGCCCGAGCGCAGGCAGTCGTCAAGATCGTGGTTGAGGTAGGCGATGCGGTCTGACAGGCGCACCACCATCCCCTCCAGCGTCAGGCCGTCAGGAGGCGCCATCGAGTCGCCGGTGTCCGCCTGCCCCTTGGAGTGCGCCTCGATCCCCTCCAGGGTCTCGTACGTGAGATTCAGCCCGCGGCCCTCGCGCTCGATGACGGTCAGCACCCGGATGCTGTGCTCGGCGTGATGGAAGCCCGCGTCGGGGTCGTAGCGGCGGTAGGTCTCGTCCAGCGCCCACTCGCCGGCGTGGCCGAAGGGCGTGTGGCCGACGTCATGACCGAGCGCGATCGCCTCAGTGAGATCTTCGTTGAGGCGAAGCGCCTTCGTGATTGTGCGGGAGATCTGCGAGACCTCCAGCGTGTGACTGAGGCGGGTGCGGAGATGGTCCTCGCGGGGGGAGATGAAGACCTGCGTCTTGTGCGCGAGCCGCCGAAAGGCGCGGCAGAGATGGATGATGCGGTCGCGATCGCGCTGGAACTCAGTGCGGACCGGATCCGGCTCCACGACGCGCGCGCGTCCGCGCGTTTCCGCCGCGAGCGACGCGTGCGGCGAAAGCTGCTCGCGTTCCATCTGCTCGAGTTGCTCGCGGATGGTGGGCTGCGGATTGGGTTCAGTCATGAGATTCGGCCCGCCGATCATTGTTCGACGCTGATGAAGACGGGAACGACGCGCGCGTCTGAAGATGCGCCGCTCCGGGACGGCAACGGCGAACGACATCAAACGCCGGCTCTACCCCTCGCCCTCGATCACGATCTCCTGCACGTCCAGCAGCCGCAGGAAGAGATCGTCGATCTCGGCCAGCAGCGCCAGTCGATTCGCGCGGACGGCCTCGTCCTCGGCCATCACCATGACCTCGTCGAAGAACGTGTCGATGGTCTCGCAGATCCCCGCGAGCGCGTCCCACGCGGCTTCGTAGTCGCCCTCCGTGTCTTCGAGGGCTTCGGCTACTGCCGCGCGCGCCGTCGCGAACGCCTCATACAACGCAACCGCGTGCTCGTCGGCGAGAGCGTCGGGATCCAGCATGAGATCGTCTTCGACTTTCGCCTGGCGGCAGATGTTGGCCGCGCGCTCGGCGGCCATCACCACCGTCTCGAATGCCTCCGGATCGCGCTGGCGAATATCGCGGAGCGCGATCGCCCTCTCGTACGCGTCGAGCAGGTCCGGGCACTCCGTGTTGAGCACCGCGCGCGTGAGGTCGTAGCTCACGCCGCAGCGCTCCATCTCAGTGTCGAGACGCGCGAGCACGAACTCGTGGATCTGCTGCGCGGCCTTCTCCGGCGGCACCGCGTCCTCATGCTCGAGTTCCGGCAGATTGTCCAGCGCGAAGCCGATCAGCTCGGGCAGATCAACGTGCCAGCCGGCCTCAATGATTATGCGAACGATCCCCTGCGCCGCCCGCCGCAGTGCATGCGGGTCGGCGGAACCGGTCGGCCGCAGCCCAATGCGGAAGCATGCGGCGAGGTGGTCGATGCGGTCGCAGACCGCGACGATCCGCCCCGCTCGCGTGACCGGCGGGGTGTCCGCGGCGCTCTGCGGACGGTACTGCTCGCCGATCGCCAGCGCGACCTCCTCGGGCTCCCCGGAGCGCCGGGCGTACTCGGCGCCCACCCGCCCCTGAAGTTTCGCGAGCTTCGTGTCGCCGATCATATTCGTGTTCAGATCGCACTTGGCAAGCTCCGCGGCCCGCGCGGCGGCCGCCTGGTGCTCATCCTCGACCGTCGTCACGCGCGCGCAGAGCCAGTTCACCAGTTCCACAAGGCGCTCGGTCTTGTCGTAGAGGCTGCCGAGGCCCTCGATGTACGTGACGCGCTGCAGGTCCTCGAGCCGGTCCTCCAGCGGCGTCCGCATGTCCTCGGTGAGATAGAACTCGGCGTCGGCAAGCCGCGGTTCAATCACGCGCTCATTGCCCTCGCGCACCGTCTCGAGGCCGTGGTCATCGCCGTTGCGGACGGCGATGAACAGCGGCAGCAGCGAGCCATCCGGGTTCTCCACGGCGAAGTACCGCTGGTGCCCGCTCATGACAGTCACGATCACGTCGTCGGGAAGCTGCAGGTAGCGGGAGTCGAAATGCCCGACCAGCGCTGTCGGGTACTCGACCATGAAGTTGACCTCTTCGACGAGGTCCTCGTCGAGGCGCGCCTGGCCGCCGGCCTCATCGGCAACCTGTGCCGCGCCCTCCTCGATCATCTGCTGCCGCCGGCGATGGTCGGCGATGACGTATGCGTCCTCAAGCTTGCTCAGGTACTCTGTCGGCTCGGCGATCTCCACCGGCCCGTCGCTCAGGAAGCGGTGGCCCCACGTCAGGCGGTCCGACTGCAGGCCCGCCACCTCCATCGGGATGACGTCTGAGTCGAGCAGTGCCAGCAGCCAGCGAATCGGGCGCGCAAAGCGGAAGTCGAGGCTCCCCCAGCGCATGGTCTTCGGGAAGTTCAGCGACGAGACCGCGTTTTTGAGGATCTCCGGAAGCACCTCGATGGCCTCCTGCCCCTGCTGCGTCACCTGTGCGAAGACATATTCTCCCTTCTCCGTCTCGCGCACCTCAAGGTCATCGACGGTGAGACCCTTGCCGGCCGCAAAGCCCTCCGCGGCCTTTGTCGGGTTGCCCTCATCATCGAACGCCGCCGCCGCGGGCGGGCCCTTGAGTTCCTCCTCAAGGTCCTCCTGCCGCAGTTGAACGCCGCCGATCATGATTGCCAGCCTGCGTGGAGTGCCCCAGGTGCTGATCTCGCCGTGCGTCAACCTCGCGGCCGCGAGGCCTTCGGCGAGCAGGTTCTCAAGCTGTGAAAGCGCCGGGAGCACCGCGGGCGCGGGGATCTCCTCGACGCCGATCTCGAACAGCAGGTCAGCCGTGCTTTCCGCCATCGGTCCGCCTCACTTCTGTCAGGGAATTCTTCGAGTGCGTTACTCGCTGTCGCCGCCTGGGGTCTCGTCGAGCAGTGGGAAGCTAAGCTCCTCGCGTCGGGCAACGTAGGCCCGTGCGACCGTCGCGGCGAGATTCCGGACCCGCTCGATCATGCCGGTGCGCTCCGAAACGGAGATCGCGCCGCGCGCGTCCAGCAGGTTGAACGTGTGCGAGCATTTCAAAACGTAGTCGTACGCGGGGAGGGGGAAGCCGGCATTGGCGACGCGCTCGGCCTCCGCTTCGAACATCTCGAACATCTTCGCGAGCATGTCGATGTCGGCGATCTCGAGGTTGTAATGCGAATGCTGCCGCTCCTCTTCGAAGCGCATCTCGCCGTAGGAGATTGCGTCGGACCACATCAGATCGCGGTAGTCCTCGACGCCCTGCAGATACATCGCGATACGCTCGGGACCGTAGGTCAGCTCAACCGCGACGGGGCGGCACTGCAGTCCGCCCACCTGCTGGAAGTAGGTGTACTGGCAGATCTCCATGCCGTCAAGCCACATCTCCCAGCCGACACCCGAGGCGCCGAGAGTGGGGGACTCCCAGTCATCCTCGACGAACCGGATGTCGTGCTCCCGGGCGTCAACTCCGAGGGCCTCAATGCTCTCCACCGCCAGATCCTGGAACTCCTGCGGCGACGGCTTCATGATCACCTGGTACTGGAAGTAGCGGCCGAGGCGATTCGGATTCTCGCCGTAGCGGCTGTCGGCGGGGCGGCGACAGGGCTGGACGTACGCGACGTTCCACGGCTCGGGGCCGAGGGAGCGTAAGAATGTGTCCGGGGCCATCGTCCCCGCGCCGACCTCCATGTCGTACGCCTCGCCGATCAGGCATCCGTGGTCGGCCCAGAAATCGTCGAGCGTCGCGAATATCTGCTGGATTGTCATGCGGCCATCATCCTCCATCGGCCATGACGCGTGCGCGCGAGCGGCGTCATGACAACGGGGCGGGTCAGAGCAGACCCGCCCCGGTCATCTCAAGGGCACCTGTTGTTCGCTGAATTGTCCGGTCAGATCCGTCCCAGTCGCGCCGCCTGCTCGGGAGCCACCTTCGGCAGCTTGCGCCGGATGCGGGAGAGGGCGTTGTCGATGGACTTGATCTTGCAGCCAAGCGCGGTCGCCATCTCCTTGTATGACTTCCCGGTGCGGTACTCGGTGAGGACCTGCCACTCGAACGGGGAAAGATGCTCGCGCAACGACTCCTTGAGCAGGCGCTCGCCCTCCAGTCCGAGCACCTCGGTCTCCGGGTCCATCTGAGGAACGGCGGTAAGCACCTCGGAGAGGGAGCGTTCATCGTCATCGTCCCCCCCGGGGGCCGCCTCAAGGGAGATCGAGGAGTTGAGAGGAACCTGCTTCTGGCGAGTGGCTGCTTTCACGGCTGAGATCATCTGCCGCTGAATGCAGACCTTCGCGAAGCACGCGAACGAAGTATGGCGATCTGCGCGGAAGTCGTTGATTGCCTCCCACAGTCCCACCATGCCGATCTGCAGGAGGTCGTCGCGCTCCGCACCCATCAGGAAGTAGGACTTGACCTTCGCCCTGACGAGGTTGCGGTACTTGTAGAGCAGGTACTCACAGGCCTCTTTGTCGGCGTTGTCCTGGGCGGATCGTACTAACTCTTCGTCGCTGTATTCACTGAGCGAAACGCGCCCTTGTGTCGCACTGTCGTCCCGGAAAAACTCCGCTGGATTTACCATCCGCTCACCTCGGCCTTTGCGGTTGAGGTAGGGGGCTCATACGGACAAACCCGTCTGTGGCCATGTCGGCGCATCGGGATGCCGATGCGTTCTCCGTCATCTGCGTCGGGCCGGTCACGAACCGACGTCCACCTCACCACTCCCACGGTCTGCTGCACGCAATAGGCGCCTTCGGGTAACACCTCCCGTGGTGCACGTGTGCGTCGCGCCGCGCTCTTTCCGCTTCATTGCGATCTCCCATGCCCTGACGGCACAGGAACATCTGAGGTGCGACTGATACCCCGGGATGCTGCGGCGGCCCTGGCTGCGTTTCGGCTGCGATCTGTGCTGTTGTCCCTGGCGTGGGTATGAAACTATCGGGGTGTTATCTCCCCGTGATTCTATCAACAAAGTCGGCTAATTCGCGAGCACCTGCGGCTTCTGTCATCGCCCAGTGAATCAGTGAATTGTGAACCAGCGTGTAGCCCGCGCCGTAGCGGATTGTCAGCCAATCGAAGAGCGCGTATCCAAGCAGCAGTCCGGTTCCAAGTCCAAGGGTTGCGCCGATGGCCGCTTCAACGTCGCTGACACTCATCTTCAGGCGTTTCGTGATCACCGTGGTGGCGATCGCGGTCAGCACGATTGTCGCGCCGATCAGAAGCAGATATGCCCCCGAAGGGCGCATGTATTCGCTTAGCGGAACGTAAAGCAACCGGGTGCCGATCAGCCCGGACAGTATGCCGAGAAATCCTACGACAGCCGGTATGACTCCCCGGTTGGCCTCGAGTGCCATCAGGCCCGCGGCGACCGCCAGAACGAAGATGTCTGCTGGTGAGATCACCGGATGACGATCCTCCGGGCAGATGCGTCTACCATGGCGCGGGGGAACCCCCGTCCGCGGTCCCTGTTGCCAGCTTTGCGAGGTAGTATACATCAAGGAATATACGCAGTCAAGGACGGGGTACTTTACTTATTTGAGCATAAGGTCGGGCCTGAATTCCGCGTCAACAACACCCTCGGGCCACCTGCGAGAGTGATTGAGCGGTCAAATACATTGATGACAGAGACGCTCCCTCGCGCGTCTCGTCCGCGTCCACTCCGACCTCACTTTGACAGCGTGAACTTGAAGCGCGTGCCCGAAATCTCGTCGGTGGCGCCGGGGACTTCCACGGCATGTTGCTCAACCCGGCCCTCCAGCAGCAACTCGAAGAGAACCTCGTACACCGGGTCATAACGAACAACGAGTTCGTCACGTGAAGAGAGCGGCTTCACCGCGTCCAGCAGCGCGCCCATGCTCTGCCCCTCATCGCAGTCGAGCGCCCCGAGCACGGCCTCGCGGGCGTCGGCTCGACTGATGTCATCGGGAAGCGGGCCCTCGGGGCAATCGAAGGGGCGAAGCCGCATGTCGCACGCAGAGACGGTCGCGGCCGAGAACGGCGGGACCCACGTCCACCAGTCCGGGCGGCCGCCGAAGCCGGTCGGACTTGAGGCGATCCGCGCCCCGCGTTCATCAAATGTCACACACATCGGCATTGTGTAACGCGTGGCGAATATGCGGTCGGGATGTGTGGGAGTGATGAACAAGCCGACGATCTCCGCCGGCAGGTCCACGAAGGCGCTCCGGATCGCCTCCTCCGGGGCGAGGCCGCCATCCAGCCGCGCCTCAATCGCGTGGGCCATCACGTCGCTCATATGCACCGACCGGCCGCCTTCCAGTGAGGGGTACTTGCCGATCTCCTCATCGGCGACCGCCGTGTACGCATGGCCCTCCGCCTCAAGCCGGCGGGCGGCCTCGCTGTTGTCCACCCGGTGCTCGAAGTACCCTCGCGAGCCGTTGGCGATGTACGCAACCGCGTCCTCACAGACGATGAACGGGTGTGACCAGCGCCAGTCGCCGCCTGAATTCGAGCGACTGTGCGCGAGGCCGATGGTCCCGGGGAGGTCGTCAGCGTCGGTCTCTTCGCGCAGTCGCGCAAGGTCGCCCACGACCTTGCGCCAGTGCATCCTGCCCTCGTGAATCGTCGCGAGGCCGGTGTAAAAGCCTCCGGCGAGCCCCTCCTGCCGCTCAATCAGATCCAGCAGGATCGGCGCCGCGCGCTCCGTCCCGACGTATCCGGCGATGTTGCACATAGAATCCGTCCTCCCTGGCGGTGTCAAAACTGCCGCGAGGATAGCACAGCGGCAGTTGGCGGTCAACGGCGCTTTCCGCCGCCTTCGCTGATGTGCGGGCGGCCTTCAGACAGACGGGAATTCGAAGTTATGCTGCGGCGTCCACCCGAGCACCCGGCGCGCCAGGTCCACGGTGTACCACTCGTCGATCTTCGCGGGATCGAATGCCCCGTCGTCGATGTGCGCGCCTATCCCCGGGAAGAGGTCCTCAAGCCAGCCCCGGCGGTCTGCGAAGAAGCTCAGCGGCTCGGTCCGCGCAAGCGGGCTGTCGGCGGTGACGAGGAACGTCCCCTGATCGACGGTCTCACACTCAAGCGCCGCGACGTGGGCGCTCGCAACGTCGCGGACATCGACCATGCACGAGAGCAGCCGCCACGTGTCCGGGAACGCGCAGTCCTCGTCGCAGATGTATCCCGGGCGCAGGATGATCGTGCTCAGGCCATGCCGCGTAGCTGCAAAGCGGCAGATCTGCTCGCCGAGCGCCTTGCTCAGCCCGTAGAGATCAGCGGGGCCCCGCGGGATATGCTCATCGATCGGAAGGTAGGGCGCCGGCAGGCCCTGCCCGTGGCCGGTGGCGCTGATCGACGACGTGAACACGAGCCGGCTGACGCCCGCCCGAACGGCCGCGCCAACCACGTTCTGCGTGCCGATCACGTTCGCCTCGAACATCGCGTGGTCACCGAGTTTGCGCCAGTTCGGGCCGTGGATCGCGGCCACGTGGAGGACCGCGTCCATGCCCTCGCAGGCCTCGCCAGGCGCGTCGGGGTCGAGCAGATCTCCCTCGATCCACGGCCGACCGTCCTCGGGATCGCGTATCTCAAAGTGCGTCAACTCATGTCGCTGCGCCAGCATCGGCGCGATCCGCGATCCCACGAGCCCGCTGCCACCCGTCAGAAGCACATTCATCGCCGGTTGCCCTCGCCTTCCCTTCGTTCAGATTGCTCCGCCCACCAGTATTGCCCACCGACGCGCGAAGTTCCTCCTCACACCGAAGGCCGTCCCCGGCGGAATGTCTGCGAACGCTGTGCGGGCAACCCGCGGTAGTCACCGTCGTCTGTCGCCGGGCAGGTCCCGGTCGCGTTAAGGCCGAAGGAGAGCACACGTAACAACCACCTGACGGAAGGGCGTCACTTCCATGTATGAACTGCTGATGGACGAGTGGCCGGAGACGGGCGATGACGGGGTCGTGATGGTCATCGGCCTCACAGGCTGGATGGACGGCGGGCACGTCTCCACCGGCTCACTTGCGTTTCTCAATGAGAACCTCAACGCACGTGACTTCGCGGAGATCGATCCGCTTGACTTCTACATATTTCACTTCCCGGTCTCAAGCATTCCGATCTCGGTGCATCTTGAGGACGGCCGGGCGATCGTTCAACCCGTCAATCCGATGGAGTTCACGGCTGTCTTCCGCCCGCATGTGAGGATCGAGGATGGTGTCATCACCGATCTGGAGTACCCGCAGAACATATTCTCCCTGGCGCGCACCCCGGAGGGGCAGCCGGACCTCGTCCTGCTGACGGGTGAGGAGCCTCACATCCGCTGGGGCGCCTACTGTGACTGCGTCTTCGGCGTCTGCGAGGAGATGGCGATCGAGGACATCTACTTCGTCGGCAGTGTCGCCAGCCCCATCCCGCACACGCGTGAGCCTCGGGTGCGGGCATCGGTGAGCGACGACAAGCTCAAGCCCGAACTCGCCGACGCCGGCCTTTTGTTCGGCGAGTACGAGGGCCCGTCGAGCATCATCACCTCGCTCACCCGGCACTCTGCCGAGGTCGGGATCAGAATGCGCAGCCTCGTGGCGGAGATCCCGCACTATCCGTTCCTTGAGATGCCCACCTTTCCGCGGAGTATCCTGAAGACCACGTCGATCCTCGCCGAACTCATCGGCCTCGATGTCAAATTCGACGAGCTTACTGAGGCTGCGGCTGAGGCCGATCGCAAGCTTGATGAGCTGATGGAGGAGAACGACGAATTCCGCGAGCTTGTTGCCAGGCTCGAGGAGGCGTACGAGTACGAGGAATCGCCGGGCGATGAGCAGCTTCTGCGGCGCCTGATCGACGGCATCGACCTTGAGGAAGGTGCGGGAGGCGAGTGAACTCTCAGCGATGTGGGCGCTGCGCGGCGGTCGCGATGCTCGCGGTCGTGGCGCTGATGGCCGCGGGCTGCGAGCGCGAAGCCGCAAGGTCCCCCGAGGGCGACGCAACTCGCGCCTCGGTCAGCGTCTGCGTGAGTATCCCGCCCCAGGCGTTCATCGTGGAGCGAATCGGCGGCGACCGCGTCTCGGTGGAAGTGCTTGTCGGCCCGGGCCAGTCACCGACCACCTACGAGCCCGCGCCCGCGCAGATGTCCACGCTCGATCGGGCCGACGTCTACTTTCGCATCGGCGTGCCTTTCGAGGAGACGCTGATGGGGCGCATCTCGGCGTCGATGCCGCACCTGAATGTCGTGGACCTGCGACGCGGGATCGAACTGCAGCCCATCGGCGACCACGACCACCAGGAGGGGCGCCAGCACGGTCGTCTCGATCCGCACACCTGGCTTGACCCGGAGCTTGCGGCCGTTCAGGCGGAGACGATCCGTGACGAACTGACGCGCCTCGACCCGCACCGAACCGCGACGTATGAAGCGAATCTCGAGGCCCTGCTGGCGGATCTCGAGGACGTCGATCGTGACATCGCGGAGATGCTCGATCCTTTTGCCGGCCGGAAGATGTTCGTCTTCCACCCGGCCTTCGGCTACTTCGCTCGGGCCTACGAGTTGGAGCAGGTTGCGATCGAGATCGAGGGCAAGGAGCCGGCTCCGCGCGAGCTTCAGCACATCGTTGAGCTGGCGGAAGAAGAGGGACTGCGCGCTATCTTCGTCCAGCCGCAGTTCTCCGACAGATCCGCGCGCGCAATCGCGGCCGAGGTGGACACGCAGATCATCGAACTCGATCCGCTGGCTCGCGACTACCTCAGCAACCTTCGCGAGATGGCGCGCAAGATCCGCAGCGGTCTGGGGGACGACGCATGAACGAAGAGGCTGTCGTGGAGATGGCAAGGGTGAATTTTTCGTACAACACAGAGCTGGTGCTGGAAGACGTGAACATCGAAGTCCCGCACTGCGACCTCTGTGCCATCGTCGGACCCAACGGTGGCGGGAAGACCACTCTGCTCAAGCTCATGCTCGGGCTTCTGCAGCCCGACTCCGGCGAGGTCCGCGTTTTCGGCGAGCGGCCTGTCGATGTCAGGACGCGCATCGGCTACGTGCCGCAGCATTTCAACTACGACCGCCGGCTGCCGATCACCGCGCTCGATGTCGTGTTGATGGGGCGGCTCGGCATTGACGGCGCCGCGGGGCCGTGGACGCGGGATTCGCGCGAACGAGCGCAGGCGGCGCTTCAGACCGCCGGCGCGGAGAATCTCGCGCAGCGGCGATTCGTCGATTCCTCATCCGGTCAGCAGCAACGTGTGCTGATTGCGAGGGCGCTGGCGACCGATCCGGAGATGCTGATGCTCGACGAGCCCACCGCCAGCCTCGACGTGGCCGCCGAGCGCGAAATCTACGAGCTTTTGCGGGAACTCAACGAGCGGATGACGATCGTGCTCGTCACCCACGACCTCGGCTTCGTCTCGGACGTCGTGAAGAGCGTGCTCTGCGTGAATCGCCGGGTAAAACGCCACCCGACCAGCGAGATGACCGACATCACGGGGGAGCTGCTCGCCGAGATGTACGGCAGTGACCTGCGCGTGGTCCGGCACGATCAGAGCGATGGACGGGGAGACCGCTGTGGTTGAATTCATGCGGGCGCTTGGAGAGCACGCGTTCCTCCAGTACGCACTCGCGGCAGGCCTGCTCGCCAGCGTCGCCTGCGGCGTGGTGGGAAGCTACGTGGCCGCGCGGCGGATGACGTACATCGCCGGAGGCATCGCGCACAGCGTGCTCGGCGGCCTCGGCGCCGCCCGCTACCTGCAGGTGACGCAGGACTGGCCGTGGCTCCACCCGCTCTACGGCGCGATCGTCGCCGCGCTGCTGTCAGCGGTGGTGATCGGCATGGTCAGCATCCGCTGGCGCGAGAGTGAGGACACCGCCATCAGCGCCATCTGGGCGGTCGGGATGGCCATCGGCGTGATCTTCATCGCGCAGACCCCGGGATACGCCGAGGACCTGATGAGCTATCTCTTCGGCAACATCCTGATGGTCACGCCGACGAGTCTCTGGCTCATCGCGGGCCTCGACCTGCTCGTGGTGGGCCTTGGCCTGCTCTTTTACAAGCAACTGGTGGCGATCTCATTTGACGAGCAGTTCGCTCGCTTGCGCGGGGTTAACGCCGAGGCGTTCTATCTTCTGCTGTTGTGCATGACCGCCCTGACGGTGGTGCTGCTCGTCACCGTGGTCGGGCTGGTGATGGTCATCGCCCTGCTCACGCTCCCGATCGCGATCGCAAGCCGCTTCTCGCGGTCGCTCTGGCAGGTGATGGGTATCTCCGCCCTTATCATCGCGGCCATCACCTTCATCGGCCTCGGCGTCAGCTACGACGCCGACCTCCCCGCCGGCGCGACCATCATCCTGCTCACCGGGGCGGTCTACCTCGTGGTGATGGGCGCGACGACCACCATCGAGCGGTCGCGCCACCGCGGCGCGTCGCCGGCCGAAGCGTCCGGCGATCAGCCGGCGGCGTAGGAGTGCTCGCTGTGTCTTATGACGCGGAGGGGCTTGTGAGCATGTGGGCCGGGCTTCCGGCCCGCTATCATGCCGGACTGCAGCAGACAGGAGTGGTGAGAGTAATGAGTGACGAACGCGAACTGGACTGGGAGAAGCTGGCGGAGTGCGCGCTGGGGATCCTGTGGCTGAACCTTCACGAGCACTGCCGAGTCTGGAAGAGCATGCCGTGGGAAGTGACGGACCTTCTCCATGAGAAGGGCTGGATCAGCGACCCGAA
>JBKHFA010000016.1:0-25295 GCA_046540615.1 Armatimonadota bacterium | reverse complement strand
CCAACCTCGACGCCCTCGCCGAGCGGGGAACGATCTTCGACAGCACCTACTGCGCAAGCCCGCTCTGCGTCCCCTCCCGCGCCAGCTTCGTCACCGGGCGGCACGTGCATGAGATCCACTGCTGGGACAACGGAGCGCCCTTCGATGACAGTTGGGAGACCTTCGCTCATCGCCTTCAGCAGCAGGACGTGCCGGTGACCACCTTCGGCAAGATCGACTTCGTCGAGCCATGCAGCGACCACGGCTTCGAGGACACCGAGTTTGACAGCCACCGCGAGATCGGCGACATCTGCGGGCTCTTCCGCAACCCGGTGTGCCGCCGGAAGGGCGGGCGCGAGCGCCTCGAAAAAGCCGGCCCGAAAGACATCTCGGGCAACGTTGACGAGCAGGTCTACGAGAAATCCGTGGACTTCCTCCGCTCCAGGGAGGCCCACGACGGCCCCTGGATGCTCTGGAGCAGCTACCGCAACCCGCACTTCGCGCATTACGCGCCGGAGGAATACTACGACCTCTACCCCGAGGACGAGGTCGAGTTCCCCGAGGTCGGTGACCTGAGCAGGCTCAATCAGCTCAACCGCGATCTGCGCTACCACTTTGAGGTCGATGAACTGATCGACGAGGAGACGTGGATGAAGAATATCCGCGGCTACCACGGCCTGATCAGCTACGTGGACAACTTCGTCGGCGGGCTGATGGATACGCTCGACGAGGAGGGCCTCGCCGACGACACCGTGGTGATCTTCACCTCTGATCACGGCGAGATGCTCGGCAGCCACGGGATGTGGTGGAAATGCGCGCCCTTCGAGCCGTCGGTGCGCGTGCCGCTGATCATGGCCGGGCCGGACATCGAGGCGGGCCAGCGGATCGAGCGGCCGGTCAGCCAGGTGAACCTCTTCCCGACGATCGTGGACGCGGCCGGGTGCGAGCTGACTGAGAGGGACGAGGACCTGCCGGGCGTGAGCCTGATGCCGCTTGCGCGCGAGGGTGATGACGACGATCTGCCGAAGGTTGTCATGAGCCAGTATCACGCGCATGGTGTGCGGAACGGCTGGTTCATGGTGCGCAAGGACGAGCACAAGCTGATTCACTATCACGGCTACGGGCACGAGCTGTATGACGTGAG
The DNA here is from genome assembly GCA_046540615.1 of Armatimonadota bacterium. Classification (GTDB taxonomy): domain Bacteria; phylum Armatimonadota; class Zipacnadia; order Zipacnadales; family UBA5352; genus UBA5352. The sequence goes on along the minus strand of JBKHFA010000016.1, from coordinate 24,172 downwards.
CGAGGATCCGGACGAGATGCAGGACCTCGCGCGGGACCCTGACATGCACCACAAGCTGGCGAGCCTTGACGGGATGCTGCACGATGCGTTCAACCCGGACGTGGTGGACACCACGGCGAAGGCCGATCAGGCGATGCGCAGATGCTGGGTCCAGGACCAACTTGGCGAGGACGATTTCGACGAGATGGTCGAGAGCAAGTGCGAGTTGCTCGAAGCCGCGGATTGAGGTGTTGTCGTCGCCGCCCCGCAGTGCGGACGTTTGCGCAGCAAACTCCCACAGGATCGCTTGCGATCCTCCGGACGCCCTCGTCCGCACGCCGTCGCCGTTGTGGTACACCGAACGACTCCCCCCGGCGAGGGCGCCGGGGCCACAACGTCAACGGCTTTGCCGTTCCCCATTGCCCATTCCCGCCGTTGCCGTCCCGCTTTGACTCTCCCCTCGCGCGGGCGTATAATCGGCTCACAGGGCGGCGGCTTCGTCGCCCCATTCCTCGTGTCTCCAGCAGGCTTCAAGGGAGGACCCATCCGTGGCTGCTGTCAAGCGTGCCCTGGTAAGCGTTTCAGATAAGACCGGCGTTGTTGATTTCTGTGAAGTGCTCTCGGAGATGGGCGTCGAAATACTCTCCACCGGCGGGACCATGCGCACCCTCGAAGAGGCGGGCATACCCGTCACCGCCGTCGATGAATACACCGGCTTCCCCGAGATGATGGACGGACGCGTCAAGACCCTCCACCCGAAGATCCACGGCGGCCTCCTGGCCCTGCGCGACAACGAGCGACACATGGCCGAAGCCGAAGAGAATAACGTGGCGATGATCGACATGGTGGTGGTGAACCTCTACCCGTTCTCTGAGACCATCGCGCAGGAGGGCGTGACGCTCGAGGAGGCCGTCGAGCAGATTGACATCGGCGGGCCGTCGATGGTCCGCTCGGCCTCGAAGAACTTCCGCGACGTCACCATCGTCCCGGACCCGAAGTTCTACGACCGGATCGTCGAGGAGCTTCGCGCCAACGACGGCGAGACGAGTCTCGAGACCCGAAAGCAGATGGCGCTTGAGGCCTTCGAGATGACCTGCCGCTATGACGCGGCCATCTCCAGCTACCTCCGCGAGCAGTTCACCGGGGACGAGGCGGGCTTCCCGACCGTCCTCGCGCCGAAGCTGCGCAGGGCCGCCGAGTTGCGCTACGGCGAGAACCCGCACCAGAGCGCCGCGCTCTACCAGGACCTCGGCGCGAGTGAGCCGGGCGTGGCGGGCGCGATCCAGCTTCACGGGAAGGAACTGAGCTTCAACAACTACCTCGACCTGACCGCGGCGCTCGAGTCGGCGCGCGACTTCGAGGACCCGACCGCGATCATCATCAAGCACCTCAATCCCTGCGGCGCGGCATCCGCCGAGACCCTCGCGCAGGCCTTCGAGGACGCGTACACCGCCGACCCGGTCTCCGCGTTCGGCTCCGTGCTGGGCTTCAACCGCGTGGTGGACGCCGAGACCGCCGAGCAGGTGTTCAACAGCGACTGGCTCGAGGAGGTCGTCAAGCCGCGCTTCTACGAGGAGTCGGGGCTGACCGACCTGACGATCATCGGCGCGTTCGTGGAGGCGATCATCGCTCCCGGCTACGATCAGGACGCGCTGGAGATACTCAAGGGCAAGTCGAAGAACATGCGGATCATGCTGCTGGAGGACTTCGCGCCGGCAAGCCGGGTAGGGGACCTCGACATGCGCGCGATCCCCGGCGGGATGCTCGTGCAGGAGCGCGACTACGCGGCGGTGCTGCCGGAGGACTGGGAGATCGTCACCGAGGCGAAGCCGACCGACGAGCAGATTCGCTCGATGGTCTTCGCCGACCGCATCGCCAAGCATGTGAAGTCGAACGCGATCGTGCTGGTGCAGGGCGCGCACATCGTGGGTTGTGGCGCCGGGCAGATGAGCCGCGTGGACAGTTCGATCATCGCCGCGCGCAAGGCCGGCGACCGGGCGGAGGGCGCGGTGCTGGCGTCGGACGCGATGTTCCCGGCGCGCGACGGCCTCGACGCCGCCGCGAGCACGGGGTGCTCGGCGATCATTCAGCCCGGCGGCTCTCGGCGCGATGACGAGGTCATCGAGGCTGCGAACGAACACGGCATCCCGATGGTCATGACGGGCATGCGGCACTTCTGGCACTGAGCGGGGGGGAACGAGCATTCGAGGGGGGTGCCCGGACAACCATCCAGGGAGCGCCGTGAAGGGGAGCAGGGGACGTGAGATACGACGGACACACGGAGCTGCTCAAAGCTGCACCGAAGCGACTTCGAGATGCACAGGAACTGCTGGAGGAGCCCACGCGCGACCGGGAAACGTCGGATGCTGAGTACCGACATCTGTGTGGAGCCTACTACCTGGCTGGATATGCCGTCGAATGTGCTCTGAAAGCGTACATCATCACACTCCTCAACACCAGGGAAAGCACATCGGTGACGCGATGGTCCGAGGCGATTGTTCTCATGCGCGCATCCGATACTCCGATTGACGTGAGTGGTGCCCGGAGCCACAGTCTCGACCGTCTTCTGGATGCAGCGCAGTTGGAGGCGCAGATGACCTCGGATCATGAGATGAAGCAGAATTGGGCGATCTGCAGGAAATGGGATTACAATGAGCGGTACCGTCCCGAGCCCATGGTGAATCGACGCGATGTGACTGAGTTCGTCGAAGCCTGTTCGGCATCGTACAAATGGGTGCGGAATCGACTGCCGTTCTCATGACGGGAGGTGCAGAGCGTGGTGGCGAAGACATACAACTATGAGGAGACCGCGGAGAAGGCTCGGCAGGCGCTTCGTGAAGCGTTTCCCAACGCCGCGATCGAGACGGAGGAAGGTATCGGTGGGCGAGTCCATGTGCGCATCATCTCGCCCGCGCTGAACGATTACAGCGAGAGAGAGAAGCAGAGCGTCGTCTGGGACGTATTGCGCCGCGGCCTTGGCGAAGATGCCGAGGGAATAAGCTTTGTCCTGACCTACGGAACTGACGAGTTGCCCTGAAGGGCTCGAGACCAATGCGATTCATCATGACATATCAGGCACGGGGCGGTCCGGGTATGCGCCCCGTCTCTCACTGAGGGACCCCGAGGGGGCCGGGAGGCGGGGACGCGGATGCGGGCGGCGCCCGCCGACTCGACCGGGATTTCCCGGCATATCTCAAGCATACAACGATGCCCGGGCCACCACGGCCTGCAGGCTCTTGCACGGAGGTCCGAAGACAATGAGCATAATGACCCGCACTCTCCAACAGGCAGACGCAGAGGTTGCCGAGATCATACACAACGAGCTTCAGCGCCAGCAGGACACGCTGATGCTTATCCCGTCCGAGAACTACGCCTCGCGCGCCACGATGGCCGCGACCGGGTCGGTCATGACCAACAAGTACACCGAGGGCTACCCCGGGAAGCGCTACTACAACGGCTGCATGTACTACGATCAGATCGAGAATCTGGCGATCGACCGCGCGAAGGCGCTCTTCCGCTCCGAACACGCGAACGTGCAGCCTCACACCGGCTCGACCGCGAACATGGCCGCGTACTTCGCGATGCTTGAGCCTGGCGACAGAATCCTCGCGATGAAGCTCGAGCACGGCGGCCACCTCACGCACGGACACAGCGTGAACTTCAGCGGGAAGCTCTACGACGCGAACTTCTACGGGCTTTCGGAGGACACCGACCAGCTTGACTACGAGGAGGTGCGCGAGCGCGCGCACGAGGTCAAGCCGAAGCTGATCGTCTGCGGCGCAAGCGCCTACCCGCGGACGATCGACTTCCGCAAGTTCCGCGAGATCGCCGATGAGGTCGGCGCGCTCCTGCTGGCGGACATCGCGCACATCGCGGGCCTGATCGCGGCGGGCGTCCATCCCGACCCGGTCCCGGTCTGCGACGTCGTGACATCGACGACGCACAAGACCCTCCGCGGGCCGCGCAGCGCGTTTATACTCTCCACGAAAGAGTGGGCGCGCGACATCGACCGCGCGGTCTTCCCCGGCCTGCAGGGCGGCGCGCTCATGCACGTGGTCGCGGCGAAGGCCGTCGCATTCAAGGAGGCGCAGAGCCTCTTTTTCCGCGAGTATCAGCGGCAGATCATCCGCAACGCCGCCGCGCTGGCGGAGTCGCTGCTTGAGGAGGACTTCACGCTGGTGACCGGCGGCACCGACAACCATCTGCTGCTGGTGGACCTTCGGAACAAGGAGATCACCGGGCACGACGCGGCGAATCTGATGGAGGAGGCGGGGATGGTGGTGAACAAGAACGCGATCCCCGGCGATCCTCTGCCGCCGAACCAGACCAGCGGGATCCGCCCCGGCACCCCGGGGCTGACCACGCGCGGGATGCAGGAGCCGGAGATGACGCAGATCGGGAAGATGATCGCGCGCGTGATCCACGATGGCCGGGATGACGAGAGCGTCCTCGCTGAAGTGCGCTCGCAGGTGCGCGAGCTTTGCGAGGCGTTCCCGGTCTACGAGTATCTCGAGTAGGGCGGCCCGGAACCTGACCGAACAAAGCCCCCTTCGGCTCATGGTCGGAGGGGGCTTTTACTGAGATGACGTCACAGCGGCGTGGGGACAGGATAGATGCGTGAGAAGATAGGCCGGAAGATGCGCGACAACCCGCAGCTTGTCGTGTTTCTGCTCGCGGTGTTTGCGCTCGGCATCGGCAACGGGATCTTTCAGACCACGTACAACAACTACCTCGACGACGTCTTCGAGATCAGCGCGACGGCGCGTGGGGCGCTGGAGTTCCCCCGCGAGTTGCCGGGCTTTCTCGTGGCGCTGCTTGCGGGCGCGCTCTTCTTCATGGTCGAGAATCGCGTGGCCGCACTTGCGTCGATCTTCACCGGCGTCGGGATGGTCGGCCTCGGGATCACCGACGAGATCTGGACGCATATGATCATCTTCACCGTCATCTGGAGCGTCGGCCAGCACGTCGAGATGCCGATGCGCAGCGCGATTGCGATGCAGCTCGGGAGCGTCGGACAGCACGGTCGTCGGCTCGGGCAGGCCTCAGCCGCGCGGGTCGGAGCCAATGTGATCGGCGCGGGCGCAGTCTGGCTCGTCATCGCCGCCCTCGGACACCACTATCTCCTCATCTTCACGGTGGGCGGACTCGTTTCGGTGCTCGGCGGCATCTTTTACCTGCGCATGAAGGCGGAGAAGCACGAACACCCGCGCGGGAAGCTCGTGGTCAGGCGCAGATACACGCTTTACTACGTGCTTTGCGCTCTCTACGGCGCGCGCAAGCAGGTCTTCATCACCTTCGCCCCGTGGGTGCTTGTGACGATCTACGGTGAGCCCGCCTCGACTTTTGCGAAGCTCTGGATCGTCGCCTCGGTGATCGGCGTGTTCTTCCAGCAGGGCCTCGGCGATCTGATCGACTCGTGGGGCGAGCGCCGAGTTCTGATGGCGGACGGCGTGGTCGTGATGCTGCTGTGTCTTGGATACGCATTCGCGAATGACATCGGGCTGCCCGAGGGCTGGCCGGTGTGGGTGCTCTACGCCTGCTACGTGCTCGATCAGATGCTGCTGGGCGTGGAGAACGCCCGCAGCTCATATCTCGCGAAGATCGCTGAGCGCCCTGAGGACGTGTCCCCGTCGCTGGCGATGGGCATCTCGTTGAATCACACTCTGTCGATGGCGGTCCCGTTCATCGGCGGCAAGTACCTCTGGGATGTCTACGGGTATGAGTACGTCTTCATCGCGGCCGCGGCGCTGTCGATCGTGACGATCATCACCGCAAGCATGGTGCGCACACCGACCCGCGATGGGCCGGATGCGGACCGGCGTGAGCTGATGAAAGACATTCAGGCCGCATCCGACATCTCGGAAACGTGGGACGGGGAGGAGATCGAGGGTGGATTACGCAGAGACAAGTGAGTGGCTTGAACTGCTGACGAATCCCGAGCGCAGCGGCCTGACGCGCCGGGCGGGGAAGCGGATGAACCTCGAGGCGACGCAGCGACTGATGGAGCTGCTGGGGGATCCGCATGAGCAAGTGACGGCGGTGCACATCGCCGGGACGAAGGGGAAGGGCTCGGTCGCCGCGATGGTGGAGGCGACCTGCCGGGCCGCGGGCTACCGCACGGGGCTCTTCACCTCACCGCACCTCGTAAGCTGGCGCGAGCGCATACGCATCGACGGGCGCTGCATCAGCGAGGAGCTGGTGGCGGAACTGGCCGACGAGGTGCGGCCGGCGGTGGAGCAGGTGGTGGAGGAGGGACTGCGGTTTCCGAGCTTCTTCGAGGTGCTCACGGCGATGTGCATGCTGGCCTTCGCGCGCGAGCAACCGGACATCTGCATGCTTGAGACGGGTCTCGGCGGACGACTTGACGCCACGAATGTCATCACCCCGAAGCTCTCAGTGATCACCACGCTCGGGCTGGATCACATGAGCATACTCGGCAACACGCTGCCGCAGATCGCGAGGGAGAAAGCCGGGATCATCAAGCCGGGAGTGCCGGTGGTGGTCGCACCGCAGCCCGAGAGCATCGAGCGGCTGATGCGGCGGGTGGCCGACGGGATGGACGCGCCGATCGAGTTCGCGACACCTTTCACGCTGCTCGACGCAGAGAAGCTCTCGCCACGGGACGTGCAGCCGGGCGAGCTGCCCCCGCTCGGCGAGCGGGTGGAGGGGGAGTTCCGCGGCGAGACGTTCACGGCGCAGATGTCACTGTGCGGACGGCACCAGGTGCTGAATGCGGGAGTGGCCGGGGCGTCATGCGAGGCGCTGCATCGGGAGGGGCTGAGCATACCCCGGGGCGCCCTGCAGGAGGGGCTGCGGAGCGTGTACTGGCCCGCGCGGGTCGAACTGGTGAGAGCGCGGCCGTGGGAAGTCATCGACTGCGCGCACAACCAGCCGTCGGCGCGGGCGCTGATGACCGCGCTGCGGCGGCACCTTGAGTACGATCGAATGATCCTTGTGTTCGGAGCGTCGAAGGGCAAGCCGGTGGAGGCGATGGCGGAGGAGCTTTCGGCGGCGGATCATGTGATACTCACCGAGGCGCTGCTGCCCCGGGCACTGCGGGTGGAAAGTCTTGCGGAGCAGACTGCCGGCTGCTGGCGGTCGATGGAGACGGAGATTTCCTCGCAGGAAGCTCTGCGACGCGCGCGCGCGCTGGCAAAGCCCGAGGATTTGATTTGCGTCACCGGCTCAGTGTTTCTCATCGGAGACCTCATGGAAGCCGGGATGCTTCCGACGCGTTTATGCACTCCGTGAGGGCGCCACGCCCCGATCACACTTCATTGTGAAAAAACACAAAAGAATCTTCATATACGCTTGACCCGGCCAGTGTGTGCGGGTATACTTCAGGGAGAAGTTTGTTCAGGTTTGGCCCGTGAGCCTCAACAAACTAACATACGCATCAGTGATTGCGGCCCGACATCGCAGAAGTGTTCGCCTCCTTATCAGCACCCGGGCTGATCGGTCGGGCCGCACGCGCCGCCGCAATGCAGCTTGCATCGCAGCAGCCCCTTACCACGGGTGGAGCGTGGAGAAGGCGGGTCGCCAACGGCGGCCCGCCTTTTTTCTTAAATTTTCCCCGTCATGTGAAGGAATCCACCGAGAGTCAGGCGAACGACGCCGTCACAGGGAGACCATCACATTGAGCAGGCCTTGAGAATCGGGGGACTCTCTCGTGGCCGAACGCGTTCGCATGCCGGGATTTTGCCATCTGCCGGTGGTCGTGCTTCCGGTGGTGCTTATAATTGCGTGTACGATCGCTCCCGCGAGCGCGGGGAGCGACCGACCTGTCTCCGCGCAGGGACTTGGTGGACTTCTGTCCACCCCGATGCCCGGCACACAGGCGCGCGAAAGCGCGGAACTTGCCGACAGGCTCGAGCACACACTCTCGGGCTTCGCGGGTGTCGACTCGGTGACTGCGATCGTGTCGCCGGAGTCGGATGACGGTGGCGTGTCACCACAGGTCGGCGTGGGCCTGACGCTTGATGATGACTTCGCGCCGACGCCTGACTGGCTCGAGGCGGTCTGTGTGTTGAGCCTCCGGACCATCCCCGACCTTGCCCCCGACTCTCTCACCATCGTAGACAGCAGCGGCCGGATACTCCACGACGAAGGCGTGTCCCACCTCCCGGAGATCGCACCACCTCCCGACACCGGCGTGATCGACGAGACATTCCTCTTCCAGCCGTGGTGGCTGTGGGCGGCAGCCGGGGTGGGTTTTGTGCTGGTGATCGCGGGAGTTGCCGCCCAGTTGCCTCTGCGGCGAGATACTCAGGCGGACGACGCCGCGCGGGAGCCGGGGCCGCTGGATTTCCTTGACGGCGTGCCGGAGGGGGAGCTTGTCCGCGTGCTCGCGGCGGAGCGTGAGGAGATCGTGCGTGCGGTCTTTGCGCTTGCGCCCGAGGCGGTGGTCGAGCGCCTGCGACGGGATGAGGCGCTGGTCTGTGAAGCTCGCTCCGCGTCGACGCCCCCTGACTCGCGGATGGTCGCCGCGCTCGCGGCGGCCCTGCGCGCAAGGCTGGTAAGGTCATGAACGGGCGCGGACGGCGTGTTCTCAAGCGCGCGGAACTTGCTTCCCGGGAGATGGAGGCCGCGCGGATGGACGGCTCGGCGGACGGCTCAGGTGCTGGCCCGACCGCCGAGAGCCAGCCCGCGGTGGAGGCCCCTGCCGGGGCGGTCGAGTCCGACGAAGTGGAGCGCATGCGCCGGCTGGTGCAGGCAATATTGAGCGGCTTCGCGCGGCAGCGACGCGAATTGCTCAGCGAGTTGCAGCCCTACGTGGTGCGCATTGCGGTGGAGGTGGCGCGGCGGATCGTGCAGCGGGAACTGCGGACGGATCCGGGGATGGTGTCCCGGACCGTGGGCGCGGCGCTCGAGCAGGTTGCGGCGGCGGCGGAGACGAGAGTGCGCGTGCATCCGCTGGACGCGCAGGTGCTGCAGTCAACGATCAGGGAGATCGTCCCGACGCCCGACGAGGCGGCTTCGCTGAAGATCATCCCCGACGGCTCGATCGAGCGCGGCGGGTGCGTGGTTGAGAGCGACCGGGGCATCGTTGACGCGCGCTTGCAGACACAGTTCGAGGAGATGCAGGCCCGACTGCTCGACGGGCTTGACGCCGCGAGGACCGCCGATGCGGGTGGCGAGCGCGGGGGTGACGCTCGATGAGCGCGCGAGCGGAGCCCGCATGGCTGGATGCGCTGATTGAGACGGCGCGCACGGCGCCGGTGCTGAGGCGCTGCGGGGTGGTGACGGAGGTCGTTGGGCTGACGATCGAGTCGCGCGGTCCGGCATGCCGGATCGGCGAAATCTGCCGCATTTCGCGCGGCGCGGACGCTGAGTCGATCATCGCGGAGGTCTGCGGCTTTCGCGATGACAGGGTGTTGCTGCTGCCGGTCGGACGGTCGAGTGAGATTGCGCCGGGTGCTCGCGTCACGGCGCTGGGTGATGATCTGCGGGTGCCGGTGGGGCCGGGGCTGCTGGGGCGGGTCGTGGGGCCGACCGGGAGGCCGCTGGATGATCGCGGCTCGATCGAGGCGGTCGAGCGCCGATGCACGCGGGCGCAGGCTCCGGCGCCGATGAGCCGGCGCCGCGTCAGCGAGCCGCTGTGGGTGGGCGTGCGAGCGATCGACGGCCTGCTCACATGCGCGAAGGGCCAGCGGGTGGGTATCTTCGCCGGCTCGGGCGTGGGGAAGAGTGTGCTGCTGGGGATGATGGCGCGTAACACATCCGCGGACGTGACGGTCATCGGGCTCGTGGGCGAGCGTGGCCGCGAGGTGCTGCAGTTCGTGGAGGAGTATCTCGGTGAGAGCCTCGAGCGCTGCGTGGTCGTGGTCTCCACGTCCGATGAGCCGCCGCTTGCCAGGCTCAAGGCCGGGCTCACCGCGACGACGATCGCTGAGTGGTTCCGCGATCAGGGGATGGATGTGCTGCTGCTGATGGATTCGCTGACCAGGCTGGCGCGGGCGCAGCGGGAGATCGGTCTCTCCTCGGGAGAGGTGCCCACGACGCGGGGGTATCCGTCGTCGGTGTTTACGATGCTGCCGGAGTTGCTCGAACGCGCCGGGGCCGGGGAGCGCGGGACGATCACCGGGCTTTACACGGTCTTGATCGAGGCGGATGACATGAATGAGCCGATCGCGGACGTGGTGCGCGCGACCCTCGACGGCCACGTCGTGCTCTCTCGTGACCTGTCGAATCGCAATCACTACCCGGCGATCGCGGTGACGGAGAGTGTTTCGCGACTGATGCGCGATGTCATCAGCCACGAGCACGCTGCCGCGGCGTCGCAGTTCCGAGAGCTGCTCGCGGCGTATGAGAACGCGCGCGATCTGATCAGCATCGGCGCGTATGAGTCAGGGAGCAACCCGCAGGTGGACCGCGCGCTGGAGCTGCTGGGGCCGATGCGCAGCTTTCTCCGGCAGCAGCCTGATGATCGCACCAGCCCTGCGCGCTGCGTTGAACGTCTCAGAGAGCTGGTGACGGATGATGGCTGACAGAGATGTCGCGCGGCTCGAGCGGCTGCTCGAGTGGCGGCGAGGCGAGGAGGAACTCGCGCGGCTGAGTGAGGCTTCCGCATTGCGGGCGGTTGAGGCCGCGCGGGGGAGGGTGCGCCTGCTGCAGGAGCAGGTGCGAACCTGCCGGCAGTGCGCCGCATCCGACGCGACGGACGGCGAAGTGCTTACTAACGCGCAACACTGCGCCGCGCGTCTCAATGCGGAAGCGGCGCGGCAGCAGAATGAGTTGGAGGACGCGATGAATGCGCTGACGCAGGCGCGCGAGGGCCTGGCTGAGGCGGGGCGACGACGACTTGCGGTTGAACGCATGGTGGCGACGTGCGTTCTCCGCCAGCGTGAGCGTGAGCGCGCGGCGGCTCAGGTGGACATCGACGACGGCGGACGTCTGCGTCTGATGCTGGAGGGAGAGTAAGCGTGCTGATCGATCATTGCGGGGAGCCGACGGTATTCACACCGCCGCCGGTCGAGGAGTTGACTCCTGCGGAGCGCGGGCGCCTGCGTAGCAGGCTGGTTGGCGTCGTGGAATCGTGGCGTGGCGCGATGGAGATCGGGATGCGAGTTGCGACCCTGTGTCAGCATCGCGATGCCGCCAGGGTTGCGAGCGGAGATGGTGTCACCTGGTTCCGCGCGGGTGGAGCGCCGGTGATGGTGGGCCTGACGAGTCCGGCGGCGGTGGGTCTGATCTGCGTCAGCCTTGGAGCGGACGTGCCCGAAAATCCCGACACCCATCTGACGGCGCTCGATCTCGCGCTGCTTGATGCATGGGCCGATCGAGCCGTCCGGGAACTGGTGGCCGCGCTCGACGCGGGGTCTGCGGGCGAGATTCTACGGCAGGCTGATGCGCCGGGGGAGATCGCCGCTGAGTGGAGAGCGGTGGTGGTCGCGGATCTGACGCTCGCGGAGGAGATACACGCGGGCGTGATCGTGGTCGGAGAGGAGATCGCGCGCCAGCACACGCGCGGGACCGGGGCACCTGTCACGACGCTGAGGGATCGACCGGAGCTTCTGCTGCAGGCGAACGTGACGGTCGAGGCGGCTATCAGGTCGGAGCCGGTGCCACTCCCGGAGTTGCTGACGCTGGAGTGCGGCGACGTGCTCCTGCTTGGACAGAAGACTGCTCTCAAGGCGGCACTGAGCGCCGGGGAGGCGGTCGTCGCGGAGGGACGTCCCGGTGCTCGCGAGGGGATGCGGGCGGTGCGGACAAAGGGGGCCGTGTTGACAGATCGTGAAGACGGGTTGGGGGAAACATCTGATGGCTTCTGAGCAGAACGATCGGCGGTTGGACACCGCTGAGGGCCTCACGGCGCTGGAGGGCGCCTCGCTGAGTGCTCTGAGCGGACTTGCAATCCCGGTGAAGGTGAGGATTGGCTCGGCCTCGATCACCGTGGGCGAGTTGCTGAGCATCGGTGCGGGCGCCGTGATCGCGCTCGACCAGCGGGTGGACGAGCCTGTCGAGGTGGTGATCGGAGACCGGGTGGTGGCCCGGGGAGAGCTTGTGTCCATCGATGATGAGATGGGCGTGCGCATCACCGAGATCGCCGGCAGCGTGGAGAGTGAGCGATGAGTCGCCGATGCCTCGCGGCCCTTTTCGCGGCGGCGACCTGCTGCGGGCCGGCTGCGTGGGCGCAGGGCGCTGAGATGACGGGGCGCAGCCAGTGGTGGTTGCTGGGCCAGGCGCTGCTGAGCCTCGCGGTGGTGGTGGGGATCATCTACCTCGTGTACTTCGGCATCCGCAGGCTGGGCGACGGACAGCTTGATGCGGGCGCCGAGGGGCCGATGCGCGTGATTCAGGCGCGGCATCTCGGAGGCGATCGCTGGCTCTACCTCATCGAGGTCGAGGACAGGCGGATCGTAGTAGGCGGCACTTCCGGTCAGGTGGCGCGCATTGCCGAGTGGCGATCACACGACGACGGGTCGGGGGGACCGAAGCGCGATGAGATGTGACCGCCTGAGGGCTTTTCCCGCGGCGATCGCGCTCCTCGTTGCGGGCGCGCCGGTGTCGGCGCAGCAGGAAGCGGTGGTCGGCGTCGATCTCGGCGGCGGCGATGAAGGCGCCTACGTGCGCCTGCTGCTGCTCTTCGCCTCCGTCTCGCTGGCGCCGGCGCTGCTGGCGGTCGTGACCTCGTTCGCGCGGATCATCGTCGTGCTGCTCTTCCTGCGGGCGGGGATCGGGGCTCAGGAGATCCCCCCGACCTACGTGCTGATCGGCCTGGCGATTCTTATCACGATCGTGGCGATGCTGCCCACGCTTGAGCCGCTGTGGGAGGATGCCGCGGGACCGCTGATGGCCGGTGAGATCGACGTGGCCACCGCCGCCGGGCACGCGGAGCAGCCGCTGCGAGCCTCGCTCGCGCGGCAGGTCAGACCGGCCGATCTCCTCCTGATGGCGGACCTTGCCGGGGCAGGAACGCCGGAGACTGGCGAAGACGCGCCGCTGAGCGTGCTGGCGGCCGCGTTCGCGATCAGCGAGTTGCGCGCGGCCTTCCTGATCGGCTTCGTCATCTATCTCCCCTTCGTCATCATCGATCTCGTGGTGGGGAGCACGCTCGCGTCCGTCGGCATGCTTACACTCCCGGCCCCTCTGCTCTCACTGCCCTTCAAGATCCTGCTCTTCGTGATGGTGGACGGGTGGGCGCTGCTCGCCGAGGCCCTTGTGTCCACCATCGGATAGTCCCGCCCGGAGGTGACCGCTCACGCAGGCGCCGGAGCTTTTTGAACTTGCCCAGCGCGCGCTGCTGATCGCGCTTTACGTCGCGCTGCCGGTGCTTGCGGCCGCGGTGGCGGCGGGTCTTGCGGTGGCGGCTGCGCAGGCGGCCTTGCGGCAGACGGACGTGACCGTCTCGACGGTGCCGCGGCTGCTGGCGGCGGGAGGCGCGCTGCTGATCTTCGGCGGCTGGATGGTCGCGGTGCTGGGCGGATTCTGGTTGGAACTGTGGACGAATCTCCCGGAGATGATGCGATGAGATCATCCTCAGCGAGATTCAAGATTGTCACGTTGTCGCCGACAGGTTTCACGAGCGGGGCGGTGAGCAGACGTGGATGAGTGGCTGGCGCAGGCGCCGCTACTGGGGCTGGTCTTTGCGCGCTGCGGTGGGCTGCTTGCGGTGATTCCACCGCTGAACACGCCGGGCTTCCCGGTTCCGCTGCGGCTGGGGCTTGCGGCCGCGCTGGCGATCGCGCTCATGCCCGCCGCGAGTGTTCCCGACGGGCTTGCCGCCGTGCCACCGCTCGGCTACGCGGCGCTGCTTGTGCAGGAGGCGGCACTGGGGCTGTCCGCCGGATTTGCGGGCGCGCTCGCGTTCTGGGGGTTTCTGATCGCAGGTCAACTGCTCGACAGCCTCCTTGGCGCCGGAGAGGCGCGCGCGAGGGCGCAGGGGCGCGGGCCTCTCGCGGGGCTGGTCTATCTGCTGGCGGCCGCCGCGCTGCTGGCCGCGGACGGCCATCACTGGCTGCTGGGGGCGCTGGCGCGCGGGGTGCAGACGCTGCCGATCGGCGGGGGCTGGACGGTGGCTGGCCTGCCGGGCCTGCTGGAGGCCGCCGGGGTGATGCTGTGGACGGGAGTTGCGATCGCGGCACCCGCACTGGCGGCAATCTACGTGGCCGAGTTGTCGCTGGCGGCGTTCGATCGGATTGCGCCCGGGATCGGGCTTGCCGACGCCGCTCCCGCCGTGCGGTGGACAAGCGGCCTGCTCGGACTGATGGTGAGCGCGCCGCTGCTCGCGGGTGTGGTCGTGGAGCAGGGCCTGCGCGCCGCGCAGGCGATCGAGGCGGCCTTCCACCTGCTGGCGGGCTGAGGGGAGACTATCCGTGGCTGACGATGCAAAGCGGCATCCGCCGAGTGAAAGGAAGCTTTCGCGCCTGTGGCGAGCGGGGTCAACGCCCGCCAGTCCGGCGCTGGTGGCCGCGGCGGTGATCGCCGCGATCGGCCTGCTGGCGGCCTTCGCCGGGCCCGCGGTGGTCGATCGCGTGGCCGGGTGGGTAGATGTTGCTCTGACGGAGGCCGCCCGGCCTGAGTCGGCGCTGAGTGTGCTGCGCGGCATCGCGATCGAGGCCGGTCTCGTGGCGGCGGTGATCGGGGCGGTCGCTCTCGGGGCGGCGATTGCGGCGCAGATCACGCAGATCGGCAGTCGAGGAGAGGCCGCATCCGCGTCCCTCGCGGCGCGTAGCGAGGCGAGGTCCTCGATGATCGACGGCTGGCAGGGGGCGCGGGCGCTTCTGCTGGCGGCGCTGGGAGGCGTGGCGGTGGCGGCGGCCGTGCGCGGGGTGCTGCTCGAGATCGGGAGGCTCTCGGAGACGCCGCGCTCGGCGGAACTGCTGCAGGAGCCGATGACCACGATCGGGGCGATCCTGCCCGCGGTCGGGTGGCCACTGCTGATCGTGTTGATGGCCGTGGCAGCGCTGGACGCGATCGCCGGGCGCGCACTCTGGCTCCGCGGCGCCTCGATGACGCGAAGCGAGGTCGAGGAGGAGATGCGCGACACCGAGGGCCATCCACTCACGCGGGAGCGACGCTCAGTGACGGCCAGGAGGCGCAGCGATGCGTAATCCGGTGACTCTGACGAACGTGCGGTCCGTCGCGTCGGCAGGGATCGAGGTGGGGCCGCAACTGCTGGGCGCCGCACTCGCCGCCGGAGCACTGCTGGCGCTGCTGCTGCCCCTGCCGGCGCTGCTGGTGGATCTGCTGCTGGCGCTGAGTCTCGGCGCGGCCACCGGTGTGCTGGTCGTGTCGCTCGCGACCTCGGACCCGCTCAACCTCACTTCGATGCCTCCGCTGCTCGTGCTCTCGAGCCTCGGGCGGATCGTTCTTTGCCTGTGTATCAGCCGCATGATCCTCATCGACGGACAGGCCGGCACGCTCGTCCCCACGCTCGGAGCCGCCTCGGCCGGCGCGGACGCGATCGCCGGACTGGGCGTGCTGATCGTGCTGGCCATCGTGCAGGTGGTGATGGTCACCTCAGGCGTGGGCCGCATGGCCGAGGTCGCCGCTCGCTTCGCCCTCGACGCGCTGCCGGGCAAGCAGATGGGCCTCGACACCGCGGTGAGCGCCGGGCAGATGCCCGCGCGGGAGGCGCGGGCGGAGGTCCGGCGACTCGAGCGCGAGGCGAACTTCTACGGCGCGATGGATGGCGCGGGCCGACTGCTGCGCGGAGAGGCGATCGCGACCGTGGCCATCGTCGCGCTCTCGGCGCTGGCGGGGATCACCCGCGGGGTAAGTGGCGACGCCTCCCTCGGAGATGCGCTTGGTCGCTCCGTGATGCTTGCCACCGGTCAGGGCCTCGTCACGCTGCTGCCCGCGCTGATCATGGCCGCAGCCGCGGCGCTGATGGTGTCTCGATCAGCGGGCAGCCTGTCGCTCGCCGGTGAGCTTGGTTCGCAGATGCTCATAAGCCCGTGGCCGCTGGTTGCTGCGGCCATCACGCTCGTGGGGCTCGGCCTCTTCCCCGGCGTGGCGAGGCTCCCGACGCTGCTGGGCGGAGCGTTGCTCGCCGGCGGCGCGTGGTGGCTCAGCCGAACGGGTGTGAAGCCGCGGTCAGGTGGCGCATCAGTGCCATCACAGCGGGATGCGGGCATTCTGAATCTCGAGCTGGGGATGGGCCTGCTGGAGCTGCTGGAGGGATCCGGGGGGCTGATGGAGGCCCTGCCGGCCCTGCGCGCGCGAGCGTCGCGTGAACTCGGATTCGACATTCCTCCGATCGTGGTACGAGATTCGCTGGAACTGGGAGCGACGGAGTACGCGATCGTGCTGCGATCCGGGGTGCTGGCTCGCGGGCGGATTCGTCCGGGCAGAACACTCGCCGTCGCGCCCCACGCGGGCGCCACGCCGGACATCGGCACGGCCGCGGAGCTTGCCGACGGGCGCACCGGTGTGTGGGTTAACCGTGACGAGGCAGACGAACTCGGCGGCCTCGGCTTCGTGCTGATGACTGCCGTGGAGGCGTTGACGGAGGATCTGCGGAGCACGCTGCGTCGCCATGCGGCGGAGATCTTCGATCTCGAGCAGGCGGCCGCGCTGCTCGCGGGGTTGAGACGGAGCCATCCGGCGCTGGCCGAGGCCGCCGACGCCGCGGGCCTCGATGCGGGACTGCTGCGGAGGGTGTGCGGCGAGTTACTCTGGGGTGGAGTGCCGCTGCGCGATCCGGTCTCGGTGGTGGGCGGGGTGGTGGAGGCGCTCTCTGAGACGAAGGACGTCGAGCGGCTGGCGTTGCGCGTGCGCCCGCGACTGGCGGGGCTGATCTCCGACTGTCTGATGTCCGATGGGAAGATCAAAGCTGTCTTCCCGTCCGCGGAGCTTCAGGAGGAGCTGGCCGCATCGGCGCATCGCGAAGGAGACCGCACGGTCGCCGCGATGATGCCCGCGCGCTCGGCCGCGTGGGTCGCGATGCTCGATCAGCTCGCCGCCGAGCACGGCTGGGGCCGGCCGCTCGCCGCGATCGCGGAGCCACGCTCGCTGATGCCGCTGCAGTCGCTGTGTCGGAGGGCCTCGGGGCAATACATCGCCGTGCGCGCGGTTGACCTGAGCCCGAACGCGGAACTGGACTACGCCGCGCGGCCGGAACCTGACCAGCTCACTTAAGCCCCGGTCCCTGACTGCCGATGAACCCTTTGAGGTGATAGGCTTGGTAGCGGAGCGATGCCCTCAGATATCTCCCACGGTCGATGAAGCAGAGCGCGAGCGCCTGATTCTCGAGCACGTGGGCCTGGTGAAGTACATCGTCGGACGTGTGGCGGTGCGGCTGCCCGACAGCGTCGATCGAGAGGATCTCGAAAGTGCAGGGATCGTGGGGCTGATCAAGGCGGCCGACCGCTTCGAGCCGGGGCGTGGCGTGAAGTTCGGAACCTACGCGAGCACCGTGATTCGCGGCGAAGTGATGGAGCTGCTGCGCTCGAGGGACTGGGCTCCTCGCAGCGTCCGCAGGCGCTACCGCGAACTCGAGACCGCCATCGCGCAGCTAAGCCGGCAACTTGGCCGGCGGCCAACCGAAGCGGAGATCTGCCGGCGGCTGCGACTCTCAGCGGCGGAGTATCAGGAGCTTTTGTCTCTCACAAGCTCGATGGCCGTGTCATCGCTTGAGGAGATGATGGAGGTCGATGAGACGCTGCAGGTCGATGAAACCGCGCGTCCCGGTGAGCCGACCCTTCACGGCGAGGATCCCGCTGAGATCATGGACAGGGAGGCCCTCCACGAACTGCTGGCGATGGCGGTGGATGACCTGCCGGAGCGCGACCGCGTGGTCATCGGCCTTTACTATCAGGACGAGCTTACGCTGCGGGAGATCGGGGAGGTCCTGGATGTCACAGAATCGCGCGTGTGTCAGATTCACACACAGGCCATCGCGCGCCTGCGCACAAGTGTGAAAACAATGCTGGAAGATTGAACATTCGCGTCCGCCGCGCCGTCACAAGAAGTGCCCTCAAGAGGGGTTATACTGGACCGGCAAATCGCCCCGCCTCCCTCCCGGCGGGGCGTTTGCCTGCCCGAACGACCGTGTGTTATAATTTCAGCGTCACCGACCGCACAGAAGCAGCCGCCACTGCGGCGAAAAGGCGAGGACGCTGACGAGGACACGGAGGCCGCCGGACGCGGGTCAGAAAGTATCTTTGACGCAGACGGGCGCTGTCCGCTTCGGGTGGAGAGCGGCGTTTGCGTGCCTGCTCGTCATCGGCATGGCAGGCGGGGCGACCGCCCCCTGCGCGGCGGAGCGAGTCGTCACGAAATTCGATGCGGACCAGGTGGATTTCTCGTTTGACCGCCGGCTGGTCACGTTGCGGGGCAACGCGCGCGTGTTCAGCCAGGTGGTTGAGGACCCATCGAAGTTCGTTCGCATCGAGGCCGATCTGATCGAGGGCGACATCTCTCGCGGGCGCTTCGAGATGCTCGAGAGTGTTCGCATCGTCACGCCGCGGGGGGCGATGAGAGGTGACTCGGCGTATTACGACGCTCGCACCGCGCAGTACTCGTTGCGGCACGGCGGGATCATGGTCCCGATCGGCGAGGGTGACGCCGACGACGACGTCACCTGCGGCTTCGCCTACGCACAGGAGATCACGACCGAAGACGAGATCGTTTACCTTACCAACGGGCGTTTCACGACCTGCAGCAGGCCCGATCCGCACTACAGTCTGCGCGCGGATCGCTTCCGCTGGGATCCGGAGACCGACCAGGTCGTCGTCTACGGCGGGTCGATCCGCATTCACGGGCTGAACATACCCGTGCTGCCGGAGATTCCTTACTCCTTCGGCAGAAGCGATCAGGATATGCCCAGCGTGTGGCCGTTCCCGACGTACACCAGTCGCGACGGCCTGCGCCTGGGCTGGAGCTTCAACATCGGTGATCCGACGGGGAATCCGAGGACCGCGGCCAATGTGCGCTGGCGACAGCTTCGCCCGCTGCAGATGTCCAGTCGGACCGTCTACGATGTCGATGACAGTTCGAAGCTCTGGCTCAGGCTCGGACTGCGGGAGGATATGCGCCAGGACATCGATCGGATCGTGCCGGTTGATCGCTTCCCGGAGGTGGGAGCCGAGGGCGAGTGGGATGTGCTCGGCGGTGACTATCAGCTTGAGACCGCACTCTCGGCCGGTCATTACAAGCAGCGTCGCGAGGACCGGCTTGACCCGGTGGCCGAGGATCGGCTGAAGCTGCAGAGCCGGCTGACCGGAAATCCGGAGGGGATGTACGAGCCTGGCGAGACGTGGTGGTGGGTCGATGCCGCCGGAGCGCTCTACGGTGACGGCAATCACTACGCCGCGCTGGGCGCAGGGCTTGGCGGCGCCGCTCGGCTGACCGACTGGTTCGCCGGCAACGTCGAGGTCAAGCAGTGGGCCACCGGCGGGCGAACGCCCTTCGCGTGGGATGACGTGGACGTGAAGACGGAGCTTGAGACGAACGTGCAGATCAGGGCGACGGACAGGTGGCGCATGCGCCTTGGTGGTCGCTACGATCTCTCAAGCGGCGAACTGCGGGCGTGGGAGGCGCAACTGCGCCGCCGCGAGCATTGCCTGACGTGGAAGATAGGCTACTCAGACATCAGCGACAACTTCATGGTCGGGGCGGAGATCAACGGTCTCTTCGGCAATGACGAGCCGCCCGAGGACCCCTGCCCCGAGGACGGACCGGCGGATTACTGGGCGGACCACGGCGAGGCGACCGATGAAGCAGCGCCGTCCGACGAGCCGCCTGAGACGCAAATCGATGCAGACACAGCCAGTGAGGCGATGGAAACACCGTGATTGGATCACTCATAAAGCGCATAATTGACCCGAATGAGCGAGAGCTGGCGCAGTTGCGCCCGCGCGTCGAGCAGATCAATGAGCTGGAGCCGGAGATGGAGCGGCTCAGCGACGATGAGCTGCGCGCGCGCACGGAGTCGTTCAGGCAACACGTTCAGGAGCACATCGAACCCTTCCAGGCCGAACTCGACCGCCTCAAGCGCGAGCGCGACGAGATTCGCGACAGCAGCGAGCGGCAGCGGCACAAGCAGGAGATCGAGCAGGCCGAGAGTCGCATCAATGACGAGACGCAGGCGGTGCTCGACGACCTGCTCGTGGAGGCATTCGCGGTCGTGCGCGAGGGCTCAAAGCGCGTGCTGGAGATGCGGCCCTTCGATGTGCAGCTCATGGGTGGGATGGTGCTCCACGAGGGCAAGGTCGCCGAGATGAAGACCGGTGAGGGCAAGACCCTCACGGCGACGATGCCGCTTTACCTCAACGCCCTGACCGGACGCGGCGTGCAGCTTGTGACCACCAACGACTTCCTGGTCCGCTGGCAGGCGGAGTGGATGGGCAAGCTCTTCGAGTTCCTCGGCATGACCACCGGATACCTCCAGCACGGAATGCGCTCGGATGAGCGCCTCGCGATGTACCGCCGCGACATCACCTACGTCGAGAACTCCGAGCTTGGCTTCGACTACCTCCGCGACAACATGGCGGGCAGCCCCGAGCGCCTCGTTCTGCCCGACCTTTACTACTGCATCATCGACGAGGTTGACAGCATCCTCATCGACGAGGCCCGCACCCCGCTGATCATCTCCGGCACCCCGGAGCAGTCCGAGCAGTTCTACGAGGAGATCGACCGGATCGTCAGCCGCCTCAGGGGGACTCGCGAGCAGCCCGAGGAGGGCCCCGAGGGCAAGAAGATCGAGCCTGACGCCGACTACTGGGTGGACGAGAAGTTCCACCAGGTCACACTCACCGACGAGGGGCAGGCGAAGGTCGAGAAGGCGCTGCGGATCGACAATCTCGAGCACCCCGAGTACATCGAGATCAAGCATCACATTCAGAACTCGCTCAAGGCGCATGGCCTTTACCACCGTGACCACGACTACGTGGTCAAGGAGGGCGAGGTCATGATCGTTGACGAGTTCACCGGACACCTCCAGCCGGGCCGCCGCTACTCCGACGGCCTCCACCAGGCGATCGAGGCCAAGGAGCGCGTGCGCATCCAGCAGGCCCGGCAGACGGTCGCAAGCATCACCTATCAGAACTTCTTCAAGCTCTACGACAAGCTCTCAGGCATGACCGGGACCGCGAAGACCGAAGAGGACGAGTTCCGCACGATCTACGGCATGCCGGTCGTCGTCATCCCGACGAACGAGCCGGTGATCCGCGAGGACCATCCGGACGTGGTGTACAAGACCGAGGAGGCGAAGTACCGCGGCGTGATCGATGAGATCATCGACTGCTACGTGCGCGAGCAGCCGGTGCTTGTCGGCTCGCGGTCAGTGGAGGTCTCCGAGCGTATCGGCGCGCGCCTGACCCCCGAGCGACTCAGCCTGCACGCGATGGCGCGCCTCGGGCAGTTCGAACTGCACGACGGGCGGGCCGACGTGAGCAAGGATGAGCGCGAGGAACTGCTGGAGACGCTCCGTGCACCGATCCCGGAGGTCCGTCGCACGGAGGTCATCAAGGCCCTCCGCGCCATCGGCCTCAAGCCCGAGCCGCTGGAGCGTGAGAACCTCGAGCGGCTGCTTGAGATCGTAGGCAGCCTTGAGGACGAGCGCGCTGAGGACGAGTACGAGCACTTCCTGGAGCGGCTGGAAAGCGCGATCGGGCAGGGCATCCCGCACAACATCCTCAACGCCAAGCAGCATGAACGCGAGGGGCAGATCATCGCCGACGCCGGACGCGCCGGCGCGGTGACCATCGCCACGAACATGGCCGGTCGCGGTGTTGATATTGTGCTGGGCGGGCAGACCGAGGAGGGCGAGAAGGACCCCGAACGGTACCAACGCGTCAAGGAGATCGGCGGCCTGCACATCCTCGGCTCCGAGCGCCACGAGAGCCGTCGCATCGACAACCAGCTTCGCGGCCGCTCCGGCCGGCAGGGCGATCCGGGGTCGTCACGCTTCTACGTGTCGCTTGAGGATGAACTGATGCGCCTGTTCGCCCCGGACCGCTTCGGCATGCTGATGGGCGGCTGGCCCGAGGAAGAGGCGATCGAGGCGAAGCTCGTCTCGAAGTCGATCGAGAACGCGCAGGAGAAGGTCGAGGCGCGGAACTTCGACATTCGCAAGAATACCCTCAAATACGACGACGTGATGAACGTGCAGCGCGCGCTGATCTACGAGCAGCGCCGCCGCGTGCTGGAGGGCGAGGATCTGCGCGAGCCGGTCCTCGAGATGGTGGACCAGGTGGTCGCGGAGAAGGTGGACACGTTCGGCGACCCCGAACTGCCCGTGCGCTGGGCGAACCAGGTGATGGACGCGCTTGCCGAATACGAGCGCAATGAGGGCGAACTGACTGAGAAGGCCGTCGGGCAGGTGCTTCGCGACACGGAGATCCCGGGGATTGAGAGCGCGCTGCCTCCCGCCGACCTGCTGGCGATGGATCCTTTCGATCGCCGGACGAACGTGGAGGAGATCTGCCAGGGCATCTGGCTGCGCCGCTATCACATGGCGCTGGACGAGGGCGTTCCGGGCCTCGGTGAGCTGATCGCCATCGAGGACCTCGCCGACGGCGACCAGGAAGGGCAGAAGCAGCTTGCCCAGGAGCAGGCCCGCGCGCTCTACCGGCGCAAGGAGGAGGCGGTCGGCTCCACGTTGATGCGCGAGATCGAGCGCTCGTGGCTGCTGCGACTGATCGACCGCCGCTGGATGCAGCATCTCAAGGACATGGACTTCCTCCGCGAGGGGATCCACCTGCGCGCCTACGGGCAGAAGGACCCGGTGGTGGAGTACACCCGCGAGGCGCACGCGCTCTTCGAGGCGCTGCTGCAGAGCCTCGCCGAGGACCTCACGCAGGCGGTGCTGCTCACGGAGGTCGCGACCGAGCAGCAGGACGTGGCCGTCAAGGGGATGGAGACCGGCCAGGCCGAGGCGCCGGATGCCTCTCAGATGGAGGCGCAGGCCCGGCAGGGCGGCGAGCCGGTCGAAACGCCGATGACGGAGGCGGCAGACCAGATGACGCAGCAGGGACAGACGTATGTGGCCGAGGAGGAACCCGGGCGCAACGACCCCTGCCCGTGCGGCAGCGGAGCGAAGTACAAACACTGCTGCATCGACAAGGCGAACGTGCCGAGCAGGTAAAGCCGCACCTTCAACCGCCGGATGCGCCGCGGCGCCGAATGAACGGGAGCAGATGCGAATGCTGTCAGAACTGATGGAGCAAGCGAACTCACTGGAGGAACAGGTCAACCGCGCCTGGGATCGTCTTTGACCTCGCCTCGCGCGAAGAAGAGTTGAGGCGTCTGGTCAAGGAGACCGAGGACCCGAACTTCTGGGACGACCCCGAGTCGGCGCAGAAGCACATGCAGAAGATCACGATGTTCAAGGACGTCATCGAGCCGTGGCAGGATTTGCGCGACGAGGTCGGCGACCTGACGATCCTCGCCGAACTCGGGATGGAGGAGGACGACGAGAGCGTCGAGGCGGAGATCGAGGGCGGAATTCGTGGCGCGAAGAAGGCGCTTGAGAAGCTCGAACTGCTTGCGATGCTGTCGGGCAAATACGACTCGAACGACGCGGTGGTGATGATCACCGCCGGAGCGGGTGGAACCGAGGCCTGCGACTGGGCGTCAATACTCCTTGACATGTACCGCTTCTACGCGGAGGCGCATGATTACTCGGTGGACGTGGTCTCCGCCGTCGCCGGTGACCAGGCGGGCTACCGCAACGTGACCTTCCAGGTGAAGGGGCCGTGGGCCTACGGCTACCTCCGCGCGGAGGCGGGCGTGCATCGGCTGGTGCGCATCTCGCCCTTCGACTCATCGAAGCGGCGGCATACCAGCTTCGCATCGGTGGACGTGATGCCCGATGTCGGCGAGGACGCCGACGTGGAGATCGACCCGAACGACCTGAAGGTTGACACCTACCGCGCATCCGGCGCCGGCGGCCAGCACGTGAACAAGACCGACTCGGCCGTGCGCATCACGCACCAGCCGACCGGCATCGTCGTGCAGTGTCAGAACGAGCGGAGCCAGCATGCGAACCGCCGGACCTGCATGAACCTGCTGCGGTCGCGGCTGGTTGAGCGGCAGATGCGTGAGCGCGAGGAGGAGGTCGCCGCTCTGCGCGGGGAGCGCAAGGGCATCGACTTCGGCTCGCAGATACGCTCCTACGTAATGCAGCCCTACCGGATGGTGAAGGACCACCGGACGGACGTTGAAGTCGGAGACGTTGACGGGGTCCTGCACGGCGAACTCGATCAGTTCATCCGGCCCTATCTACTGCAGTTCGCCGGACAAAGGG
>JBKHFA010000015.1:0-26385 GCA_046540615.1 Armatimonadota bacterium | reverse complement strand
GCGCCGCAGCACAGCCCCTCGGTGGCGCAGGCGTCGATGACCTCCCACATGATCTCCGGCGCAGGCTCCTTTGTCTCTTTGTCCTTCACGAACTCCATGCCCATGACGAGGCCCATGCCGCGAATGTCGCCGAGGTAGGGCGACTTCTCCTGCATCTGCTGCAGGCGGCCCTTCATGTACTCGCCCATCGTCGCGGAGTTCTCGACGAGGTTCTCCTCCTCGAAGATGTCCAGCACCGCGTGCGCGGCCGCGCAGGAGACCGGGTTCCCGCCGGTCGTCGAGGAGGCTTCGCCGCGGTCGAAGACATCCATGATCCGCTGCTCGGTCATCAACGCGGAGGTGGGGATTCCCGAGCCGATGCCCTTGCCCAGCGGCATGAAGTTCGGAGCGAGGCCCTCGTGTTCGGCAGCGAACATCTTGCCGGTGCGCCCGAAGCTCGACTGCACCTCGTCGAGGATGAAGAGCACATCGTTCTCGCGGCACCACGCCTGAAGCTCGGTGAGCCAGCCCTCGGGCGGGAAGATGAAGCCGGACCCGCCCTGATAGGGCTCGGTGATGACCGCCGCGATGTCGCCGGTGGTCTGCGTCTTCACCACGAGGTCGAGGAACGCCAGGCACTTGAAGCCGCAGGTCTCCGGCTCCCGGTCGAACGGGCAGCGGTAGCAGTACGGGAAGGGCGACTGGATGTGCCCGGTGAGCGTCGGCCCGTAGTGATACTTGGTGCCCTGCTTGCCCGCGGCGGACATGGCCATCCCGGTGCGGCCGTGGAAGCCGCCGTAGAACGAGATGATCTCGTGCTTGCCGGTGTAGCGCTTGGACATGCGCATCGCGGCCTCGGTGGCCTCCGAGCCGGTGGTGACCATGAAGCACGCGTCGAGGTTCTCGGGCGTGACCTCCACGAGGCGCTTCGCGTAGGTCACACGCTCGGGGGTCGGGAAGTCGTAGGGGTTCATCAGCCGCGCGACCTGTTTCTGAATCGCCTCGACGTGGTGCGGGTGGCAGTGGCCGACGTTGGTGACCAGCACCCCGGAGGTCCAGTCGATGTACTCGTTGCCATCGACGTCCCAGATCTTCACGCCCTCGGCGTGATCCCAGACGAACGGCTGCTGGCGGCTCGTGGCGCCGCCCTCGTACTGATCGGATATCTCCATGAATTCGGCCGACTTCGGGCCGGGAAGGTTGTATTTCGGCATTGGTGGTTCGCTCCTTTGCGTAACGACAAACAGCAAACGACCGGGCGGGGACGTAGCCCCGCCCCTCCAGAACGGCATGCGGCGGATCAGACCTCGCGGTAGACGCCGTCGAGCTTCTCCTCGACCTCTTCGTTGACGGTGTAGCGCGGCGGCTCGCCCGCGAGGTAGTTGTCAACGTCCTGCATGATCTTGACGCGGATGTCCCAGCCCGCCTCGACCGAGTTCCAGCCGAGGTGCGCCGAGAGCGTCGCGGTGGGCAGGTCGAAAAGCTCCATGTCCGCCGGCGGCGGCTCCTCTTCGTACACGTCGATCCCCGCGCCCGCGATCCAGCCCTCTCGAAGGGCCTTCGTGAGCGCCTCGGTGTTGATGATCGCGCCGCGCGCGGAGTTCACGATGAACGCGCTCTCCTTCATCATCCTGAACTGCGGCTCGTCGATCATGTAGCGCGTTTCATCATTCAGCGGCGTGTGAATCGTAACATAGTCGGCTTCCCTGAGCACATCCTCCAGCGAGTGGCGCTCGGCGACGCCCAGCGCGGCGATCCGCCGGTCGCCCATGTAAGGATCGCAGATCATCCGGCGTCCGAAGAGATTCTCGGTCATGCGGTAGACGCGCGAGCCGATGCGGCCGGCGCCGACGATGCCGAGTGTCTGGTCGCTCATCCGGTGGATGTCGCCGAGATTCGAGAAGTCCCAGATGCCGCTGGCGGAGGACTCTTCGAGGATCTCGCGGCTTGTGAAGAGTCGCCGGGCGCAGGCAAGGATCAGCGCCACCGCCTGCTCCGCGACTTCCTGGGCGCAGTAGTCGGGGATGTTCGCGAGGCGAATGCCGTATTTCGTGCAGGCATCCTCATCCACGTTGTCGTACCCGATGCCGTGGCGGATGATCAACTTGCACCTGTCGAGTTGCGAGATGACCGACTCGGGCATCGGCGCCATGTTGACGATGACGACGTCGCAGTCGCGGATAGCGTCAACGAGTTCGTCCTCGGGCGCGAGTTTGAGCTGGTGATATGAAAAGTCGATGTCGCGCTCTTGCATCTGCTCGACTTCCCAGTCGAGGTTATCTTCGATGTAATCGGTGATGACAATCTTTGTCTGACTCATTTCAGTCCTCCGGTGAAAGGTGGCTTTCAGCTACCAGCGAGCGGCCTGCGGCCGCGTGAAGGCAAACGTGTGACGACACTGTCGCACGACACTGTCGGGGGTTTTCGACGCGCGCGGCGCGGGGACCTGCAAAAGCGGGCCGGGGCCGAGATGCGCGCCCCGATCGACGGATTGCCTGAGGCCGGTCGCCGAGGCGCTCTGTGCAATGATGCAACGCCCGCCACGCGGCCGGCCGTGGAGAGGTGAAGGCTTTCAACTCTCCGCGAGCTTCACCGCCCGTGGGTTCGGTGTCGGCTCAGGGTGATGCTCGGTGGAATGGCAGGTCACGCCGCGGATGGGCCGTCAGCCCCGGTCTGTCATCGGGGCAGGCGTCCGCACCGGCCAGGTCCTGTCGAAGGCGCTTGCCGCGGCGCTACCGGGCCGGATCATCGCCCAACTCATCGTCGGTCTCGTCTCCCCCATCGGCCTCCGCCTCATCATTCACATCGGTCTGCTCGTCGTCCGCGTCCCCCTGATCCTGATCTCCCTCGGCATCGGCCTCGCCCTGAACATCTTCGGTGTCGGTGTCGGGCATGACCTCGCCGTCGTCCACCGGCGCCATGTCCATGGCGGGATCTTCCTCAGCGTTCATCTGCGGCCTTCGCTCAACGACCAGAAAGTACAGGCCGACGAGGATCGCCACGATCAGGATCAGCACGATGACAACGACTGCCGGGCTCACCTGTTGGTCCATCAGCTTCCTCCTGCGTTCCACGTCGCAAGGCGATTGGACGAGTGTGCTGCATTGATGACAGGTTGCCCCGCGAACAGGGGCATCAGTGCGAGCAGACCGAGGGTGTTATTCCGCATCGCCGCCCCCCTCACCTCCCCCGCCTTCAGAACTTCCGGCGGATGATTGAAGGTCGCGCCGCAGTTGCTCCAGTGGAAAGCGGTCGCCGGGACATGCGGTGGCCCCCAGGTCACGGTGTCCGTGTATGTCGTCTGCTTTGAGGCGATATTTCGTCATCAGATCACCGAGCAGGTCCCTCAGGGCGCTCATTTGCTCTTCCGTGGGGCGGGAAGGTTGTTGGCTCCCCGCAGGATTCGCGCCAGTGTCGAAATTACCCACGAGGCAGAGCCCGAGGTAGTCGTTGTGCCCGTAGGTGTGCGCGCCGGTCATCCACTCGGGCCGGCCCTGCTCGATCGTACCGTCAGGCAGGATCACGTAGTGATAGCCGATGGTGTACAGGCGGTGGCGGTACTCCGCGGCAAAGCCACGCTGCTCGTGCCACTCGGCGATCCGCGCGGCGTCAACTTTGTGACCGTCCACGGTGGCGCCGGTCGCGGTGTGGTGAATGACGACCCCCGCGGGCCCGCGGAAAAAAATGCGCCGGGGCCAGCGTGGCCCGAGGCGCATCGTCAGGCCACCGACGGCGACAATCGCCACTGCGACGAGCAAAAGGATGATCGCGACACGCCCGGCATCTTGTGAGTTGATGTGTGTGCGCGCGGATGGTGGCAGCATGATGGTCGCTTCGCCGATTGCCGCCCGGTTCCTCCTCCGCCGCTCCGTGAGAGGTGTTGGGGGCCCGGTGGGCGAAGATAGTAGTGTCGGCGACGAGCACCGCGCTCGCCGCCGATCTTAACTGAGAAGATGACCCGATGATTGGGAGAGAGCACACGTCATGAAGGCAGCCGTCGTCGTCGAGGCGCACGAGGTAGAGATACGCGAGATCGATCGTCCGTCTCCCGCCCCGGGAGAGGCGCTCGTGAAGGTTGAAGCGGTCGGTGTCTGCGGGAGTGATCTTCACGCATATGAGGGCAGTCAACCGTTCTTTCAGTACCCGGAGATCGGCGGCCACGAGGTCGTCGGGGAGGTCGTCGAAGTCAACGGATACGCGGACGGCCCCCCGCAGATTCCCGGCAGAAATCAGACGCAGGCTCCGCAGGAGGGGATGCGCGTCGTGCTCGACCCGTCGATGCCCTGCGGCGAGTGCTATCCGTGTCGCACCGGGCGTTACAACTGCTGCGAGAACATGCAGGTGCTTGGCGTCCACGCGCCCGGCGCATTCGCGGAGTACTTCCTCGCGCCACTGGGCTGCCTGCATCCGATCTCCGAGGACGTCTCGGCCGATGCCGCGGTGATGGCGGAGCCGCTGTCCATCGGTGTGCAATCGAGTTCCCGGGGGCGCGTGACGATGGAGGACACCGTGCTGATCATCGGCGCCGGCACGATCGGGCTGTCGGTTCTTCAGGTATGCAAGTCGCGCGGGGCTCGAGTGGCCGTGAGCGACCTGTCGGAGGGCCGGCTGGAGATAGCCCGAGGGCTGGGCGCGGACGCCGCCGTCAATCCCTCCGGGGGCGATCTGCGGGAGGCGCTGGTGGATTTCGCCGGAGAGAGCGGGCCCGCCGTGGTGATCGAGGCGGTCGGCAAGCCGGTGACCATCCGGCAGGCGCTTGACGTGGTGGCCGCGAGCGGGCGGGTCGTCATGCTCGGACTGTGCAGCGACGAGATATGCATCGAAGGCGCGTTGATGGTCCGCAAGGAGCTTGATTTCCTCGGCTCACGCCTTCATGGTGGAACGATGCCGCAGGCCATCCAATTGATCGAGCAGGGCCAGGTGCAGCCCGAGGAACTCGTGACCCACCACATGAAGCTCGACGAACTGGAGCAGGCGTTCGAGCTTATGATTGCGGAGCCGGACACCACGCTGAAGGTGATTCTCACGCCATGACGTCGAACGAAGCGATCCCGGTGCTGGTGATCGCCGGGCCGACGGCGGCGGGCAAGACCGAGGTGTCCCTGCGGGTGGCGGAGCGGGTGGGTGGCGAGATCATCTCCGCCGATTCGATGCAGATATACGAGCAGATGGAGATCGGCACCGCGAAACCGACTACCGAGGAGCGCGAGCGGGCGCCGATCCATCTGATCGACTTCGTCCCGCCTGACGGGGAGTACACGGTCGCCGAGTTCAAGCAGGACGCTGATCGTCTTATCCCCGAGATCCGGGAGCGAGGCCATCTGCCGATCGTCGCGGGCGGGACGGGTCTTTACCTCCGAGCGCTCACGGAGGGCTTCGATTTTCCGCCGCCCCCCGAGGACCCGGAGGTCCGCGAGGCGCTCTGGGGGGAGATCGACGAGGTCGGGGCGGAGAAGATGCACCGACGCCTCGCGCAGGTCGATCCGGCCTCCGCGAGGCGGATCGACAGCGGGGACGCCAGGCGAATCGTGCGAGCGCTGGAGGTCTACGAACTGACCGGGCGGCCGTTCTCGACGCAGCGCGACGTTGACGCTGACGCGGCGAGAAATTATAATTGCGCGAAATACGTCCTGACGCCCCCACGCAAGCTGCTCTTCGATCGGATCGAGCGCCGGGTGGATGCGATGATGGAGGCCGGGTGGGTGGATGAGGTGTGCTCGCTGATTGAAGCCGGAGTGCCCTCGGACGCGCAATCGATGCAGGCGATCGGCTACCGTCACCTGCGCGAATACCTCGATGATCGGCGCGATCTCAAGGAGACCGTCAGGCTGATCAAGCGTGACACGCGGCGTTTCGCGAAGCGCCAACTCACATGGTTCCGCGGGGGTGAGGACTATCACTGGCTGGCGCCGGCCGGCCCCGCCCAACGCCGGGCATGCACCGCAATGATGACAACACGAGCGAAGTTGATGTGGGGGTAACACGCAGATGTCAGGCAAGCCTCAGGTTCAAGACGAGTACCTCAACGAGGTCAGGACGAAGAAGCGCCCGGTCGAGATAGTGCTGCTTGGCGGCAAGTCGCTCAAGGGGGTCGTCGAGGCATTCGACACGTTCACGATCAGGCTGCGCTGCCGGAGCGATGTGCTGCTGGTCTTCAAAAGCGCGATCGCGGTGATCGGACCGATTCGCACGCAGAACAACAGACGCTGATGGATGGAGATCGATCGATATGTCGCTGCGATTCACGAAGATGCACGGGTTGGGCAATGACTACGTATATGTTGACGGTCACGAGCAGAACCTCGACCGCTTCAACCTCGGAAAGCTTTCGAAGCTGGTCTCTGATCGCAACTTCGGCGTGGGCAGCGACGGGCTGATCCTGATCCTGCCATCGGAGACCGCCGACTTTCGGATGCGCATCTTCAACCCGGATGAATCCGAGTCGAACATGTGCGGCAACGGGATGCGCTGCTGCGCGAAGTACGTCTACGAGCACGGCCTGACCGACCAGACGGACCTGACCTTCGAGACCCTCGCGGGGATCATCAGGCCGAAGTTGACCGTTGAGGACGACGAGGTGACATGCGTCAGCGTGGACATGGGGGAGCCCCGCCTCGCGCGGAAGGATGTCCCGATGACCGGTGAGCCGGCGGATGAACCCGTCATCGACGAGGAACTCGAGGTTGATGGAGAGATCGTGCGAATCACGGCGGTCTCAGTGGGCAACCCCCACTGCATCCAGTTCGTCGAAAGCGTCGAGGACGCCCCGGTCCTGACGATGGGCCCGAAGATCGAGTACCACCCGTCATTTCCGAATCGCACGAACGTCGAGTTCATCGAGATCGTTGACCGCGAGCACGTGAAGATGCGGGTCTGGGAGCGTGGCGCGGGCGAGACGCTTGCCTGCGGAACCGGCGCCACGGCAACATGCGTGGCCTGCGTCCTCAACGACCTCACCGAGCGCTCGATCGAGGTCGAACTGCTCGGCGGGACCCTGGAGATCGACTGGCGCGAGGACAACCATGTGTTCATGACCGGACCGGCGTTTGAGGTGTACACCGGGGAACTGACCGAGAAGTTCGTGGCCCCGGCGATGATCTGACGCGCGAATCGCTTCGTTCGTCGTTCCGAGGGGGCACAGGCACGATGCGATGAACGCCGAAGGGGGACACCGGAGGCCGATCAAACGGCCCCGGCGCATTCACCGACTGTCGAACAAGGGAGCCCACCGATGGAGCAGGCACAGCGACTTCAGCGAATCCCGCCCTATCCCTTCCGTGAGATCGCCGCGCTGAAAGCGAAGATGATCGACGAGGGCAACGAGCCCATCGACTTCGGCATCGGCGACCCGGATATGCCGACCCCGCAGTTCGTCATCGACGCACTCTGCGAGGCCGCGAACGACCCCGAGACCCATCCTTACGACGAGTCGGGCTTCGGGACCGACAGGTACAAAGGCGCGATCGCTGACTTCGCGAAACGCCGCTTCGGCATCGACGTTGACACTGAGGGCGAGATTCAGTCCACCATCGGCGGCAAAGAGGCGCTGGTGCATACCGTCTGGGCGTACATCGACCCGAGCGATGTCGTGCTGGTCCCCGACCCGGCGTACTCCGTGTACAAGGTTCAGACAAGCTGGTGCGGTGGCGCGGCATTCCCGATGCCGCTTGAGGCCGAGAACGACTTCCTGCCTGACCTTGACGCGATCCCCGAGGCCGTCCGGCAGCAGGCGAAGATGATGTTTCTGAACTACCCGAACAATCCCACGGGCGCAGTCGCTCCGCTGGAGTACCTCGAGCGCGCCGTGGACTTCGCACGGAAGTACGAGATGGTCATCGTGCAGGACGCGGCCTACGCCGAGGTATACTACGATGAGGCAGACAGGCCGCACAGCATCCTTGAGATCGACGGAGCGAAGGATGTCGCGATCGAGATTCACTCACTTTCCAAGACATTCAACATGACCGGCTGGCGCGTCGGCTGGGCGTGGGGCGGCGCTGAGCACATCCTGGCGCTGTCGAAGGCCAAGAGCAACGTGGACTCGGGCACGTTCATGGCGATCCAGCGGGCCGCCGCTGCCGGCCTCGACAACTACGAGGACTTCGCGCCCGAGATGCAGGCGGAGTACAAGCGCCGCCGCGACGCGCTGGTGGAGGGACTGCAGAGCCTCGGCTGCCCGATCGAGGCGCCGCGCGCAACGTTCTACGTCTGGCTGCCGGTGCCCGAGGGCTACGACAGCGAGGGCTTCGCAAAGAAGCTGCTGAGCGACTGCCAGGTGCTGGCGATCCCCGGCGCGGTCTACGGCGCGGCCGGCGAGGGCTTCGTGCGCATGTCGCTGACCATCAAGGGCGACGACAAGGTCGGGCAGATCGAAGGGGCCATCAGCAACATGGAAGAGGGCGGCGTCGCCTGGTAGGGCGCCGGACTATCAGACGAGGGTGAGCGCGCTTTGAGGCAGGAAGATGACCGCGACAATCAGGCGGAGCAGTCCGAGGTAGAGCGCGCGATCCTGGTAGGCATTGACGACCTGCAGGGACGAAGCCGGCGGTCGATGCGCGAGCTGATCGAGCTTGCGAAGACCGCCGGCGCTCAGGTCATCGACCTTGTGACCCAGCGCCGCGACAGCCCGGACATCCGCACGTTCATCGGCGCGGGAAAGGTCGAGGAGCTTGCATCACTTGTCGAGGGCGAGGACGCGGAACTCGTCATCTTCAACGCCGAACTCTCTCCGGTGCAGAATCGCAACCTCGTCAAAGCGCTCGACTGCAAGGTCCTCGACCGGACCGAGCTTATTCTCGACATCTTCGCCCAGCACGCGCATACTCGAGAGGGGAAGCTGCAGGTTGAGCTTGCGCAGGCGCAGTACTCCCTCCCCCGCCTCGCCGGGCGCGGCACGATGATGGACCGGATCGGTGGCGGCGCCGCGGGAATCGGCGTGCGCGGCCCCGGTGAGACGAAGATCGACGTGGAGCGCAGAGTGCTTCGCCGCAAAATCCAGCGGCTGGAGGACGAGATCGACGAGGTCCAGCGCCGACGCGAGGTCGAGCGACGTTCGCGAAGGCAATCGGGGCTGCCCACCGCCACGCTGGTCGGATACACGAACGCCGGGAAGTCCACGCTGCTGAACGCGCTGGCCGGCTCCCGCGAGGTGGCCGTCAGAGACCGGCTCTTCGAGACGCTTGACCCGACGACGCGCCGAATTGAGCTTGACGACGGCCGTCACTGCCTCGTCACCGACACCGTCGGCTTCATCCAGGACCTTCCGACCCAGGTGGTCGCGGCGTTCCGCGCGACGCTCGAAGAGTTGACGGAGGCCGACCTGCTGATTCACGTGATGGATGCCTCCTGGCCGGCGGCATTCGAGCAGTACGAGGCTGCCACGGGCGTGCTCGAGGAGCTTGGCGCGGCGGACATCCCGACGATCACCGCGCTGAACAAGATGGACGCGGTGACCTCCGAGCGGAAGCTGCAGATCCTCGAGAGCCGGGTTGACAACACGATCCGCATCTCGGCGCTCGAAGGCGATGGACTTGATGAGCTTCGCCGCCGGATGTCCGACCTGCTCTTCGCGCACCTGATCGAGGTGACGCTGCATATCCCCTACGACCGCATGTCGCTGATGGAGCTTCTGAACGAGCGCGGGCATGTCTCCGAGACGAAGTACGAGGCGGAGTACGTCATAACACGCGCGGAGATCGATGAGCCGACACTCGCGCGTGTTCGCGACCTGGTGGTGAGCGACTGACGATCGGAAGTCGCCATCGCTCCTACGCCTCGATCACGGTCGCCAGCCTGTCGCCCTCATCGGCAAAGGGATGCTGGGGCGGCAGGGCCACGTCGCAGTCAGGGCGGTTGCATCCGAACGCCCACAGCCATCCGTCGGCCGGAGCGACGATCGCCTCCGTCTCGAGCGTATCATCGCGGATGATATGCCCGAGCGGCTGCCCCTTGATCACATGATCGGACGTATTGAGCGCCGCTTCCACGAAGAGCCCCGAGCACGGCGCCACGACTTCATGCTGCCGCTGCTGGTCTTGCTCGGAGTGGCGGGAGAACTCCACGTAGTCCCCCGCCATCTGCTCGATCTCCCCCTCGATCATGCCGAGGAGCTTTGCGAGATTCGTCGCCGCCCGCAGGCCGAGCGCGACCTCTTCCCGCCGAATCACCCACTGCGGCGCAAGTTCGATGGTGATCGCGCCGCGGTCGGTGTCGTTGAAGAGCGCACCGATCGTAACACCGTCGGTGTTCCCCTTCGGCGCCTCCCGCCACTGGATGAAGCGAATGCCCGCCACCCGCGCCATCTTCTGCGAAAGCCCCTCGTTCCGCGCGAGGGTCGCGGTGGCCGTGAACCGCGACCACGAGTGCAGGTCAAGCGCCCGCGTGCAGTGCTGCACGACGGCTTCATGCACCGCGTGGCTGACCCGCTCGGTGTCATTGCCATCGGGATTACCCGGCCAGGTGCGATTCATGTTGTGTCCCTCGTCATCGCCGTAGGGCTGCTCGGGCCCGAGGCTGATGTGCGAGCGGCGGTGCCTGACCGCGGGGAGGTTCGCGAAGGGCACCAGGCGGACATCGCCGGCGATGATGTCCCGCTCGCAGACTTCCTTGAAGCGCCGGACAACCTCGCATCCCTGGACCTCGTTGCCGTGCTGAGCCGCTATGACAAGCAGCGACTCGCCATCCACTCCCGAGTCGATGTGCCAGTGCGGAATCCGCACCTCCGAACCATCGGTCAGTTGAGCAACTGCGTGGTCGAGCGTCACTTCGGGCATGAAGCGTCCTCCTGTCAGATGACGCGCACGGTCGGTTCGCGCCGCCCGGTCGAGCGGTGATAGGTCACATCCGGCCAGCCCAGGGCCAGGGATGCGTGCAATGCGTGTCCATCAGGGACGTGAAGGGCATTCTTCAACTGCTCGTCGAATGACGCCGGGACGGTCAGGAAGCCAAGAGCGCAGGTGCCGAGGCCCTTCGTGACTGCCGCGAGCATCAGGTTCCCGACGGCGTAGTGCGTGCTCTCGGCGCCGGTCGGGTCCTGTGCCGGACCGTGGGCGAGTACCAGTGTCGGCGCGCCCCAGAGCATACGGTCGTTCCCACGGTCGTGCGCGCGCAGGATCAATTTCACCGCCGGCGCGATGTCGTCGAGGCCCCTGACGGCTTCCTCGCCCATCGCGTCGATCATCTCCTGCCTGGCCTGCTCGTCCTCAAGCGCAGCGAGCAGGCCGCCGTAGAATTCGGCGGCGGCATCACGCACGGCGCCCAGCTCCGCGCGGTCCTTGATGACGGTGAACGCCCACGACTGCTCGTTGTGTCCGCTGGGCGCAAGCACCGCCGCGTTGATCAGTTCGTGGATAAGCTCGTCGGGCACGTCGTCGTCCTTGTATTTCCGCACGCTCCGGCGCTGTCCCAGCAGCGTTGTAAGCTCCTCGTAGCTGACCGCCGGCCAGCGAGGGACCTCGGCGATGCGCGCGTCGGGAATCTCAGGATGGGTGACGGCGTTCTCCGGGCAGACGGCCACGCATTGCCCGCAGACGATGCATTCACCGACCCCGCGGGGGCGCGGGCCGGTCTTGCGCATTTTCAACACTTCGAAGCTGCAGGCCTCAACACATCGGCCGCAGACGATGCAGGCGTCCTCATTGAACTCAGGTCGAGCAGCGCTGCTCATACGTTCACCTCGTAAGCTTGATGATCGGGGTACTGCAAATTGCGCGAACTCAGATGAATTCGATCTCAGCGGCGCGCTTGTCCACCGAGCGAAGGAACTCGACATCAGGATGGCCAACGACCAGCGCCGCGCCAAGAGAGTGGTCCTCCGGCAGCGCGATCAACTCGCGCACTCGCGCGTCCTGCTCCGCCACCGCGGTCAAAAAACCTATCAGACAGGTGCCGAGGCCCATCGCAGTCGCCATCAGCATGAAGTTTCCGACCGCGTAGTGAGCGCTCTCGACCCCGGTCGGGTCCTCATCCGGCGAGTGAACAATCACCAGCGTCGGCGCGCCCCAGAAGAGCCTGTCGGTGCCGGTCCTGTCTACGTCAACGATGCCCTCGAGCAGCGGGCGCGCCTCCTCCAGCACCTCCACGGCCTCCTGCCCCACCTGCAGCCGGAGCATGAACTTGCTCACCCGGCTCTCCAGCATCCTGAGAAGTACGTGGTAGATGGCGCGTATGCGACGGCCAATGTGCGCCAGGTGCTCGGGGTCCTGGATGATCGTGAAACACCACGATTGCGCGTTCAGGCCGCTCGGCGCCTGGACGGCAGCCTCGATGAGTTGCATGATCTCACTCTCAGTGACCTGCTCATCAGTGTAATTGCGCACACTTCGGCGCTTGCGGAGCAGGTCGAAAAGCAGGTCCGGCGTCACGCTCTCCTCGTCGGACAGAAGCTCGCGGAAGTGGTCGGGATTCATCCCCGGATGCGAGATCGCATGGGTCGGGCAGACGGCGACGCAGTGTCCGCACCGGAAGCACGGAGCGGCTCCAGTCGCCTCCGGGCCGTTCGGCCCCATCTCCAGCACATCCAGCGAGCAGGTCTTCATACACTTGCCGCACCGCGCGCAGACGTCCGGATCGACCTCGGGTCGTCCCTCAGGCTTCATCATGTGGCGTCACCTCCCTCTCATACTCCAACGACTGATTCGATCATGACGTACCACGGGCCCCCGTGTTCCTGCAAAGCGACTTCGGCGTCATGAGTGAAGGGCAGTACCATCGCTGCCTCTGAGACTCGCGGCTCAAAGCCGAGCGCACCGGCCCACTGCCGCTCAGGCGAGTCATCGTCGAGGATCAGGCCCACCATCTCGCGTGGAGCGACCGACAGCAGGCTCCCGAACTCGTCTTCATTCATGACCGTTGCGGCAAGATCATACGCCATCGAGACCCCATGCTCCTGCCCCTCAATCCGCACCGGCGCATCGGCGAAGGTCGCCGTGGAGATCGGACCGCTTCCGGCCAACTCCGCAACGACAGTCGGGGATGCGGGCGCCTCGATCTTATGCCACGCCCAGAACTCTTCGCTCAGAGGACTGAAGCCCTCGTGTCCGATGTAATAATCATTGAGCAGGGCCCGCAAGCCGTCGGCCTGCTGCTTCGCATCGACAGGCTCCGCTCCACAGCCGCTCTCCCCCGCCCGTCTTCCGATGAGCATCGAAGCCCTCGCGCGTTCCTCATACCCGAGCCGCCGGTAGAAAGCGTAAGGATGATCGTCGGGGTTCGTGTAAAGCACCGCCGCGTCGAGAGCGGCGTCCATCATCGCCTCATGTGCCCGCTCCATCAGGTCCCGCGCAAGGCCCTGCTTCCTGTGTTCGGGGTCGGTGGCGACACTGTCGATGATGCCGCATTGGAAGGTCGCGCCCCCAAGCTGAAGGGGCTGCTCGCAGACAAGCACCTGCGACACAAGCGTCCCCCTGTCCACCGCCGCCTGGCACATTGTAAGATCGGTGCCGGGGCGCTTGAGATACCAGTCCATGAACGCCTGATCGATCTCAATCGCACCCTCGTACTCCGCGAAGGCGGTGTTCTGCAGCCGCGTGACCTGCTCGATGAGTTCGCCAACCTGCGTGAAGTCCGTCACCGCGTATTTCATCGTCCAACCCCTTCTCAGTTGCGCCTGCCAAGCTCTTCAATTGCGTCGGCATACGTCGCGATCGCTTCGACGGGGACGTTGTAAGGAATGTGATTGCCGACCGCGAAGAAATACCCGGGACAGTCGCGGCCGAGGGAAGCACAGCGCTCGACCTCCGCGCGAATATCCTGCTCGCTTCCGAACATCAGCACCCGGCAGTCAATGTTGCCGATGATGACCTTCTCCTGACCGTAGTTCTCCACGATGTAACGCAGGTCGGTCAGAGGTTCGAAGATAAATCCGTCGGCCCCCGCCTCCGCAAGGTCATCAATGAACTCGGTGAAGTCCCCGTCCGCGCAGAAGAGCACCTTCACTCCGGCGTCTTTGAGCGGCTCCCACAGCCGTTCGTAGCGCGGAAAGACGCGTTCGCGGTACCACTCGGGGCGGAAGACCGCCCCTTCCGTCCAGACGATGTCATCGTGGCAGATGAAGACCTCACATCCGCACTCGGCCTGCGCGCGATAGCTCGCGAGTGAGACCTCACAGAAGCCCTCAAGGACTTCGTCGAAGCGCTGCTCGTCGAGCGCAGCAGCGGTGAGGAACATCTCCCACCCGAACGTCAGGATACACCACGAGAAGATCGTGTTGTAATACCCTCCGGGCACCACCGCGGTCGGTGTCTGCGCCTGCGCTTGCTCCCACGTCCGGGAGTAATGCTCCACCAGCGCGTCGTGCGGTGGCAGGGCGATCTCCGCGACCGGGTCGAAGTCGAGCACATCGCCCACCTCGGTGAAGGGACAGATGCGATTGTCAGTCACCTCAAAGTCCTCGCTCCACACCGCGGTGCCCATGTGCGTCATGCGCGGTTGGTCGGGGAGCGCCATGTTGAACCATCGCAGATCGTAATCCCACTCGCGCACGAGGGCCACGGCCGCCTCAGCGGATTCCTCCGGATTGCGCGGATCGAGGCCCGTCAGTCGCTTCACCCACGCTGGATTTGACACGTATTCTGTGTGCGGAATCCGATCGGGCATCTCAAGATTCAGCGCCTGCTGGCCGCGCTCGTAGCTCATCTGCGATCCTCCCGACCGTCCACCCACTCTGCGTTTATCATTCGCCGAACGCACCCGACATCCCTCCGCGCAGGAGGCGCGACGGGAGACGGCGAAGTGTGCCTCCAGTCCGACGACCAGGGAGGACGATCATGCGCCGCAGCACCGATCCGGAACTGATTGCACGCTACGCAAGCGATGAGAGCAATACATTCTTCGCGGAGGACGTCGCCGAGGTAGTCTTCCCCGAGAGTGAAGAAGATGTCGCACGGATTCTCCGCGAGACCACCGGCTCACGCACACCGGTGACGATCTCAGGGGCGGGCACCGGGCTGACGGGCGCCCGTGTCGCGACCGATGGCGGGATCGTCATGACGATGGAATTGATGCGCCACGCGGCTCGGCGCAAGGGCCTCCATCCCGTCTCAGCAACACATGAGGGCATTGAGTACACAGTCGCGCTCGACGCCGAAGGTGGCCGCGCGTGGTGCCCGCCGGCCGTCACGCTCCATGCACTCGAAGCGATCCTGGCGCCGGATCTGCTCTTCCCGCCCGCCCCGACGGAGCGGTCGGCGATGATCGGCGGCGCGGTGGCGGAGAATGCTTCCGGCGCGAGGAGTTTCATGCACGGAGCCACGCGCGAGTGGATTGAGGCGCTGGAGGTCGTCCTTCCCACCGGCGACACCCTGCATGTTGCGCGAGGGGACGTCCGCGCTGAGGGGCGCGTGCTGCGCTTTGTCTCCCGAGAGGGCAGGAAGTACGAAATCCACGCTCCCTCATACGCGATGCCCGCCACGACGAAGAATGCCGCGGGGGTCTACGCCGAGGACGGGATGGACCTCGTAGACATTTTCATCGGGGCCGAGGGCCTGCTCGGCGTCATCACCGCGGTTCTCGTCCGTCTGACGCCCCAACCTGCGCTCATCTCCGACACAGCGTTTTTCGGCTGCGAAGCAGAGGCGCTCGCCTGCGCCGATCGGCTCCGCGAGGCCGCCCGGGCCGGACTGCCGCTGCTTTCTCTCGAGTTCTACGATCCGGGGGCATTGCGTTTCATGGCCGACCATCCGCAGGTCAAGCCCGAGCACAATGCCGCGATCTTCGCGGAGCTTGACGCCGGCGACCTCGACACCGTCGAGCAATTCGCGGAGATCGTGCTTGAGACCGAGCCGCTGGATGACTGGTTCGCCGACTCTGAGCGGGAGTTGGAAGCCCAGCGCGACCTGCGCCACCTGCTGCCCGAAAGCGTCAACTCATTTGTGCGCAGGCACGGCACACAGAAGATCGCCACCGACTACGCGGTCCCCGAGGACGCATTCGCGGCGATGATGCAGGCCTATCACCAGGCAGCGGATGCGTTTCTCGAGATGACCGCGCGGCCCGACTCATCGGTCGTGTTGTTCGGGCACATCGGCGACTTCCACCTCCACGTTAACTTCCTGCCCGCCGACGCCGTCGAGGCAAAGGCGGCGATGGAGCAGTACGCATGGCTGGCACAGACCGCGATCGACCTCGGCGGGACGATCACGGCCGAACACGGCGTCGGCAAGAAGACGTTGCCGATCGGCGGGCGCATGACGCCCTGCCTTGAGCTGATGTACGGCCGTGAGGGACTCGAGGAGATTGCGCGGGCGAAGCTGGCGGTGGACCCGGCGGGGATCCTCAACCGCGGCAACATCATACCCGCCGACCTGCTGGACGCCCTGCGTTGAGAGGTTTGCGCGAGCGCGGAAGGAATCGGCGTGCCCGCGGGCGAACTGCCACTCGCACCCCGGAGACAGGCCGCGAACGAACGGATGAGCATGTTGCCCGCAGTCGAACCGAAGGTCCACCTCGTCCAACACACCGAGCGCCCCGATGAGGTCATCGCGTCCGCCGCCCGCCTGTGCTACGCGGAGAGCACAGAAGGCCTCCTCGACCGCGATTCGGCGGAGGATGCCGGGGCCCTTGTGCGGCGTCTCAATGCGATGGGGCACCACAGCCCGCTTGAACACGCCAGCTTCACTTTCTACCTCGAGGGCGTTTCACGGGTGCTGACCCACCAGCTCGTGCGTCATCGCATCGCAAGCTACTCCCAGCGTTCGCAGCGTTACGTCGCGCACGATCGCTTTGACTACCTGATCCCGCCACAGTTCGAGGGACGCGTGGTTGAGGTAGACGGCGAGGAGATGGATGCAGTAACATACTTCGAGGAGACGATGCATCTGATCGCAGAGCGTTACGCGGCGCTCAATGATGCGCTCGGCCGCACAGGTGAGCGCAGCAACGAGGACGCGCGCTACGTGCTCCCGAACGCGTGTGAGACGAAGATCTTCGTTACGATGAACGCGAGGGAACTGCTGCACTTCTTCTCAGAGCGGCTCTGTCAGCGAGCGCAGTGGGAGATCCGCCACGTGGCTGAGATGATGCTTGCTGAAGCTCGCGATGTCGCTCCGGCCGCGCTCCAGGGCGCCGGCCCGAAGTGCGTGCGTCGCGGGGGGTGCCCGGAGGGTAAGATGACCTGCGGCAGATACACGGAGATGGTGGCCCGCTACGTCGATGGGGACTAAGGAGAGTATACGATGACGACGATCGATCAGTTGCTGGAGCAAAAGACAGTACTCATCGCGGACGGGGCCTGGGGCACCGAGCTTTCCCGGCGCGGTCTTGAGCCGGGCGAGACTCCGGAAAGCTGGGTGCTTCGCCAGCCCGATGCCGTGCGCGAGGTCGCACAGGGGTACGTAGATGCCGGTGCGGAAATCATCCTCACCGACACCTTCGGCGGCAGCCGCTTCAAACTCGTCAAGTCAGATCTTGAGGATCAGGTCGCGGAGATCAATCGGACCGCGGTGGAGCTGTCGCAGGATGCGGCCGGGGACGATGCGCTCGTCTTCGCGTCCATCGGCCCCACTGGCGAGTTCATGCAGCCGCTTGGCCTTGTCAGCGAAGAGGAGATGATCGAGGCCTTCGCGGAGCAGGCGCAAGCGATGGCCGCCGGGGGGACCGACGGGATCCTCGTGGAGACGATGACCGACCTCGGCGAGGCGAAGGCCGCACTGCGCGCGGCGAAGGAGAACTTCGACGGCCCCGTCGTCGTGTCGATGACCTTCGACAGGGGGCCGAAGGGCTACGCGACGATGATGGGTGTCACGCCGGAGCAGGCGGCTGAGGAGCTTCAGGCGGCGGGCGCGGAGATCGTCGGGAGCAACTGCGGCCACGGGATTGAGAACATGATCGAGGTCATCACACTGATGAAGGGGGCGACCGACCTGCCGCTGTGGGCCAAGCCCAACGCCGGCATGCCGCAGCTTGTTGACGGAGAGACGGTCTTCACGCAGTCGCCGGAGGACACCGCCGCGCATTTCGACGGACTCGTCGGGGCCGGTGCGCGAATCATCGGCGGCTGCTGCGGCACCAGGCCCGAGCACATCCGCGCGCTGGTCGAGGCGCGGGACGAAATGTTCGCCGACTGACGTGTATCACGGAGAGGAGACGCGCCATGAGTAAGATCGGCTTCGGATTCATCGGTTGCGGAGGCATTCACAACAACCACGCTCCGCACGTGGTTGCACATGAGGACGCATTCATCGCCTGCGCGATGGATATCAACGAGGATGCAGTCAGGGCCCACCAGGAGAAGTACGAGACTGAATGCGGCACCACGGAACTCGACCATCTGCTGGAGCACGATGACGTTGACGCGGTCGTCATCTGCACTCCCACCGGCTTCCATCCCGACCAGGTCGTGGCAGCCGCAGAGGCGGGAAAACACGTCTTCTGCGAAAAGCCGATGGCGATGAGCGTCGCCGAGGCAGAGCGGATGGCTCAGGCATGCGAGGACAACGGCGTGCTTCTGCAGATCGGCTTCGTTCGGCATTTCTGCAATGAGTGGCTCAAGCTCCGTGAACTGATCCAGGACGGCAGGATCGGGCGGCCCGTGGTCTGGCGTTCGGTCAACGCCGGGTCGGGCGCGCCGACGCCGTGGTTTTTTGACAAAGAGATCGGCGGCGGCCCGTTCATCGACGGTGCAGTGCACAACTACGACTTCGCGCGCTTCACTTTCGGCGAAGCGACCCGTGTGACCGCGAACCTGCGACACATGAAGCAGATCGGCGACGCGTGGGACACCGGCACCGCCATCGTTGACTTCGAGTCGGGCGATCAACTCATCATGTGCTGGTCGTGGGGGCTCCCGGGCCTCGGCGGCGCGGTACGCGCGAGCGGCGCCCACGACGTCCTCGGGCCCGAGGGCGCGATCGTTTTCACGGGCAACAACCAGCTTTGCATCCGCACGAAGGGCGAGGAGACGCTGGTTGACTACGAGGAGGACGAGGGCGCGGACTGGTTCCGCAGGCAGATGGGCCACTTCATCGACTGCGTCCGGTCCGGGGAGCAACCCGAGGTCGGCGCTCGCGAGGGCATCGAGGCCACGCGCATCGCCGAGACGATCCTCACCATCGGCAACGAACCCGCCGTCAGGGAGATCTGACCCGCGCCCATCAGGGAGGCCTGCCGATGTACATCGGCGCCACGACACACATCATACTCGACGACGTGCCACTGCCGGAGGTCCTTCGGCGCATGGCGGACGTTGGCTTCAAGGGCGGCGAACTGTCGCTGATCCACCTGCGACAGTTCATCGACGCCGACAGCCCGGAGGCGACCGCGGAGCAGACGCGTGAACTCGCCGACGAACTCGGTCTCCTGCTGCCCCAGTCGCATCTGACCATGGCGGACATTGCGTGCCCCGACAGCGCCAGGCGCAGGGCCGAGTTGGCGGCCATCGAGCGTGAGATTGAGCTGTCGGCCCTCGCTGGTGTGCAGATCGGCATCCTGCACCCCGGCGGGGGCTTCCCCGCGACGCTTGCCGAGTATCACGAGGTCGAGCGAGTGCGCATCGACAGCTTCACGCGCGCCTGCGAGATCGCGGCCGAGCACGGGATGACGATCGCAATTGAGAACACATACGACGCCCACGCCGATGAGACATCGGCGATCGGACGCCGCAGATTCGGTGCGATCATCCCGGACCTGCACGCGGTGATCGATGCGGTGAACGC
Organism: Armatimonadota bacterium; assembly: GCA_046540615.1. Taxonomy (GTDB): domain Bacteria; phylum Armatimonadota; class Zipacnadia; order Zipacnadales; family UBA5352; genus UBA5352. The sequence continues at coordinate 6,757 of JBKHFA010000015.1, read as the reverse complement.
CGACAACTTCGGCATATGCCTCGACACCGGGCACACCAACCTCTTCGGCCTGCCACTCGGCGAGGCCTTCCGGCAGTGCGGCGACCGGCTGATCGCGACTCATGTGCATGACAATGACGGCCAGATCGATCAGCACATCGAGCCGACGCGTGGAACGATCGACTGGGAGGACGGCGTCGCCGGTCTCCGCGAGATCGGATGGGATGGTATCTTCAACCTCGAGATCGCACCTCTGCGTGGTCAGCCCATCGAGGCGCAGATGCTGCGCATCAGGCAGGTCGTCGAAACGACACGCTGGCTGCTGGAGCAGTAGCGGAGGTGTACCTGTGAAACTCGCCATCTGGACGGCAATCCTCGTCGAACTTGATCCCGCTGAGGCCGTGCGGCGGCTCTCGGAGCAGGGCTGGGAGGGCCTCGAACTGTCCACCGAGCACATCGTCATGATTGAGGAGGCCGGGAGACCGGAGGAGATGGCCGACGAGGTGCGCACTGTGCTTGAGAACACCGACTGCATCATGCCGCAGGTCCACCTGATGATCTCCGCGAATGTCGCGTCTGCCGATGAGCGCGAGCGCCGCAAGCACATGGCCACGGTCAGGCGGCACGTCGAACTGTGCTCGCGCATGGGCATCCGCACCGGCGTGATTCACCCGGGCGGCGACCAGCCTGCGGCATTCGCCGACGAACTCGCCGAGCGTGAGCGACGGGTGGAGAGCTTCCGGAAGCTCGCGGACCATGCGGCACAGTTCGACTTCGCCCTGGCGATCGAGAACATGACCGACCACCTCCGCGACGCCACCTCAGCCGTCGGGCAGCGCCGCTTCGGCGCGACCATCGAGGAGTTGCATCAACTCATCGACGCCATCGACCGCCCGAATGTCGGTATCTGCCTCGACGTGGGACACGCGCATGTGCAGGGATACGAGATGGCCGAGGCGGTTCGCCAGTGCGGCGACCGCCTCATCGCCACGCACATCCAGGACAACGACGGCTGCAGTGACCAGCACCTCGCGCCGACCCGCGGCTCGATCGACTGGCCGGCGGGCATCGCCGCCCTGCGCGAAAGCGGCTACGACGGGCTCTTCAACCTCGAGATCCCGGGCGAGCGGGGACTGCCGCCGGACCTCACGCTCAAGCGACTGGAGGGAGTGCTGGAGACCGCCCGCTGGCTTCTTAAGCAGTCACAGGAGGGAACCTGATGAAGCTTCGCATCATCGCCGCGTGCATTGCCATCGCCGTGCTGGTCACGCCCGTGATCGCGCAGCAGGATCATCACCGGAACCTTGGCGTCGGGGCCTACCTCGGCAGCATGCAGGGCTTCACCGACCTCGACGTCGCGCGCTACGACTGGGTGTACGTCTGCTTCGGAAACATCGGCGCCACCGAAGAGACCGCGCAGACGCTCGATCGACTGCTTGAGATCAACCCCGACCTGAAGATCGTCCTGCGCCTGTGGCCGATCATGGGCAAGGGCGACTGCCCCGAGAATCGCTATCAGGCCACTTTCCTCCACTACCTTTACGATCCCGAGGTCAAGTCGAAGGTCGATGCATCGATTCGCGAGCAGTTCGACGTGATCGCAGAGAACATTTCAAAGCCGGAGAACATCGTCGGCCTGACATTCCTCGAGGAACTCCCCGGACACTTCTCAGGCCGACCGATGCGAAGCGGTGAGGTCTCGTGGGCCATGGAGCGCTTTCGCGAGGAGATCGAGGCCGAGCGCGGAGAGCCGCTCACGTGGGATGATGAGACCGCGCTGTGGTGGGGTGAAAAGTGGGTTGAGGCGATCAACGAGATTCACCGCGTCATGAAGGAGGCATCCGGCGACCGCACCATCTGGTACTATCAGGCGGTCGGCAACCCCTCCTTCGACCGCGCCGGAGATGACGCGTCTCCGACGCAGAAGAATCTCGTCCCGATCCACTTCGCGGACATCATCAAGCCGGGCCTCTGCGACGGTTTCTTCGCGTATCCGGTCCGTGATGAGGTCTGGGACAAATACCTCGCCATCGCGCGGGAGCACAACTGGCCCTTCTTCAGCCAGCTTTCCCACCCCGGCTTCATGCGACTTCACGGCTGGGAGCACACGGTGGAGATGGTGAACGCCGATGTCCCGCAGAACCAGGGATATTTCCTTTACTGCCCCGGCGACTGCGCAAAGAAAAGCGCGTGGAATGACGATCCGCGGTTCGCCGGCGAGCCCGAGCACAACATCCGCGGCGTGTCGAAGGCCCTGCATCAGCGACAGATACTCGCCGCGGAGGGCGTCGGGATGGACGTAGTGCGCCGCTACCCGCCGCTGCGGCTGCGTGTCGATCTTCCGCTGGAGAATGCGGAGGCCGGTGGCTGGCTGCACGCGGTTGCGCTCGTCGAGAACACGCGAGAGCCGTCATTCTTCCTCGAGCCCGCGGACGCCCTGGCGGGCGACTGCAGCATCACCCTCAAGGCGCCGGAGGGCTTCACGATCGATGAGGCGGCCTCCGCCCCACCGACGATCCGTCTCGGCGATCTCAAGCCGGGCGAGATTCGCCTCGCCGACTGGTGGGTCGCGGTGGCGGATGACTGGGATGGCGAGGTCGAAGGTGAGTTTACACTGAGTGCGACCGCGGACGAGGGTGCGGCGACTGATGCCGCCTTCGCGGGCGACACAGCGCTCCCGCTCGGGCGCGAGCACGCCATCGGCGCATCCGGCTACGAGTGGGTTGAGCCGGGCTTCCGCCTCGCTGCGAATGTTCAGCCACCCATCAGCATTGAGGCAATCAGCGGTGAGGTCACGAACCCGGTGCTCACGGACGGACGCGCCCGCGTGGGATACGATGGCACGCTCCGCGTCGGTCAGCGACTGATCATGCGACCCGGCGGTGACAGCGCGCTCGTTACGCTTCCGCTCGTTGATGACGACGGTGCGGAGCGCGTCGATGCCGATGACCCGACGGGCTTCCGCGCATTCGACGAAGGATACCTCGTCGCCCGGGTGCGGTCCGGGAGGACGGTGACGCCGGGAGAGGCGCTGACGGTGCGTATCTCGGGGAAGGCCGAGGGCGGGGCGCAGAGCCACGTCATTCTTCGCTTTGAACTTGAGGATGGCTCGACCGCGGATGTCGGAGGCCTCACCAACCGCTTTGCCGAGGAATGGCGCGAGGTCGAGGGGGAGTTCGTCGTGCCGGACGGGGCCTCGAAGCTGCAGCAGGTCTTCCTCTACCGCTTCAACCGTGAAGGAAGCGTTTCTTACGGCCCGCTGCGTGTCACCTCGGAGGGCGCGGAGGAGGCCGAAGACTGCTCGCCGCAGGTTTCCGGCACTTTCCCGACCATCGAGCGCGGGAGCTTCTCACACATCCGCTACGAGGACGATGACCTCGCAACCGTCGGGGCTCGCGCGCTGGTTCGGATGCATCTGCCCGCGCCTTGAGTGAGCCCCGGGGCCTCGGCCGGGCAACACAGGCGGGATTGATCGCGGTCGCGGCAGGAGAATCGCCGCGAACGCGGAATGATAGACCGGTGCAAGGCAGGAGTACGAAAGGAGCAGACGCGGATGAAGGCGATCATGGTCGGCGTGGATGGCTCTCCGGAGGCGAAGGTGGCCATCCAACACGCCGTAGAGATAGCACAGTTGGCCGATGCCGGCATCACGGCAGTGGCCGCGGTCTTCGGAGACTTCGACGGGGAGGCCGAGAGCGACGAGCACGCCGTCGAAGAGAGAGAGAGCCTTGAGCATCTGCCCGCGACGGCGGTCGGATGGTTTCAGGAGGCGCTCGACGAATGTGGCGAGATCTGTGCGGTGGCGGACGTCGACTTCACCGCGCGCCTGCTTGCAGGCAAGCCGGCGCAGGTTCTCGTGGAGGAGGCCCAGGCGGTGGACATGCTCATGGTGGGGGCGACCGGTCGCGGTGGCGAGCGCAACGCCCTGCTCGGGCAGACCGCCCGACGCGTCATCCGCAATTGCATCAAGCCCGTCCTGGTGACGCGTGAGGAGCACCAGGCGATCGAGCGTATCATGGTCGGCTACGACGGGAGTCCGGCCTCGGGCCACGCTCTTGAGTGGGCCAGCGACATGGCCGCGGCCGGCGGCTGGGAAGTCGCCATCGTCACCGGCGCAATGCCCGAATCCTCGCTCGCCGAAGGCGCCGATTACGCCGCGAAGCTCGTCGAGTCACGCGGCCTCGACCCGGAGGTGTTCCTCGTCAACGGTGATGCGCCCAGCATCATCTTTGCGCAGGCGAAGAAGTGGGATCCGGATATGATCGCGATCGGCGGCCCCCAGCGTGGCGCTCTCTCAGGATTCTTCCTCGGTGAGTCATGGCCGGAGGTCGTCGAGCAAGCGGAAGCCCCCGTCCTGCGCTGGCGGTAGGTTCTGATCGCAGCACATTCTCAGGGCCCGTGGCAAGCGCCGCGGGCCCTTCAACGTGCCGGTTGAAGTACGATCGGAGTTCATGGTCATGCAGGCAAAACTCGATTGCGTCACGTGCTTTCAGGAGCAGGCATTACGCGCCGCCCGGGCGGCCGGTGCGCCGGTCGATCAGCAGGAGGAGGTGCTGCGTAAGGCCATCAGGACGGTCGCCGACGCCGACTGGCGCGCAACACCGATCGACCTCGGGATGCCAGTCCACAGAATCGTCCGCGAGGTCACGGGGGTGGACGATCCCTTCGCCGATGCAAAGCGCGAGGCCACAGCCGCCGCCCTCTCAGCACTCGACGACCTCCGCGCGCGCGTCGCACAGGCGGACGACCCGCTGCGGATGGCGATCCGCATCAGCGTGGCGGGCAACATCATCGACCTCGGCGCGCTGGAGAGCTTCGACTTCGAGGAGACGCTTGCCCGGGTCTCCACCGCCGATTTTGCGGTGGACCACTACGACGCGCTGCAAAGCGCCCTCGAAGACGCGCAGAGCCTCCTGTTCTTCGCCGACAATGCGGGCGAGATCGTCTTTGACAGGCTCCTGCTGGAGACCATCGAGCAGCACTGGGGCCCGGAGATCACACTGGTGGTCAAAAGCGGGCCGTTCATCAACGACGCAACCGTGGAGGATGCCCGCGCATCAGGCCTCGACCAACTCGAGCACCTCGACATGCGCGAGGTCAGCAACGGCGATGACGATGAGGCGCCGGCATACGCCTCCGATGAGATCGATCGGTGGGTCGCGGAACACGACGTCGTCATCGCGAAGGGGCAGGCCAACTACGAGGCGTTGAGCGAACGCGTCGATGTCTTCTTCCTGCTCATGGCGAAATGCCCGTGTGTGGCCGATGTGATCGGAGTGAACGTCGGGGATTTCGTGCTTTGCCACTCCGACGACAAACCGCGGAAACCCCCGGCGGCGACGTGAACGTCAATTCGTCGAGCAGCCAAGGCCGCTGGTCTCGCGCATGCTGTCGCTGGTAGTGGCTGCGACATCCTGAACCTCGGTGGACAGGCTTGCGAAAGCGACAACGGTCGCGAGTGACAGGACCGCAAGCATGAGCGCATATTCGGTGCTGGTCACACCCGCGTCATCACTCCACAGATATGAAAGCGCTTCGAAAGCCGACCGCATAGTCATACCCCTTGAGCAGAGGCGGATCGGGCGCAATGTCGGGACGTATGATATGCCGATGCGGATGATGTGTCAAGTTCGTTGACGCATGCGATTGTTCTTGAGCAAGCATTGACGTTGCATCACATCATTCCCACCAGTAGCGCTGCCACCTCTGCATCGCGCGGAGCACGGCGTCAACATTCTCCGGTGGAGTCGGCGGGTAGATGCCGCAGGTCATCATCAGCCCGCCCTCAGGTGAGCCGAGTGTCTTCACCTCGTACTCGATCAGTTCCTCGATCTCCTCCGGAGTTCCGTGCGGCACCACGCTCTGCCGGTCAACGTCGATGTCGATGCAGACGCGGCCCCTGAGGGTGTCTCGGATGCGCTCCACCCCGTTGACGAGATCCTGGATGTTGCAGATGGTCATGCCGACCTCAAGAAGCTGGTCGATGATGTCCATCACATAGCCGTCGGAGTGATTGTGTACCTGCACCCCGGCGCGTTCGCAGGGTTCGATGAGTCGCCGGTAGGCCGGCGCGATCCACTTCTGAAACATGCGGGGGCCCATCACCGACCGGTCCTGTGCGCCGAGGTCCTCGGCGAGCCCGAAGACGTCGATGTCCATCTCGATGTACTGCTTGACCTGGTAGAGCGTGTAATCCACGATCATGTCGATCAGTTCCTGCAGGCGCGGCTCGCCCGTCGCCATGTCCATCATCAGGTTCTCAAAGCCCCGGAGGTAGTAAAGCCGCAGGAAGAGGAAGCCGTGCTCGGTCCCGGCTTTTCGCAGTTTCCCCTGCTCTTTGAGACGCGCCATCCGCTCGCGCTCCGCGTCCCAGTCCACGGGACCGAGTGGTTTCTGCGTCTCCGGGTCGGGCATCTCGAAGTCGTCGAAGGCCTCCCAGTCCTCCAGCGGATGCTCATCGACCACGCCGGTGATCCCGTCCACCTCCCCGTGCCAGACGCAGCCGTAGTTGTCGCGGAAGTGACCGCCCGACCTCCGCTGCGGATGGTACTCGATGGCGTCATAATCCCGCTGGCCTTTCTCAAAGTCGGGGAAGAAGTGCGGATGGTGGACGACCACGTCCTCGAGGTCACCTCGAAGCTGGTCCCAGGTGGCGCCGGAGATCACCACGCGCATCGGGATCCACTCGCCGCCGCAGATCGTTGCGGTGCGCAGGTAGTTCTCTCGCTCGCTCAGGGCCATCCTGACATCTCCTCCAGACTGCAGACGCTGCCCTCGA
>JBKHFA010000014.1:0-27723 GCA_046540615.1 Armatimonadota bacterium | reverse complement strand
GCTGGTCCCCCCGGACCGGGAGTGCCTGACGAGCAGGTCCAGGAGATCGTGGACGGACTCACTCGCGAGTTCGAGGATGAGCTTGCGGCGATCCGCGATGATGCCGGCGAGCTGAGTGACCGCATCGGCGACCTCGACGAGCGCGTGCGCGACGTGGAGCGGACCCGGCGCTTCCCCGTCCCCTTCGGCTTCATCGACTACCGCCTCGGGACCGCGTGTGGGGAGATCGATGACTTCGACCGCGAATTCGACGCGCTGACCATGCGATTCGGCCTCGAGGGCTACGTCACGGACGACGTGCTCGGCCGGATCGCGCTGAAGATGGCCGACGGGCGTCACCCGCTGGCCGCGCTGACGGGGGAGATGGGGGAAGTGGACTCGCCCCCTCCATTCACCGACGGCCACCCGCATCCCGAACTCGGCTATCTCGGCAACGACATCTACCTCGACGAGGCGTGGATTCGCTGGGATGGAAGCTGGCCCTTCGACGCGACATGGACGCTCGGGCGGCAGTTCCAGGCCTACGGTCTCGGGATGGTCGTGAACAACGAGCGGCTCTCCCAGCAGGGACTTCATGGGCACATCGACCCGTTCTTGACCGAGGGATTGAGCCTCCAGGGCTTCATCGGCGGGGCCAACTACCAGCACTCAGGTGGCGAATACACTCTCGATTCCAACCACTACGAGTCGATGTACCTCCAGTACAAGCGCCCCCGCTGGTCGCTTGGTGTGCCGTGGCTGATCCGCGGGTACGGGATGACCCAGCGCGATGGCAGACGCTGGCATGAGCGGGCGTGGGGGGTGGATGGCTGGTGGAACTACTACAAGGACCTCGACCTGTGGTTCGAATACGCGCATCTCGAGGGCCATGCGAATCGCCACGTGTTCAGAGGGGAGGGCAATGCCGAGCCGTCGGCGCTGATGGTGATCCTCGAGGTGCTCGACAGCCCGGACTTCGACCTGACGGGTCTGCTGAGCGATGTGCAGGCCGAGTATGACATCACGTATTCGTCTCTCTATCCCTACTACGAGATTCTCTGCGACCCCACCGGCAAGCGCATCTTCCCCTATGAGCGGTGGCTGCGCCGCCCGCTGGCGATGCCGAACCTCGAGGTGATCGGCGCGCACGGGACGTGGTACGCCAGCGACGGGAAGTGGCCGGTGGACGCGTTTTACTACAGCGTGTCGAGCAACAGCGACTGGTGGGAAGCCTCGCCCGTCGATGGCCTCTTCTATGATAGGCTCTACGGCGCCCGCGTGAGGCACGAGCTGAAGGACGGCGTGGAAACCTCCCTCACCTGGGCCCACCAGGAGCCGAAGAATTCGGAGACCGACGCTTCGAGCAACCTCTTCCAGCTCCAGACGACCGTGAACTTCTGACGGGTTACTTGCCAGAGCATCGCGTTTGAGAGCCCCCGGGCGCCCGGGGGCTCTCGTTGTTGTGCACCACACTGCGCGCGGCACGGAGATTGCAGTTCCACCAGAGGACACGAGCAGCGCGCCATGCAGTCGAAGGGCCGACATATCTGATGATGGATGCCCCGGATACCCGCAAAGCGGCGATCGTCCTTGCGAGCCTTGACGCGGAGGCGGCGGTGAACATCTGCCGGCACCTTCCGGAGATCGACGCCGAACAGATCATCACGATGATGGCGGAGCTTGGTGAGATCGACTCCGAGGAGCAGGAGGCGGCGCTCCAGCAGTTCGAGCGGGTGCTGGACCGCCCCAGCGCGGTGCAGGCGTCGGCGCGTGCTGAGAAGCTGATGGCCGAGGTGCTCGGCCGGCAGTCGCTGACCGATGAGGACGAACGCCGCAAGACCGCCCTTCAGCGCCTCCGCGGCCTCAATAACGCCGAGGCCGCGAGTATCCGGCGGATGCTGGTGGCCGAGACCCCGCAGATGGTGGCGGTGGTGCTCAGCCAGCTCACACCGGAGAAGGCCGCCCAGGTGCTCAAGGAGTGGCCGCCGGAGGCGCGATCGGACCTTGCCCTGCGGGTGGCGAAGATGGAGCGGCTTGCGCCGGGCGCGATCGAGGCGATCGGCGAAGTGCTCGGGCGGCAGAGCTACCGGATGGACGATGAAGGGCATGCCGACCGCGGCCTTCAGTTCGTGGTTCATCTGCTTGAGGACATGGACCGGGGCTCGAGCAAGCGGCTGCTCGGTGAATTGCGCGACCGGGATGCGGAGCTTGCGGAGCGTGTCGAGGACCGTCTCTTCACCTTCGAGAACGTCGTGCAACTCAGCGACCCGGACCTGCAGACACTGCTGCGAGGCCTCGAGCACGCCACGATCGCGCGGGCGCTCAAGGGCATTGACGAGTCGGTGAGAGACCGGATATTCGCGAACGTCTCGGAGCGCGCCCGGGAGATTCTTGAGCAGGAGATTGAGTTCCTCGGCCCGGTGCTGGTACGAGAGGTGGAGAGCGCGCAGAAGGAATTCGTGAACCTCGCGCTGGACCTTGAGCAGGCCGGGGAGATCACGCTGACGACCGAAGAGGCGCAGTACATCGACTGACAACGGACAGGTGACTGATGGCACAATCCGCGTCGCACATCGATCCCGACGTTCCTCCGCGCTCCGGCGGCGATGCCGGCGGGCACGGGGCGACACGCACGTATGACTTCCGCACGGGCAGCGAGCTGTCGCGGGAGGCGCTGTCACAGCTTCGCATGTACTCCGAGCGCCTCGCGACGGCCCTTGGGAGGATCATCAACGCCTACCTCGACAGCGCGGTGCGTTTCGAGGTGACCTCGGTCGAGGGCCGGGGGCTGGAGCAGTTTCTCGCGGAGGTCCCGCGATACTGCGCGATGGGCATGGTGGAGCTTTCGGGCGGGCTTCCGCAGATACTGTGGCAGCTTGACCAGGAGTTGCTGGGGCCGGTGGTGGGCCGGATGCTGGGAGGAGCCGCCGAGCCGATGGAGCGGCCCGCCACGATGCTGGAGTCGGCGCTGCTTCGGCGGTTCATTCAGGAGATGCTCGACATCTGGTCCACCTCGTGGGAGCGGCTTGGTCGGCGTCAGCCGCAAGTGGCGGAGGTGCTCACTGAAGCGGTGCAACTGCGCGGAAAAGTGCGTGAGGGTGAGATGGTGACGGTGGAGATGTCGGCCGAGATCGCCGGGGCGGTCGGGCAGATGCGGGTGGCGATGCCGGTCGCGACAGCGCAGCGGCTGGTCGGCGACCAGGGACACGTGGAGGAGCGTAGTGAGCTCGACGAGGAGCGCCTGCGTCACAGTGGCGAGAGGATCGTGGTGCCCGTGTCGGTGGTGCTGCATCGCACGCGCATCAAGCTCAGCGAGGCGACGAAGCTGCGCGAGGGCGATGTGATCCCGCTGGGCAAGCCGGTGACCGACCCGATGACTGTCTGTGTGCGCGGCAGGCCGAAGTTCCTCGCGCGGACAGGCACGGCCGACGGGCGGTTGGCGGCGAAGCTGCTGGGACCGTGTGAGGAGGGCGCGGCCTCAGTGGCGAATTGACAGAGCGCGCCACGGTGTCGTACTCTTCCGTCACCGGTTGAATTCGCGCGCGAGGAGTGCCGTCACGTCGGCGCCCTGCCGCTAACTCTGCGAGTTGAGGTTAATGACGGATACGAATGAGCGATCAGGCGTGGCGATGGCAATCTTCTTCTTCGTGCTCGCCAGCCTGGTGATCTCAGCGATCTACGCGTTACTGCAGTTTCTCCCGACATCGTTCGGCTTTCTCCCCGAGATCGAGGACGAGCATCTGAGGGGCGAGTACTTCCTCATGCTCATTCAGTGTATCCTCGGCATCATCGTCCTGTTCCTCCCGTCGGTGCTGGAGCGAAGGCTGCAGATCGCGATCCCGAACTTCATGTTCGTGCTCTTTGCGCTCTTCCTCTACGCCTCGATCTTCCTCGGCGAGGTCCGGAGCTTTTACTACCGCATCCCGCACTGGGACCTGATACTGCACGGCTTCAGCGGCCTGATGCTCGGCGCGCTGAGCTTCTCTGTCATCACGTTGTTGAACGAGACCAGCTCGATGACCTCAACTCTGACGCCGGCTTTCGTGGCGGTATTCGCGTTTTCATTCGCCGTCTCAATCGGCGTCATCTGGGAGATCTACGAGTTCGGCGTCGATGGCCTTTTCGAGCTGAACATGCAGAAGCACTCAACGGCGACCGGCTCGCCGCTCATCGGGCGAGCGGCGCTTCGGGACACGATGTACGATCTGATTCTCAATTCCATCGGGGCGCTCACCATGGCGCTCGTGGGATATGTCTCGCTCAAGGATCACAAGGGCTGGATCAGAGGACTGCTCGTCAGGCGGGTTGGTTCGGAAGAGACCGAAGACAACTGACGGCGCCAAGGATGACCGGCGGACACGCCGGCTTCTTTGACTCAAGTTCCCGCTCGCGCTGCCGAAGTACCTGTGATGCAGGTAACTGAGGCAGCGCGAAAGGAAGTCCCCCGAAGTGCTGGAGCTTCGCACCGATCTGATCGCAAGCGTCGACCAGGTTCCGAGCGTCAACTGCCAGCTTATTGTCCGCAGCGAACTGCTGGAGCTTCCGTGCCTCAATCTGCTGGCTCGCATGCGGGAGGAGGCGGAGGATAATCCCGCACTCGAGGTGGAATGCGAACTGCCCATCGGCGAGATTCCGATGGTGGCCGCCGGCTACCCGTCGGCTCGCCGCGGCGGGGAGCCGCCGTCTGACCCGACCTCGCGCGCGCCCTCCGACCACGACCTGCGCGATGAGCTTCATCGCCGCATCGGCTGGGCGAGCAGCGAGAGCGAGCGCGACATCGCGGCGTGGCTGATCGAGTCCATCGATCAGCGCGGCTACCTCACCACCTCCACCCTCCAGGCAGCCCTCGAGTTGGGCGTTGAGCCCGCCGACGTTGAGGCCGCGCTCAGCGCGTTGCAGGCGGTCGCTCCTCCGGGCGTGGGTGCGCGGAACCTGCGCGAGTGTCTGCTCCTGCAACTTGACGATCTGCAGCGTCACGAACTGCCGGGTCTCCCGGCGTACGTCCGGCGTGTGGTCGAGCGGTGTGACGAGGCCCTTGACCGCGGCGGGTGGCCCGGCCTGTGCGCGCGCCTGGGCCTGAGCCACGCGGAATCTCGCGAGGCGCTTGGGATCATCCGCTCACACCTGTCTCCCTACCCCGGAGAGCAGTTTCGCCCGCGATGGCAGCATCTTCTGCCGGACAATCCTCATGCGACACGACCTGATGTGATTCTCAGCGTGCATGGCGACGAAGTGGAGGTGGCGCTGACGACCTCTCGCGCGCTGACGGTGCGCGTGGCCGACGCCTACCGGCGGCTCGACGATCGCATGCGTCGCTGCCAGGTCCGCGCGGAGGATGAAGCGACGACGCAGGCGCGGGCGCAGGTGAGGTCGGCGAAGCAGCTTATCTGGTCGCTGCAGCAGCGCGAGCGGAGTCTCTACCGCATCACCCGAGCGATCGTCGAGCAGCAACGCGACTTCATCCTCGAGGGGCCGCTGGAGCACAGGCCGCTGACACACAAGCGCATCTCGGAGCTGACGGGCCTGCACGAGTCGACGGTCTCGCGGGCGACGATGGACAAGCTCGTGCAGATGCCCTCGGGTGACAGCGTGCCCTTCACCGTCTTTTTCGATGACGCGCTGCCGGCGAAGACGGTCCTGAGGAGCATACTCGCGGGCGAGCCGGCCTCGTCACCGCTGACCGACGAGGAGTTGCAGTCGGCCATGGAGGAGGAGGGATTCCCGGTAGCCCGGCGGACGGTCAACAAGTACCGCCGCGCGCTGGGCATTCCGTCATCGTCAGAGCGCCGGAAGATCTACCAGGCGGCATGAGATGGCATGAATATTGCGAGGACGGAGGCGGAGATCGTGACAGACAGCGTGTCAGACCTCACAACACGGGCAGTGGAGCGCGCCCTCGACGGCGCCGCGCTGCAGCATCGGGTGTCAGCGAACAACCTTGCGAACGTCGAGACACCCGGGTACACGGCGAAGCGGGTGAGCTTCGAGCAGCAGTTGCGGAGCGCGGTTCGGGCCGAGGGGCGTGGCGATCGAGCGGGCGCGATCGCGAGAGCGCGCCCGGCGATCTCCGCGACGGGCGATCCGGCTGGGCCCGACGGGAATAACGTTGACATTGAGAGGGAGATGACGGCGCTGGGCGAGGCCGGCCTGCGCTATCAGGCGCTGACCCGGATGTTGAGCCGCAGGCTGGACATGGTCGGCGCGGCAATCGGTGACGGGAGGAGCGGGTAGAAGATGAGTGTATTCGGCGCATTGAGGGCCAGCGGATCGGCGCTGAGGGCCGGTCGAACCCGGATGGACGTGATCGCAGAGAATATTGCGAACGTGGAGACGACGCGCACAGCGGACGGCGGGCCGTGGCGCCGCCGCGAGGTGGTTCTGCGGGCGACGCCGGTCGGCGATGGGGCCTCGGGAGTGCGATGCAACGGCGTGAGAGTGGCGGCCGTGGAGCCGGATGAGGCCCCGCTGCAGCGGATACACAACCCGGGGCATCCGGACGCGGACGTGGAGGGCTACGTGGAGATGCCGAACGTCGATCTGTCGACGGAGATGGCGGACATGGTGCTTGCGGCACGGGCGTACGAGGCGAACGCGGCCGCCCTGCGGTCGGGGCGCGAGATGCTTCAGACCGCGCTGAGTATCCTGGCGTGATGGAGGACGGAGAGCGATGCGAATTGACAGCAGCTTTATCCCAGTGCCCATCGAGCAGCCCGCCAGTGGCGGCGCGCGCGTGTCGGTCGGCGGCCCGCACGGGCTGACTTCGGGCGGCGCACCCCGGACAGTGGACGGAGACGACGTCAGCTTCACCGATGTGCTGCGGGAGGCGCTTTCTCGCGTGAATGAAACGCAGCACAACGCCGACGCGGCCGTGCAGCAGGTGGCAACCGGTGAGGCCGATGATCTGCATGACGCGATCATCGCGCTGGAGAAAGCCGACCTGACCTTGCGCCTGACCGCGCAGGTCACGCAGCGCGCCGTCTCGGCCTACCAGGAGATCTCGCGCATGCAACTTTGATGCGCGTGACGCGCCGACGGGTCATGTCACGAAGATCAGACAGCAGGGAGCCAGGAAAGCGGAGCGATGCTCGAACAACTGCGTGAGACATGGGAGGCACTGAGCCGTCGCGGTCAGATCTCATTGATCGCGGTGGGCGTGATCACGCTTGCGAGTCTGATCGCGGTCGGTGTGTGGGCGACGCGGCCGTCGTGGGCGGTGCTTTACTCCGACCTTTCGCCTCAGGATGCACAGTCGGTGGTCGAGCATCTGCGGGAGCAGGGCGTCCGCCACCAGCTCACCTCGGGCGGCACGGTGGTGCAGGTGCCGCGGGAGAGCCTTTACGAGCTGCGCATCCAGCTTGCGGGGGAGGGTCTGCCTGACGGCGGAAGCGTGGGCTTCGAGATCTTCGACAGAAGCAACTTCTCCACGAGCGATCTGCAGAACAACGTGAACCTGCAGCGCGCGCTGCAGGGTGAACTGGAGCGCAGCATCTGCACGCTGAAGGAGATCGCTTCGGCGCGCGTTCACCTGGCGCTGCCCGAAGAGCGCCTCTTCAGCGAGCAGCAGGAGCCTCCGAGCGCGTCGGTGGTGGTGAACATCTCAGGCTCCCGGCTCAGCTCGGCGCAGGTGGCCGCGATCACTCAGCTCGTGGCCAGCGCGGTGCCGGGGCTTGATTCCGAGGCGGTGGCGCTCGTGGACACCGTGGGGCGTGTGCTGACGGGCGGCGCTGATGCCATCGGCGGAATGCAGACGATGGCTCAGCTCGAGGCGACGCGCGCCTGGGAGGATCGGCTCCGCAGCCATCTTCAGTCGATGCTCGACTCGGTGCTGGGGGCCAACCGCTCCGTGGTGCGGCTGCAGGCCACGCTGGACTTCGAAGACCAGCAGATCACCCGTGAGAGCTTCGATCCGGTTGACGGAGAGGGCGTGATCAGGCGGGAAGAGATGACTGAGGAGCAGTACGAGGGGGAAGCGAGCGAGGAGGTGGGCGGGCCGGCGGGCATCGAGGGAGCGGTCAGGGGGGGGCGAGGGGGAGGTGGGAGCTACGAGCACCGGCATGAAACGCGGGAGTACGACCACGCACGCCTGCATGAGCAGATCTCCAGCCCACCCGGACGCCTCCAGCGGCTTGCGGTCGCGGTAGTGGTCGATGACAGCCTCGGCGCCGACACCGCGGGGCAGGTCAGGCAGCTCGTTGAGGCGGCGGCGGGGATCGATGTCGAGCGCGGCGATCGTGTGACCGTCGAGACGATGGCCATCGAGGCGATCAAGATCGCGGAGAAGGAGACTGAACTTGCCGAGGCCGCCGAGCAGGAGCGCGCTCGGGCACAATCAATGAGTCGGATGGTGCGCTACGGCAGCATCATCCTGATGCTGGCGATGATCGCGGGAGCGATGCTGATGGTGTCACGCAGACGCGGGCCCCGGCAGGAAGCTGACACGGACGCCGCCGACGAGCAGGTCGGGGCGGACGAAGGCGCGGAGGGAGAGGCGCCGGCGGATGAGGGTGAGGAACTCGACTTCACACCGATGACCTTCGAGCAGTTGGAGGCGCAGACCGAGCAGGGAGAGCCGGAGCAGCCTGCCGCAACGTCGGAGGAAACCGCCGCCGGGCATCTCGTCGACCGTCTGTCTGCCTTCGGCGCCCGCTCCCCCGAGGACTTCGCGAGGCATCTCAGGGACTGGATGCGCGAGACCTCACCGGCGGAGCAGACCGACGAGGACGATGATTGATGGAAGGCGGAGGACCGCAGCCCTGGCGCTGGCCACGGCTCGACGGGGGCGAGGAGCCTGCGACGGGCTTCCGGCCGACGGGACCGGGATCTGAGCCGGAGCCTGAGCCTGCGTCCGAGTCGCGACAGCCGGATGGCGCGCAGGCGGAGCGGCTGATCCGCGAGGGAAAGCTGCGGGCAGAGCGCCTGGTGCAGGACGCGTGTGACGAAGCGGAGGCGATCCGTCGCGAGGCTCACTCCGAGGCGTTTGAGGAGGCAAGTGCGGTGGCCCAGTCGGCGCTCGAGGAGACAGTTGCGGAGATGACCGCGGCGTTCAGGCGCGCGCAGCAGGAGCTGCTGCAGCGGCTTGAGGCAGCGGGCGGTGAGCGCATTGACCAGCTTGAGCGGGACATCACACGGCTCGTGGCGATGATGACGGAGAAGGTCATCCATCGGAAGGTGGGGGCGGAGGACGACGTGGTGCTGGATGTCGTGCGGGCGACGATCGAGCGGGCGGCGGGCGCCGATCGTTTCATCGTGCGGGTGCCACCACCAAGCGAGCCCCTGGTGCGCGAGGCGATGGCCGAACTGCTTGCGATCGCGGACGGCGCAGACCACCTTGAGATCGCAGCCGACGAGACGATCGGGCCGGGCGGATGCATCGTGGAGACCGAGCGCGGCCGCTTTGACGCCCGCATCGCGACGCAGATGGAGCGGCTGGCTGAGGAGATCAGTCGGGCGACCGGCGGGCAGGAGGGGGCATGAGCGCCGCCCTGGAGGGCCTCGCGAGCAGGCTGGCCGACGTTGACACGGTGCGCAGATCAGGCCGGGTCACCAAGTCGGTCGGAATCATCATTGAGTCGGATGGACCGCCCGCGCAGATCGGGGAGTTGTGTGAGATTTCGACCGGGGGCGGGACGATTCGCGCCGAGGTCGTGGGCTTCCGCGATGAGCGACTGCTGCTCATGCCGCTGGGCGACACGCGCCGCATCTCGGCGGGCAGCCCCGTGGTCGCGAGCGGCGGCCCGATGACGGTGCCGGTCAGCGAGGATATGCGAGGGCGAGTGTTCGGCGGATTGTGTGAGTCGATCGACGGGGATCCGGCTCCGGCTGCTGCAACGCTTCTGCCGGTGGAGGCCCCGCCACCACCGGCGATGAAGCGCGCGCTCATCGCGGAGCCCCTTCCGCTCGGAGTGCGCGCGATCGACGGCCTGCTTACCTGCGGGCGCGGCCAGCGCATCGGCATCTTCGCGGGCTCGGGGGTGGGCAAGAGCACGCTGCTGGGTATGATCGCGCGGAACGCCGCCGCGGACGTGAATGTGATCGGACTGATCGGCGAGCGAGGGCGCGAGGTGCGGGAGTTCGTGGAGGAGACGCTCGGCGAGGAGGGCCTGGCGCGATCGGTGGTGGTCGCGGCGACGAGCGACCAGCCGCCGCTCGTTCGTATGCGTGGAGCGCAGGTCGCCACCACGATCGCGGAGTTCTTCCGCGACCGTGGCCTTGACGTGCTGCTGATGATGGACTCGATCACTCGCGTCGCGTGGGCGCAGAGGGAGGTCGGGCTGGCGGTGGGTGAGCCGCCGACGCGCAACGGATACACGCCATCCGTCTTCGCCGAGCTTCCAAGGTTGCTGGAGCGCTCAGGGATGGGCGCGCGAGGCAGCATCACGGCGCTTTACACCGTCCTCGTGGACGGTGACGACATGACCGAGCCGGTCGCCGACGCCGCTCGCAGCATCCTCGACGGACACATCGTTCTCTCCCGCGAACTGGCGCATCAGGGGCACTACCCGGCCATCGATGTGCTGGAGAGCGTCAGCCGGCTGATGGACGGGATCGTGGACGACGCGCACCTCGCCGACGCACGGCGCATGAACGAAGCGCTGGCTGCATACCATGAGCATCAGGACCTGATTAACCTCGGCGCGTACGAGCAGGGCAGCAACCCGCAGGTGGACCGCGCCATCGCTCTGCGCCCTCAGATTCTGCAGTTCCTCCGTCAATCAACGAACGAGTGCATCACCTTCGATCGTACCCGCGAAGCTCTCGCGGAGGCCCTCAGAACACCGCCCGGGCCGACGCCTTCGCCCCCCGATCTGCAGGGAGAGCCAGCCTCGCGTCGGCCGAATCTGCCCCACGCTCTCGCGAGCTTCAAAGCCGCGGCCAACGCGGGCGCGGAGAGCCTCGATGCAAAATCCGCCGACAATTACCTCACACACAGCTAAAGAAATCAGCACCTGCGCCGTTGGTTAAGCGACGGAAGCATCAGCGAATCCGCAGAGCATGGTGAGGCCGCGTGTCGAGGTACAAGTTCCCTCTGCAAACTGCCCTTGACCTTCGATCCCGCGAGGAAGAGCAGGCTCAGCGCCGTCTCGCGCGCGCTCAGAAGGTTGTCCGCGACCGGCGGTCTGACCTCGAGCGCACCGTGGCTCGACACGACGCCATCGTCTCAATGATGCGCGGTGCCGGAGGCCACGGAGGCGCGCACGTCGCGCTGGGAGAGGTCGAGCATACCTCGCGGGTGCTGGCCGATCTACGCCGGCGCATGGAGGACCAGCGGCGCCGACTCGAGCAGGCGGAGCGTGACTGTGAGATGCGCCGGATGGAGCTTGTGAGGGCGTCGCAGGCGCGCGGGACGTTGGAGCGGCTCTCCGAGCGCCGCGAGGCCGAACATCTCCGAGCGGAGATGCTGCGCGAGCAGCGCGAACTCAACGAGGCGGCGATCAGCCGCCACCGGACCGACGGCGGCAACACTTTGACCGTGTCGCTAACGCGAGATCCTGACAGCGTCACGTGAAGCGCGACGGAGGAGAGAGACGGTGTTGAGCAGAGTTCCGGCGATGATGCAGCGTATCACGGCCATCAAGGCGAGCCTCGCGGGGCCTGGCGCGCCGGCCGAGCGTGGTCAACCGCAGACCTTCGCGGGCCGCCTCGACGCGGCAGCCGGACGGGGCGGCTCCGCAGCGGGGTCGCGCGAGATCACAGCCGGAGAGTTCGACGGCATCATCAGACAGGCCGCCGCAGCGAGCAAGCTGAGCCCGGACCTGATCCACGCAGTCATTCGCGCGGAGTCAGATTACAACCCCAACTGCCGCTCTTCGGCGGGAGCGATGGGCCTGATGCAACTGATGCCGGGGACGGCGCGTGGGCTCGGCGTCACCAACCCGTGGGATCCGGCGCAGAACATCCAGGGCGGAGCGCGCTACCTCCGCCGGCAACTCGACCGCTTCGGCGACCTGACGCTCGCACTGGCGGCGTACAACGCCGGTCCCGGTGCGGTGGAGCGTTACGACGGTGTGCCGCCCTACGATGAGACGCAGACCTACGTCCGCCGCGTGCAGCGTTACCTCCAGGAGAGGACGGCGCCGCGATGAACGGTGAACTCTGCATCATCTCCACCGCTCAGAGGATTCTCGACGGCACGGCTCGCGACGAGCGCGCCGAGTCCGAAGACCGCCGGAACGCGTTCGTTGCGCTGATGGCGGAGTTGGGCGCCGAGGTGGGCCCGCAGGCGACGGAGGTCACGGACGCGTTCATCTCCCCCGTCGAATCCGCCGATGAGGCCGGCGATCTGACTGACGGCGCTCACCTGACACCGGTCGTCGGCCACGCAATCGCCGAGAGCGCGGCGCCCCGGCCGCACCGCGCGCAGCAATCCAGCGGGTTGCCTGAGATGGCCGCGATGGTCGGGACGCAGGCCGGCTCTTCACGGGGCGACGAAGCTTCGCGGCGGACGGCGCGCGTGCCCCTCGACGCTGGTCCGGCAGGGCGGGCCCCGGCACATCAGAACGACGCGATGTTCGCAGATGCGACGGTCATCGTGGGCGACGGGTCAGAGGGCGAGGGCCGTCCCGCGGGTGTCGCCGAGCGCGGGGCAAAAGCGCCGCCGGGCGTCACTGCACAGCAGTCTCTCGCGGGAGTGCGAGGTGACGGTCTGTCACTGACGGCGGACGGACTGGCGGCAGAGGACGGACAGCCCGCGCATCCCGAAGCGCATCGGTCGGACGGTGTCCGCGCAAGCCGGGCAACGGCGAGCGCCACGTCCCCACGTGGGGATCTCGTCACAACGCAGAGGGTGCGAGAGATGGCGCAAGCGACGCCCGCGATGGAACACGGCTCCGCCACTGTCAAACCAAGTGCGCAGGCGCCCGGGCCTCGCACGGAGAGCGTGGGGCCACCGAGCGCCCCCACCGACCTCAGGTCGTTGCAACCCGACCTGCTGGAGCGCACACAGATAGCCCGAGCGTCCGGAGATCGCACGACCGAGCGCATGCAGTCCGCGAGGCCATCCACTGCAAGGACGGATCAGCCGGCGGACGCGCGTTCCCGGATGGCCGCGCCCGCGCACCGACCATCCGCGACGGCGTCGGCTTACACCATCGGCACGGGAGATGCGCAATTCGGAGAGGGACGGGCAGGCGCAGAGCCACGGGTGGACGGACCGCGCCCGGCCACTCCGGCGCAGCCCCACGTCACGCGGCAAACGACGGCTGAGGAGATGACGCTCAGGGCGGTGGATCGGCAGTCACAGTCGCCGCCCTCGGCGGAGCAGGCTGGGCGCGAGACGCGACCTGAGACCGGCCGACCGGTGCATCCTGTCAGCCACGACCGCCGGCAGAGCATCCCCGGGCGCTCGGACTCTGTCGCCGGAAAGACCGATCAGGCGACTGCGGACGCGGCCCGCGACTCGCAAATACGATCGGCCGAGCCCGTCCGCGTCTCCCCCACCGGCGCCGAGTTCAACGGCGCGCACAGAGCCGCGCCGACCTCGGACGGTTCCGCGCGCGCGGAGCCGGTGATCAGCATCCGCGGCCCCTCGCGCGTCTCGCATGCCACGTTGACGGCGGAGCGTCCGCAGTACCTGACGCTGAACATCGATCCGCCGGAACTTGGCCGCTGCGAACTTGAGCTTTCGTTGCATGACGGCCGAATCCGGGCGACGATCGTCGCCGAACGCCCTGAGACCGCTCTCACGCTTCGCGCGGTGGAGGGGCAGGTGCGCGAGCAGCTTGCCGCGAGGGATCTGCAGATCGCGGAATTCGACGTGCGGGCGGGCACAGGCTCTGCCGATCAGGAAGCCGGACAGGACATGGGCGGCGGACACTGGCGGCCGCTCGATCTCCAGCCACCACCAGCGCAGAGACCAACGCCGCAGCTTTCGCCGGGAAGCGAGACCATCGGGGCATCCATGCACGACGGCACGATCGATCTGATGGCGTAGCAGAAGGAGATGCAGATGATGCAGGTAGCCGCGATGACGGGCGGTCCGGGCGGAGCGATGCCTTCGGGGCAACTCTCCGGCGCCGATGACTTCATGACACTGCTGGTCGCGCAACTCCAGGCTCAGGACCCGCTGAGCCCGATGGATCCGTCTGAGTTCATGAGCCAGCTTGCGCAGCTTCAGTCCGTCGTCGAGCTTCAGAACATCGGCGGACTGCTGGCACAATCCTCGCTCGGTGATGCAGTCGGCCTGATCGGCCGCTCGATCCAGTGGGAGGACGCCACCACCGGAGAGGTCGTCGAGGCCCTGGTCGAGCGCGTGGACATCTCCGACGGCGCGCCTCGCCTCATTGCCGGTGGCGCCGAGCTTGCGCTTGATGACGTGCGTGCGATCACCGGATAAGGAGGCCGCGGCATTGGCCATCGAGACGCTGTCAACGCGACGTACCCGGACGGATCAACCCGGCCTGTGCGCACGGAACCTCGAGCGCGTCGCCCGAGCGGCGCTGGGCGATCGCGGTGAGGCCGCCGCCGCTGTCGTGGAGGCAGCGCTCGAGCTGCTTGTCTGCGACGCGGCGGTGCTGCTGCGGCCGACCGAGAGCCTCGGCGTGCTGGCGGCCACCTGTGCATGCGGCGTCGGGGATGCCGAGCACGATCGCTGGGAGTTCGGCCCGGGAACGCCGCAGCTTTTTGAACGCACCTCTCACACCGCCGATGGCTGGCGGGAGCCGTGGTCTGCGCTGCGCATGAAGCTCAGGGGCCGCGGCATGCGCTCGTGGGCGGCGGTGCCGCTGTGCGCGGAGGGCCATGCTGAGCCGCTGGGATTGCTGGCGGTTGGAGGCGGTGTCGAGGGCCGTCCGTGTGATGGGCTCCATCGCCTGCCCGACCTCGCGCTTTCAGCAAGCGCAGCGCTGTCCGTCGTCCCGGAGCGTGATTGCGCGTCGAGTGCGCCGGTGGCGCCAACCACGGGTCAGCAGCGCCTGCAGACCATCGGCAACCTGGCGTTCGGCGTGTCACACACCCTTGGAAACATCTTCGGCGCGATCATCGGCAATCTGCAGTTCCTGCGTGAGGAGGCGGGCTCAGCCGAGGCCCGAGGCTACCTCGATCGGATTGAGCATTCGACCACTGACGGCGTGGAGTTGATGCGCGCGCTGCAGGAGTACGCGTCGATCCCCGCCGAGGCCGAATTGAGGCCGGTCGATCTCAGTGAAGTCGCGCGCATCGTGGCCATCCTCGCGCGGCGGCTGACCGGTCACTGGCCGGGCCACCGGAGGGTGAAGATTGAGACGGAGGTCAGCGGGCAGGCTCCGACGTGGGGCAATGAACGGCAGATCGGCGAAAGCATCACGAACATCGTGTTCAACGCGATCCAGGCGGTGGGGCGTGAAGGTCGCATCGTGATCCGCAGTGGCTCTGACGCTCGATCCAGCGAGGTTCGGATCGTGGACGACGGCCCGGGGATGGCCGACGAGGTCAGGCGGCGGGCAACCGAGCCCTTCTTCACAACCTACCCGGCGCTCCACCAGGGCCTCGGCCTCACCGTCGCGCGTGGAGTGGCGGTCGCTCACCGGGGATCGCTGACGCTTCACCAGGCGCCTGTCCGTGGCACGGAGGTTGCATTACGTTTGCCGAAGGAGCCGCCACCGGACCGAGTGCCAGGCGTTCGTTCGGACGGGTGCGGCCTGGGTCGGCCGACCGGCACAGTCAGATGGCGATCGACCTGGCGTTCGCACCAGGCGTAGGACACCGAAAGGAGCATCGGGAATGAACCGGGCATTGTTCGCAGGACTGTCGGGAACCACCGCCTTTCAGAACCGCCTCGACGTGGTGGGCAACAACATCGCGAATGCCAACACCGTGGCGTACAAGGAGGGCCGGGCGACATTTCAGGATGCGCTCTACGAGACTCTGCAGGGCGGCCGATCGGGAAGTGAGGCCAGCATCGGCGGCGCGAATCCGATGCAGATCGGCTCGGGCGTGTCACTCGGGGGGGTGAGCGTGCAGCACACACAGGGTTCGCTCGAGCCCACCGGCCAGCCGCTCGATGGAGCGATCGACGGCGAGGGGATGTTCGTGCTCAGAGACGACCAGGGGACGTCTTACTCGCGGGACGGCTCGTTTTCACTGGATGACACAAACACCCTTGTCAGTGGCTCGAGCGGCCTGAGGGTGATGGGGTGGATGGCCGATGCGGACGGATCGGTGAACACCACCGGGCCGCTCTCGGAGTTGAGCTTCGACATCGGCGCACTGGCGCCGCCGCAGGCCACGAGCAGCACCCTTGTGCGAGGGAATCTCGACGCCTCCGCCGCTGTCGACGAAGCCGTCACCACCACGGTCTCAATCTACGACTCACTCGGCGAGATGCACGACGTCGAGCTGACATTCACCAACACGGCGAACCCGAATGAGTGGGAGTGTGCCGCGGTTTGCGAAGGCAGCACGGAGACCGGTCTGCTGGAGTTTGACTCCTCGGGTGCGGTCAGCTCCGGTGAAACGTTGGATCTCACCGTCGCGCCCACAAACGGCGCGAACTCACCGCAGACGGTGCAGTTCGACCTCGGGTCGATCACCGCCCTTACGCAGGCGCACTCAGTCGTCGTCGACTCTCAGGACGGACGCCCTCCCGCTTCGCTTGCAAGCGTCGGCCTGGGCGACGATGGTCTCGTGGAGGGTCAGTACACCGACGGGCGCACGCGCACGCTGGGGCAGTTGGCGCTGGCTTCGTTCACCAACCCCGGCGGCCTGCAGCACTCGGGTGCGAACCTTTACACCGAGGGGCCTGCGTCGGGACCGGCATCGGTCGGGGCGGCCGGCGCGGGAGGTCGCGGCAGGGTCGTCGCGCGGAACCTCGAGATGTCCAACGTCGATCTGACCCGCTCGTTCGTGGACATGATCACCACCCAGCGCGGCTTCCAGGCGTCGACTCGTGTGATCTCCACCGCAAATCAGATGCTCGACGAAGTCGTTCGGCTGATGCAGTAACGCGCTCGTGTGACCCGTGGCGACGGCAGCGTGAACGCGAGCGCACGCTAAGCACGGGCTGAGAGGAAGAAGCGTGATGATACGCCTCACGGCACTCAGCGGCAGAGAAGTGGTCGTCAACGCGCTGCTGGTTGAGCGCATCGAAGCGGTGCCTGACACCGTGATCACCCTGACGAACGGCAGCGCTTTCGTAGTGCAGGAGGACGTGGACACGGTGATCGAGGAGTCGGTGAAGTATCTCCGCTCGCTGCGCGACGGCGACGGGGACACACCTGCCACACTCGCGCAGATGGGCCGCGTGTTGAGCTGACGTCGGGATCGCATCGGACCGATCGGCACAAAAGGAGCAGACGCGAAGTGAACCTCGGGACAGTCATCGGACTTGTATTCGCATTCGGGATGATCCTGGGCTCGGCCATCATTGACGGCGGGCATCTTGACGCGCTCGTCAATCTGTCGGCCGCGATGATCGTCTTCGGCGGCACCTTCGGCGCCCTCACGGTCATGTTCCGGCTCGAGGACGTCAGGCGCCTGCCGGTGATGGTCAGCAAGGCCTTCACCGCACAGCCACCCGACCCCGGGGGCGTCTGCCGGAAGATGGTCTCGATGGCGCAGTTGGCTCGGCGTGAGGGATTCCTTGGCCTTGAGCGCGAGATCCCGCTGCTGGAGGACAGTGATCCGTTCCTTGCGCGAGCGCTGCAGATGGTCGCCGACGGGACTGCTCCGGAGACGGTGACGGAAGTGCTCAGCACCGAGGTCGACCAGTTGGCCGATCGGCACAGGACCGGGGTGACGATGCTCGAGGCGATGGGCGCGCTCGCACCGACGCTGGGCGTCACCGGCACGGTCATGCACCTGATTCACGTGATGGCGATGCTCGATGACCCAAGCTCGATCGGTCCGGCGATCGCCGCGGCGTTTCTCGCGTGCCTCTACGGCGTGGCCTCCGCCAACATCATCTTCATCCCGCTGGGCGGCAAGCTCAAGGCCATCAGCAAGGTGGAGCAGCACAGCGGCGAGATCGTGATCGAGGGTATCCGCAGCATCCAGCGTGGTGACAACCCGATCCTGGTTGCTGAGACCTTGAAGTCATTCCTGCCACCTGATGCGCGGGACGATCTCGAGGGAGTCGGCAGGATGAGCGGTGGGGGTGATGACGCTGAGCAGGCGAGGGCGGCATGAGGAGGAGCATGGCCACGACGAGCGGTGGCTTATTACCTACGCCGACATGATCACGCTGCTGCTGGCGGTCTTCATCGTGCTCTACTCATTCTCAGTGCTCGATCTCAAGAAGTTTGAGACGGTTGCCGGCGCGCTCGGCAGTCAGTTTCACGGGGCAGGCGGAGCCGGGGTGCTGGCCGGAGGTGACGGCGTACTCTCCGGCGGACACAGTGCCGCGGGCAATCGCGCCACCCTCTTCAACGACATCCGGGCGACGCTCGACGGGACGCTGCCCGAGCGGCTGAAGGAGAGCGTCAGCATCAGCCACCGCGAGGGCGTGGTGACAATCAGTGTCCGGGCCGATGCTCTGACGTTCCCGCTGGGGAGGGCCGCGCTGACCGACGAAGTGCGGCAGATCCTCGACGCGGTCGGCCCGCCGCTGCGTCAGGCGGGTTCTACGCTGCTCATCGAGGGACACACCTGCGACCTGCCCATCAACACCAGGCGCTATCCGTCAAACTGGGAGTTGTCCGCTCAGCGAGCGACGAACGTGATGGTCTATCTGATCCGCAACTGCGGGATTGATCCCGATCGCGTCTCGGCGGTGGGGTATGCGGAGATGCGGCCCGTCGGCGCCAACGATTCGGCGCAGGGCCGGGCGCGTAACCGCCGCGTGGACATCGTCGTGCTTGCGGAGGACGGGGTACCCGGCAATTCTCCTCGCAGGGGGGCCGACGCGGACGGCGCACATTCGGGCGAGAGCGTGCGCCTCGATCCGGTGCGGATCGCACCGGTCATCGACCTGCCAGCGCGTTACTACCAGCACACCGGACGCCGGAGCGTAGACACGCCGGCCCTGGACTCACGGAGGGAAGGACATTGATGCGACTGAGTGGTCCACGAGACGGGAGCAGCATGCTCAGGGTGATCATGCTCATACTCGCGGGACTGCTTCTCGGCGGAGGAGGGTTCTTCGCGTGGAGCAAGCTCAGCGGAGGTGAAGAGGGCCGCGAGGAGCGCGCTGCCGGGGAGAAGCAGGCCGAGCAGGAGACGGCGATGAGCACCGAGACCCTGTCGCTGGGCGAGTTCCTGGTGAATCTGCGCACCTCCGACGACAGCCTCCGCTACCTGCAGACCGAGGTCAGCATCGTGGTCGCGGTCCCGGCAGACGACGGGGATGACGCTGGCGGCCACGGTGGTCACGGAGGGGAGAAGGTGGCAGAGGAGGAGCCCCAGCTTCCACCTGCCAGCCATCGCTACGCGCGGGACGTTACGATCGAGGTGCTGTCCAGTCAGAGTTTCGAGAACCTGCGCGATCAGTCTGACCGAAGCATGCTGAAGGCCACGCTGCAGCAGCAACTGGACGCCGCGCTGGCGAGTCACGATGTGCAGGACGTGTTGTTCACGGCGTTCGTGATGCAGTGAGCGGTCCGACAGGCCGCGGAGAACATCCATCTATCCACCGACAAGGGGGACCTCGAGTGCCTGAGACCATCGACGGGCCCGACGAAATGCAGACCGACGTGCCTGAGAGCGAGGAAGCAGCGGCGGCGCAGCATGAGCCTGCCGAGGCGGCGCAGGACGACGACGGCGGAGACGGAGTTGTCCATCAGCTCCAGCCGGATGCCATCGAAGCGGTCCTGAGCAGCGAAGCGGAGGGCACGGAAGACTGGCGCAATTTGCACCGGATGCTCGATGTTCCGCTGTCGCTGACGGTGGAACTCGGCAGCACGGAGATGCCGCTGTCCGAGGTGCTTCGCCTTGAGGGCGGCTCTGTCATCACCATCAACCGGATGCCCGGAGAGCCGATCGACCTGCTGATCAACGGCCGGGTCTTCGCGCGGGGTGAGGTGGTGGTGATCAATGATACGTTCGGCTACCGGGTCACCGAGCTGGTGGACGGCGCCGAGGGCACAATTGAGATCGGCCGTGATGGAGGATGAACGCCGTGAAGACACCTACGCTCGCAGCGACAGCCGTGCTGGTCGCGACGCTCGCGGCCGCCCCGGCCGTGGCCCAGGAGGCGACGCCCCGAGCCGTGGAGACCCCGGCGGATGAGACGGGCTACCTGGCGGAGACGGGGGAGGCGCCCGCGTCCGTGTCGGCGCTTGACATCGCGGGCAAGCTGGTGATCGCGCTGGTGGTCGCGTGGGGCGCGGTCAGGGCGGTGCGCTGGTGGCATGAGAGGGTCCCCGGCTCATCGGGCGAGGGCGGCAGGGGCGGCAGGCGCATGTGGCTTGAGGAGACGCTCCCACTCGGCGCGGACGGGCGGCTTTACCTCGTCGAAGTGGAGGGGAGGCGGATGCTGCTGTCGGCATCCGAAGGCAGCGTGGTCGAGGTCGCGACGCTGACCGACGAGCCGGCGGCTCCGTCGGCCTACCGATCGGTGCGCAAGCGCGCCGATGGATCGGTCGATGAACTGAACGTCGCCGGTGGGAAGATATCCACCCGCGCGGTGCGGCCGGACGTGGTGGAAGGCGACGCCGAGAGCTGGGAGCAGCGGCGGGGCCGACTGCTCCGCGAGCTTCAGGAGAAGGGGTAGGCGGTGAGCATGAAAGGCGGGCGCCGGCTGGTCGTACTTGCCGCCGCGATGACGATGCTGCTCGTCGCGGGGGGCGGAGCGTGGGCGCAGAGCCCGGCGCTTCCGACACTGCCGGAGACATGGACGAGCGATCAGCCTGAGCAGGTGGTGCTGACGCTGCGCATCCTGCTGGGCCTTGCGGTCCTGTCGCTGGCGCCCGCGATCCTGATGACGCTGACCTCATTCACGCGCATCGTGATCGTGCTGAGCTTCCTGCGCACCGCGCTCGGGACGCAGCAGACACCGCCGAACACCGTGCTGGTGGGGCTGGCGCTCTTCCTGACGCTCTTCATCATGCACCCGGTGCTCGACTCAGCCAACAATGAGGGCGTGCAGCCCTACCTGGCGGGAGAGATCGGCTACGAGACCGCGATCGACCGGATCGCGAGTCCGCTGCGGACGTTCATGTTCGCTCAGACGCGGGAGAAGGACCTCGCGCTCTTCTACGACATCTCGGACCATCCGCGGCCGGCCACCCGCGACGAGGTGCCCTTTCACATACTCATGTCGAGCTTTGTGATCAGCGAGTTGAAGTCCGCCTTTCAGATCGGCTTTGTGCTCTTCGTACCCTTTCTTGTGATCGACCTGGTGGTGGCGAGCGCGCTGATGTCGATGGGAATGCTGATGGTGCCGCCGGTGATGATCTCACTGCCGGTGAAGATACTGCTCTTCGTGATGGTGGACGGATGGTATTTGATTACAAGGTCCGTGGTACTGAGTTTCGCATGAGACGACGTTCATGACCGGCGGGAGATGGCAACATGCCGACCGACATCTACGTGCAGTTGGCGCAAGAGATGTTCATTGCAACGCTGAAACTCGGCGGTCCGGTGCTGGGTGTCGCCCTCCTGATCGGCCTGCTGATCGGGATCCTGCAGGCGGTCACCCAGGTGCAGGAGATGACGCTGACATTCGTGCCCAAGATCGTCGCGATCGGCCTGACGGTGCTGGCGTGCGGATCGTGGATGCTCCGGTCACTGGCAGGCTTCACCGAAGAGCTTCTGATCAACATCCCGCATTACGTGCAGTGAGGACAGCGGCGCGCACAGCGAGGACCGACGTTCGGGAGTTCAACCTACGCCTGGCGGGAGAGCCGAGATGACACGGAGTCTTGCGGAGCAAAGAGACGACGAACGCGCGCAGGACGAGTTTGCCGGAACGCGGCGCCTCGCGTCGCTGGTCACACTGGCGGTCGGGCGCCTCGGCGGGAGGATCTCACCGTGGCTCGACGAGGGGCTGCTGATGGGCCAGGGGCTGATGACGGTGCTTGAGATGCGCGGCGATCCCGCCCGCGGGTTTGCGCCGGGGGCGGACGCCGCGGGAGAGGTCGTCAGGGGCATGCGCGCGTGGGCACGGGCAAGCTCGTGGTACCAGGCGGCGTGGCCGTGTCGCATCGCTCCACTGTGCTGCTCGCTGGCCGAGCGCGCATCGGAGAATGCGGGCGATCATGAGATCGCGCGGGATCTCGGCCTCGATGAAATGCAGTTGGCGGAACGCTACGTCGAGGCGGGATTGCTCTTCGCTGTCAGCCCCGAACTGCTTCTGCCCCGGCTGCTGCTGCACGACCGGCCGGCGGGCCCGCGCGGCTCGGCGGACGACGATGGCCGCCTGAAGAACGCGATCTCCGGACTGCCGCTGCAGCAGAGGCAGACACTTGCGCTTTACTTCGAAGACGGTCTCACGTTCCCGGAGATCGCTGAGCTGATGGAGATCACGCCTGATGCGGCGCAGGCGGCCTTCGGTCGGGCCGCGACACGGATCCGGGCGGTCGTCTTCGGCAGCAGACAGATCACGGGGGTGTCCGTCGGAACATGACGATGCTGAGGCGCGCGTTTCGGCAGCCTGACGCGATGATGGCGCTGGGCATCATCGGCCTGGTGGCGATGATGCTGATCCCGCTGCCCGATGCGGTGCTCGACCTGCTGCTGACGCTGAGCTTCGCCACGGCGCTGTGTATCCTGCTGGTGGCGATGTACGTGCGCGAGCCGCTGGAGTTCGCGGTCTTCCCGTCCGTGCTGCTGGTCGCGACGCTCTTCCGGCTGGCATTGAACATCTCCTCAACGCGACTGATCCTCCTCAACGCCCACGCAGGCCGGGTCATCGAGGCATTCGGCAACTTCGTCGTCGGTGGCGATCTTGTGGTGGGACTGATCCTCTTCCTGATCCTCGTCATCATTCAATTCGTCGTGATCACCAGCGGGTCGCAGCGTGTCGCGGAGGTGGCGGCGCGTTTCACGCTCGATGAAATGCCGGGCAAGCAGATGGCGATCGACGCGGACCTGTCCGCGGGGCTGATCACTGAGGACGAGGCCCGCGACCGCAGGCGCAAGACCGAGCGCGAAGCGGATTTCTACGGCGCGATGGACGGGGCCACCAAGTTCGTCCGTGGCGATGCCATCGCCGCGATCATCATCGTCGTAATCAACATCATCGCCGGTCTTATCATCGGCATGACGCGGCTGTCACTTGAGCCGGGCGAGGCGCTGCATCGTTACGCGCTGCTCACGGTCGGCGACGGGCTTGTCACGCAGATTCCCGCGTTGCTTATCTCGACGGCCACGGGTCTCGTGGTCACCCGGTCGGCTTCCGAGCAGGACCTCGGGACGGACGTGATCACGCAGGTGCTTGCTCAGCCGAGGGCGGTGGCGATCGTCGCCGTGATGCTGATGCTCTTCGGGATGGTTCCGGGATTGCCCACGCTGAGCTTCTTCGCGATCGGGGGCACGATCGGACTGCTGGCCTGGCTGGTGGCGCGATCGGCGGGTGATGATGGCGGCGAGGGTGAACCTGCCGGCGACGTCGCTTCATCGCAGGAGCAGCCGATCGCGGTCCCGACGCCCGACAGGCTCGCCGTGCAGATAGGCTACGGGTTGATCGAACTTGTTGATGAGGACCGTCAGGGCTCGTTGCAGCAGCGAATCGGGGTGATCCGCGAGCAGATCGCAGCGGAATTCGGGCTGCTCGTGCCGCCGGTGCGGATCAAGGACGACATGACGCTGCGGCCCGGTGCATACGTGGTGCGCCTTCGAGGCGCGCGCATCGCCGAGGGCCATCTCCACCCCTCCCGCATGATGGCGATCGCCACGCGCGATGGCCTTGACGACCTCCCCGGGGCCGAAGTGACGGAGCCGGCGTTCGGCCTGCCCGCCTGGTGGATCGATCGGGAGCAGCGGACACTTGCGGAGGCCCGCGGGTACACCGTCGTTGAGCCGGAGGTCGTCCTCGCCACGCATCTGAGCGAGCTCATCAAGGCCCACGCGCCGGAACTGATCACCCGCGAGGACGTGCAGATGATGCTCGATGAGCTGCGGCACACGAATCCCGCGGCCGTCAACGAGCTTGTCCCGGAGATGGCGTCCGTGGGACAGCTTCACCAGGTGCTCCAGGGGCTCCTCGACGAGGGCGTTCCGATCTCCGACATGTCCACGATCGTTGAGGCGCTCGCCGACGGCCTGCGGATGACGGGGGACCTCGCGACCGCAGGCGAGCATGTGCGCGTCGCCCTCTCCCGCATCATCTGCGAGCAGTTCCGCGACGGAGATACGCTGACGGCATTCGTCCTCGACGCGCAGTTGGAGGCGATGATCGCGGAGGCGATCGTGGACACGCCAGCAGGGCCAACCTGCCTCCTCGACCCGCAGGCGCTTCAGGCGATGCTCCGCTCGGTGGAGTCGGCGGTGGAGCAACTGGCCGCGGATGCCGCCGAGCCGGTCATACTGACATCACCACCGGTGCGGCGACACGTTCGCGCGCTCATCGGCCGCAGCTTCCCGGACGTGGCGGTGCTCTCTCACGCGGAGATCGTGAATGAACTGACAGTGCAGGCACGGGGCTCGATCGCGCTGGACACGCAGACGGCGGAGGTGCCGGCGTGAGCGAGCCGCTGACACTGCTGCTGGGATACATCGCGGAGCTGATGCCCGCCGGACTGCGCGTGGTGGGCCTCGCCGCGGTGGCGCCGGGCCTGAGCTATCAGCAGGCGCCTGCGCAGACACGGGTGGCCCTCGCGCTGGCGCTGGCAGTGGTCGTCGCGCCGGTGGCAGGCCCCGCGGTCGGCGCGATCGGTGAGCCCGCGAGATACATGGCCCTGTGCGTGGTCGAACTGCTCTTCGGACTGGCGCTGGGATTCGTCGCAGCGGCGGTGCTGGAGGCGCTGCGCTTCGGCGGAGAGGTGCTCGATCTGCAGATCGGACTGCGCGCGGGACAGCTCTTCGACCCGGTCAGCGGCGCGCATTCGGGGATCCTCAGCACCGGGTATTACATGCTCGCGCTCGTATTCTTCGTGACGCTTGACGGCCACCACTGGCTGCTGCGCGGGGTGGCCGGCAGCTTCAGCACGGTGCCGATCGGCGGATTGACGCTGGGCGCGGACTTCACGTCGCTGGTGTCACGGCTCGGCACCACCGTGCTGGTGCTCGGGCTTCGGGTCGCGGGGCCGGTGATGGTCGCGCTGCTGCTGGCCGACCTCGCGATGGGCCTGGTGGCGCGCGCGGTGCCGCAGATCAACGTCTTCCTCGTCGGGATCCCGGCGAAGATCGCGCTGGCTTTCGCGATCGCCGCGGTCGGAGCTCCGATGGTGCTGATGAACCTCGAGAGGATCACGACGGTGATGGCGCAGTACATGGACGCGGTGCTCAGGGCGTTCGCAGGCTGACGCCCGGGAGGCGAAGTCGTCGATGGCGACCGAGGAGCGCAGCGAACAACCAACTCCACGGAAGCGCAAGCAGGCGCGGGAGAAGGGGCAGGTCGCCACCAGCGTGGACCTGTCGCGGGCGCTGGGCCTGCTGGCCATCTACCTTGCGTGGCGGTTCGCGGGCGCGGGTATGCTCTCCCGCCTCCTCAACGCCACGGAGAGATGGCTGAACGTCGCGGAAGCGCGGGAGTTCGCTCCCGACGACATCATGCCCCTCTGCGCCGACGCGTTTGCGGTGATGGCGATCGTGCTCGGGCCGGTGATGCTCGCGGCAATGATCGGCACCGCGGTCGCGGCGTCAGCACAGACCGGCGGACTGGTCGCCACGGCTGCGATCAAGCCCGACTGGTCGCGCCTCAATCCGATCAACGGCTTCAAACGCCTCTTCAGCGCGCGAGGCGCGGTGGCCACGCTCAAAAGCATCATCAAGGTCTGCGCGATCAGCCTGGTGGCGGGCACGGTCCTTCGCGCTCGCGCCGACGAGATCCTGCTGATGGCCGACATGCAACTGCAGCCGATGATGGCCACGATGGGCGCCATCGCGGCGGAGATGCTGGTGAAGTCGATGGCCCTTTTGCTGGCGATCGGCGCGGCGGACTACGGCTTTGAGTGGTGGGACAATGAAAAGCAGCTTCGCATGACCCGCCAGGAACTCAAGCGCGACCTGCGCGACACCGACGGCGATCCGCAGATCCGCGCTCGACGGGAGAAGATGCGGCGGGCAATGCTCGCTCAGGGAATCTCCGCCGAGATGCCGATGGCCGACGTGGTGGTGACGAACCCGACGCATTTCGCAGTCGCACTCCGCTACGACGCGGAGGAGATGAGCGCGCCGCGGGTCGTCGCCCTCGGCCAGCGCGCGGTTGCGCGCGAGATCATCCGCCTCGCCCGCATGCACGGGGTGGAGATCGTCGAGAATCCGCCGGTCGCGCGCAGTCTCTTCAGGTCATGCGAACTCGGAGGAGCCGTGCCCGAGGCGCTTTACGCCGTGGTCGCGGAGATATTTGCCGCGGTCTACCAGCGCCGGCAGGCGCGTCAGGCAAGGACATGGCGCGGGGGGATGACGCGCTGATCTGCTTGCTCAAGGCGCGGCTCATTTTATGAATAATATTGTCACCCTCGGAGGTGGCGACGCAGATGTCGGGGAATACAACTTCGTCTTCTGCGTGCCGGCGGGGCCACGAGCCTGCCGGCTGGACCTCGCACACCGGACGAGAGCATCACCTCAAGAACATCTCAACACGCAGTAGATGAGCAGGGGGTCGGGCCGTGTTTCAAACCGCTGAAAGCGACGAACTGTCGGCAGTCGAACGCGAGCAACTCATCACAGACAATGTTGACCTGGTGCGTTACGAGGTGGATCGCGTGGCCGGCGGCCTGCCCGAGCAGGTTGACCGCGAAGACCTCGTGAGCGCGGGAATGATCGGGCTCATCAAGGCCGTCGATCGCTACGACCCGGGGCGCGGCGCGAGCTTCCGCACCTACGCCAGCACGCTTATGCGCGGCGCCATCCTCGATGAACTGCGCAGGATGGACTGGGCGCCGCGGGGATTGCGCGGCCGCTACCGCGAGCTTGAGGCGACGGTCGCGCAGTTGCGCCAGCACCTCGGCCGGCAGCCTGATGAGGCTGAGATCATCGAACAACTCGGCATCTCCTCCGCGGAGTACCGCAAGCTCCTGCAGGACGCCTCGACGACCGCGCTGGTCTCCCTCGAGAGCCTGACCGACGCAAGCGGCGACGCCCACGCTCCGACGAATGCAAGCCTCCGGGATGGGCGGTCCGAGTGGGTGCCTCATGCGGTGGCCGACCGGGCCGAACTGCGCAGGCTGCTGGTGGAATGTATCAGGGAACTGTCCGAGCGCGAGCAGATGGTCATCAGCCTTTACTACCAGGAAGAGCTTACGATGCGGGAAATCGGGATGGTGCTCGACGTCACCGAGTCGCGCATCTGTCAGATTCACACCCAGGCCACGACCCGCCTGCGAGCGGCGCTCAACACTCGTTTGCACTCCTGATTCCACGTCCAACCCGCGAGGGGGATCTTCTCATCGTGACCCAGTGTGACAGGCCGACCGTGCTCGCCGTTGACGACGATCCGCAGATGCTGGAGACGGTCGAGCGTGCGCTCGCCGAACTCGACTGCGAACTTCTCACAGCCGCCGACGGCGCCTCCGCATTGAGCGAGGCCGTCGGTGACGCATCCCCGGATCTGCTGATCCTCGACCGGATGCTCCCCGATGCCGACGGGGTGGAGTTGCTTGGCCACCTGCGGGCGAAGGGCGTCTGCGCGCCGGCGATCATCATCACCGCGCACCCGACCGTCGAGACCGCTGTGGCCGCGCTCGGCCTGCGGGCGGCGCACTACCTGCAGAAGCCCTTCACGCCGGACAG
>JBKHFA010000013.1:0-28595 GCA_046540615.1 Armatimonadota bacterium | reverse complement strand
TACGCCGCAGACGGTGCACAGATCAGGTCAGCTGGTCGCGGAAACGCTCCTCAATCCGCAGAAGCTCGCTTTCGGTGTCCTCGTCAAGTCGCGAAGAAGCGGGCTCAGCGAGAATATCCGCCACCCGCTCCCGCGCGCGTTCAACGGCGGTCAGCCCGCCCGCCGCCTGCCAGCCCTCGCGCCGCCCGACAAAGCCCAGCGCGGGCTCGAAAAGCTCCGTGCGGAAATGCGCCAGCGTGTGCGGGTGGCTGAGGTAGTCGGGCTCCGCGCCCATCTCCGCGATCGCTTCGTACGCCAGCGCCGCATCATCCACATCCGGCGCGCGCGCGGCTCGAAGCGCGATCCCGGCGATCTCGTCGTCGATCACCATCATCTCCGGCGACAGCGCGCGCTGCGATTCAAGCTGCCCGACTCCCCAGATGATATTCACGCCCGCCATCGCGTGCATCAGCCCCACCGTCGTCTTCTCCCACGCCGCCTGCTCGTCACAGACCATCGACTCGGTGCTCATCCACGAGGCGCTCGGCAGGCCGTGCATCCGCGCCAGTTCCGCGCCGACCGCGCCCATCAGGCCGTTCTCGGGCCCGCCGGTACGAGTGATCGCCTGGCGCATATCCATGGTGTGCGAGAATCCGAGGTTGAACACAACCGGTCGCCCCGGCTCAAGAAGCTGGAGGATGACCACGCCCGAGAGCGCCTCGGCGTTCGCCAGCATCAACGTCCCGCCGAGCGTGACCGGCGAGGTCGCGCCGGCGGTCGGCTCGGAGTTCACCATCATCGGCGCGCCATGGCCCGAGGTCTGCGAGAACATCTCCAGCCCCGGTTCCGTCCAGTGCAGCGGGCTGACGATCGTGTATCCGAAGCTCACCACCGGCCGCTCGCACAGCGGATGCGGATCGGCCAGCACCTCCCCCATCTCGATGATCGCGGCGCCGCCGCGCGGAGTGTAGATGCACGGACGCAGGTGCTTGCCGGTGTGCTGAGCGAGCAACCGGCAGCCGGTGAAGTCGCGGAACTGCGCCGGGATCTCGCTGATCGTCGGCGCGACCGCCGCCTGAGCGTGCTCCAGCGCATCGGTCACGCGAGTGAGCGCGACGAACTCCGTCTCTTCGATCGGCCGCGATTCGCCGCCCTCCACGTAGTGCAGGGCGTTTCCGGTCCAGAAGACGACCTCGCCACCCGGTCCGATCCGCGCCGGCTCACCCTCCACCGGCGCCAGCTGCACCTCCGAGGGCGCCTGCTCGACACAGTCGGCCACAAGCTCGCGCGGGAACGCGATCATCCCGGTCGAAAGCTCCCGGCAGCCGGCGTCGAGAAGCATTCGCGTAATCTCGCCATGGTCCACCCGCACGCCAACCTCCTCGAGCAGGTCGAGCGAGCGGTCGTTGATGCGTTCGAGTTGCTCAGCTTCCATCAGTCTCATCCTTGACGCTCCTCTCAGCGATTTGACGCAGGCTCGCCGCCAGTCACGCATTTTCCCGGCGCCTGTTGTGGCGGCAACATGCCCGACCGTCACGATGCTCTTCGCCTGCGACGGCGCGCGAACCTGCCGGGTGTCGATGTCTCGATAATCTCCTGAAGTGTGAGAGGATTCCGCGCGCAGGAGGGCGAATGAACTGTACTACTGGCGATAGTTGACACGCGGGAGCGGCTGACATGAACAAAAGCGAGCGGAGCGAAGCAATCAAACGCGCTGAGGAGCACATGTTCTCGATGGGCCTCGGCGATGTGGCGGCACAGATGAGCCTGCTGAATATGCGCTA
Source organism: Armatimonadota bacterium (assembly GCA_046540615.1). Classification (GTDB taxonomy): domain Bacteria; phylum Armatimonadota; class Zipacnadia; order Zipacnadales; family UBA5352; genus UBA5352. Next base: position 26,832 of record JBKHFA010000013.1, on the reverse strand, counting down.
CGGGCTGGCGAAGATGCACCACGTCCTGGAGGAGCTTGGTCACCCTCCGGACGCAACCTTCATCGGCACACCGGACCTGACGATTACGCGCAACGAGGAGCGATGGAACGCCGGCGTGGGCTACGGCGGGAAGATCGCGTGGGGCGAGGGCGATCGCGAGGTGGTCTTCCTTGACGTCAAGCCGAACTGCTGCGGGATGCTCGTGGGCGGGCTTCAGGAGCCACCGACAATCGAATCCGTCGGCGAGCGCCTCGATGCGATGCTCGATGACCGGGCGGAGCTTGACGGGGTCGCGATCAACTGGGACATCGGGACGGGCAACCACTTCGTTGACGTGATGCGCGTCGAGCCTGTCGATCCGAAGGCCGATCTGCCACCGTGGTGTTTCGTACTGCATTTCTCCGGCGGGGAGCTTCGCGGCGACAATCCGCTCGGCATGGGTCTCTACTGGCACGCCAGCGCGGACCTTCAGCGCCGCATGGAGGTCTTCGAGACACCATGGGGGCCGTGCCGGACGCTGCGTGGCGATGACGCGCGTGAGTACTGGGATTTCTTTCAGCGCGCCGATCAGTTCATCGCGCAGCGCCGCCTGATGGCCGCGGAGCGCCTCTTCGACGACTTCACCGTGATCGCGAACCTCCACCACCAGGGGCTGGTGAACCCGAATGCGGTGATCCTTGGCTGCCAGGACACATCGCGAGGCGGCTTGCTCCCGGTGATGTTGCGCGAGAACACGCCGGGGTACCTCTTCCACGGCCTTCCCAACCTGACGGACGCGACGATCGATGTCCTCGGGTGGCGGGAGCGCGCGAGCCGTCACGGGGTGCTCGACCACATCCTCGGCGCGAACGTGATTCCACACGGCGCGGGCTACATGCTCCCGGATCTGTCACACGTGGCGAAGGTGCATGACTTCAACGGTCGCCGCTACTACGAGGTGGAGACCTCCGATCACGGGGTGCGGATCATGCTCGGCACTCCGCGCGACCTCACGTACGCCTACCGGGGTCGAAGGGTGATCCTCTCAAGCGTGGAGTATGCTCTCGGCGAGATCGCCGCGCGGCTGATGCCGGTCTACGTGCTGAAGGCGTAAGTGGTCATTCATCCAGCCAGTTTCGGGAGGAGCGTCTTCGCGTCCCGGATCATCGCCTCGGCGGCTTTAACCGCCCATGCCGTCTCTTGGGTGGGGAACTCCCCAAACATCTCGTAATCCGCGTAGTAGGCGCGGTTGAGACAGTTCCTGTGGCTACCGCAGTCCTGCGCCAAAGCAGCGTCGCTCAGCGCCTGGTCGGCGAGTTCCATGAAGCGTTCTGCTCGCGCAACTACGCCGTCGGTCACAGAGGGACGCCCTCTCGAGCAACCTCACGCGCAAGGCCACCACACTGGACTTCAGGACGCCTCCATTCGGTTACGGTCCTCACCAGACACTGTGTTACTGTGCCGTGCTCGAGGTCCGCCTCGTATGCGCGTCGCGACAGTTCTTCACGTTCGGCAGAACTTAGACCACGATGCACGAGAATCAGCAGATCGACGTCCGAGAGTGAGTCGTCGGTTCCTCTGGCGACAGAACCGTAGAGCTTCACATCGGCAATGATGCCGCCATAGTGTCGCCTCAACCACCCGGCCAGTTCGTGTGCAACCTCGAGTCTCGAATTGCGAGTAGTCATTTCCGCGCCTCCACCCGGAGTATTGCCAGATCAGGCCCCACCTGTCAACCCTGCTGGTCACCATGAAGGCGCCATCACTTGAACATTCGGAAGCTCTTCGGATTTACGCCCGCCTCGCGCATTAGATCCGCCGCTCGCAACCGGTAGTTCTCCGCAGTCTCTGCCCGCTCCTCGGGGTTGTCGGCCTCGACATCCGCCTCCACGAGGCCCGCGACATCATCCCACTGAGGGTTGTTCGCAATCGCCCAGACCGCGATCTGCGCGACCGGATGCGGCGGATGCGAGCGTCCGACCTGCTCCGCGAGCGCCGCCACCCGAGGCTCCGGGCAGCAGACCGGGTTCATCCGGTCCTGCCGCGTCGGCGCGGGGAGATCGTAGTTTGTGCATGCGGTGGGGATCGTCACGTAGGCGATGTGAGTGCGCGCCAGGTCGATCGGTACCCAGCCGAGCGTGGTCATACCCTGCACGTCATCGCGCTGCGCCCAGAACTGCGTCCCGGGCGAGACAACGACCTTCTCCGGCCCGAAGGCGCTCCGCCGGACGCGCGCCCTCACCGATTCATCACCGTTGCCGTAGAAAGTCGCGTCGATCTTCCCGGTGCCGAGCGCATCGAGCAGGTCCATCGGCGCGGGCTCCTGTTGTGCCTCGGCGGGAGCGCCTGCCAGCACCATCAGCGCCCCGAACATCATCATCGCGGCCGTCATCCGCCTGATCATCGTGCCCACCTCCGCGCATCCGCGCGTCTTCGCTGGTACATTGGACGCGCAAGCCCTCCCGGCGGTTTCACTCGCCGGGCCCGGCCTCCGTACCAGAAAGTTCGCGGACGACGCGCCTATTCCCTGTCTCCGGATCGAGCGCCTCCACCGTCCGCCAGCGGAGCGCAAAGGATCGCCATGCAACCGCCCGTAGTCAGCGCCACCGGCACCGCCCACGTCGCCGCCGCCCACGATGCGCCGAGCAGCAGCCAGAATCCCGGCAGTAGTCCCTGATTTCCTTCCAGATGAGCGCTTTCGTCATCCCCTCGCCGTTGTGGGCAGGCAGTTCCTGCCTGCCGACAAAGGCACGATGCATAACGGCATTGGCAGGCAGGAATGCCTGCCCCACGGAAAGACGGATGACAGGAACCGGCCGGAGCCCCGCCTCACGCGCCAGGCCCGAGTACCTTCCTGAAATGCGCAGCAAGGAGGAACATCCTCCGCGGAAAAGAAATGTGCCAGCGGTGTCCTGCGTGACGGAAACTCTGCTCGCCCGGAGGCTGCAGATGCTCATGAAGCGATCATTCCTCATCCTGATCACCGTCGCGATGACGCTTGGTCCTCTCGCTGCCGCGATTGCCGCTGATATCTCCGAAGAAGACGTGCTGCTGAAGACTGAGCTGGAGTCGTGGGGGCGCACCGCGGGCCTCTCCCCCGTCGGCTACCCGGAGGCCTCGGGCGGTGTCGCGATGGCCATGAGTGCCGATGCGGTCGCGGTCGATGCGCTTCACCTTGAGGCGGGAGAATACTCACTCGTACTCTGGCAGCACGGCCCGGCACCTGACGCGGACGGCTTCTTCGTGGAAATCGCCGGGGAGCGCACGCGACTTCTCGGGACCAATGACAGTTGGGGGACGCTCGCGCTCCCGTTCACCGTCCAGGAGACAGGCAGCGTCGCAATCGCGATCATCGGACAGGAACCCCGGATGACCATCGACCGGATCGCGGTCGTGCGCGGCAGCTACGATCAGCGGCGCGACTCCCCTGTCGAGATCGAGTTCGCCGACATTCCCGGTGAGACCGCGGGCGAGCGGATCGGACTGGACGAGGTCGAGCGTCTCGCGACACCCGCGAGGCTGTCCGACGCGCCGACGTCGCCCCTCGACGCAGACGCGAGCACCGTCGTGCAGGAGGATTTCGAGGACGAGTGCCACGTGGTTGGCGAACATCACTGGATCGACGGGCCGTTCGGTCGCGCGCTGGTGCTTGAGATGCCCGATGGCCGATTCGACATCGACGCGACCGAACTTGAGATCGGCGAGCAGGGCACGATCGAGTGGTGGGTGAAGACGCGGGAGGCCGCGCGCGTGTGGTGGGACCAGGGATGGCATTATTTCCTGCACCTTTCCCCCGCCGAGCCGGGGGGAGCGCAGCTTGATCTCGACAAGCACGTCGGGAGCCTGTCGCTGACCGTGACTCCGGATGGTGATCCCTACGAACGTAACGACGGCGAATGCGAGCGGGCTCAGTTCAACGCCGCGGGGCTCAGCAACGAGGACTGGCACCATCTGCTCGTCTCGTGGGACCTGCGCGCCGACCGGCAGTTCGTGTGGGTGATGGTCGACGGGCGCGGCACCGAGGTCTTCTTCCCGCGGACTTTCGAACCCACCGGCTTCGAGCGTGTCGAATTCGGCAACACTCCGTCCGAGTGGGATATTCCCCACCTCCCGATGGACGGCGCAATTGACGCGATCCGCATCAGTAATGTGTCGGTGGCGGACAGGCTGGCGCAATGAGCGGCACAGCGCAACTCAGCATTGTGCTGATGATCACTGGCTCGTGGAGGAGTCAACCATGCGAAGGATGACCGTCGGGATCGCAATACTGGCGCTGGTGGTGGGATCTGTCGTCGCCGCCACCGCCGCGGAGATCGCCGAAGAGGACGTGTTGCTTAAGGTTGAGCTTGAGAACTGGGGCGAGACCAGCGGCCTGCAACCGGTCGCACACGAGGAGGCGGCAGGCGGTGTCGCCATGTCGATGGCTTCCGATGCTCTGGCGATCGGTGGCCTGGACCTTGAGGCGGGCGAGTACACGCTGCTTTTCTTCGACCACGCCCCCGCCGGCGATCAGGACGCATTCTTCGTCGAGATCGAGGGGGAGCGCGCGCGGATGAAAGGGCACATCGGCTCGTGGGGTACGATCGTGCATCCGTTCACCGTGGAGGAGGCCGGCCCGATCACGATCGCCGTCATCGGACAGGAGGCGGGGATGACGGTTGATCAGATGGCAATCGTGCGGGGGCATTTCGAGCCGGGAGAGATCGCATTCGCCGATGTGCCTGGCGAGACCACCGGCGAGAGCGTCGGCCTCGATGAGATCGAGCGCCTCAACACCGCCTGCAAGCTCGCCGAGGCGCCCTCAGAGCCGATGCCCGCCACCGAAGAGACCGTTCACCACGAGGACTTCGAGGCCCGGTGCGCGGGCGTCTCCGGCGAGCACCGCTGGATCGACGGTCCGTTCGGGCAGGCGCTGGTGCTGGACATGCCCGACGGGCGCTTCACGATCGACGCGAGCGCGCTCGACATCGGCGAGCAGGGGACCGTCGAGTGGTGGGTCAAGCCACGCGAGGCGGCGCGCATCTGGTGGGACCAGGGATGGCACTTCTTCCTCCACGCCGAACCGGCCGAGGAGGGTGGAGTGCAGATCGACCTCGACAAGTACCGACACTCGCTGTCCCTGACGGTGACGAACGACGGTGAGCCTTACGCGCGGACCGAGGGCACCCATGAGCGGGTGCAGATGGGAACCGGCGGATACACCATCGAGGACTGGCATCACATGCTGGTCTCGTGGGACTTCACCGGCGATCGGCAGTATCTGTGGATGATGACCGACGGCGAGGGGATGCAGGGCTTCTTCCCCCGCACATTCGAGCCGGGCGGGTTCTCGCGAATCGAACTGGGGAACACGCCGTCGGACTGGGACGTTCCCTATCTTCCGATGGATGGGGCGATCGACGCGATCCGCATCAGCAACGTCTCAGTGGAGGCGCGGCTGGCGGACTGAGAGCGGATGACGCTCCCGCGGTGCGAATGCTCGTCCGCACGCCACTCGATCCTGACGCGCACTCTGGAGGGCCGAAAATGAAAAAGCTCACTGCCGCGATGATCCTGATACTGCTCACCGCGCCCTGCTTTGCGCTGGATGAAGCGCTGGTCGAAGAGGCGACCGAGGCGCTGCGCAGGGCGACCACCTACCTCGTCGAGGAGGCGTCGATCCACGGTGGATACGCCGGCTCGTATTTGCATGACCTCAGCGACCAGTGGGGTGAGGGGCATATCACCGAGACGATGAACTGGGTGCAGCCGCCTGGCTCGCCGAGCACCGGGATGGCGTTCATGGCGGCCTACGAGGCGACCGGAGACCAGCTTTTCCTCGATGCGGCGAAGCTCAACGCCGAGTCGCTCGCGTGGGGGCAGCTTGAGTGCGGAGGCTGGGATTACAACATCGACTTCTCCCCGGCCGGCGAGGAACGCTGGTTCTACCGCCACAACGTCGGCAGCGATGACGAGAAGCTGACATCCGGGCGGAACACCGGCACGATGGACGACAATGTGACGCAGGCCGCGACGCGCCTGCTGATCACGGTGGACAGGGCGCTCGAGGAGGCGGGGCAATTCGACGAGGCCATCCACGACGCCGCGATGACAGCGCTGGACTACCTGCTGGAGGCGCAGTACGACCACGGTGGCTGGCCCCAGCGCTACCCGCTGAACGATCGCACCTATCAGGATTACATGACCTTCAATGACAACACGATGCGCGACTGTGTGCGCACGATGATGCACGCATGGGAAGCCTACGGCGACCAGCGCTACCACGAGTCGGCCGTGAAATGCGGCGACTTTATCATCGCGGCGCAACTCCCCGAGCCGCAGGCCTCGTGGGCACAGCAGTACGACGCCGATCTCAAGCCCGCCTGGGCGCGGCGCTTTGAGCCGCCGTCAGTGGTCACCAGCGAGGCCTACGGTGTGATGAACCTGCTGGTGGAGCTTGCGGCATTCACCGGTGAGGAACGCTTCCTCGAGCCGCTTCCGGCGGCGATTGCGTGGTTCGAGAGCGAGGACACGGTGCTTGAGGATGGGCGGCGCGCGCGCTTCTACGAACTGAAGACGAACCGTCCACTCTACTTCTACGCCGAGACCTATCGCCTGACCTACGACGACAGTAACACGCCCGATCACTACGGCTTCAAGGGCTCGTATTACAACCCGTCGTTCGCCGAACGGCTTGCGGACATCCACGAGGTCGGCTTTGACAACTGGGTTGACGCGAGACAGAATCCTGCCGAGCCCACGCGTGATGAGCAGATCGAGCAGGCAGAGGGCATGGAAGATCAGGTCCGCGATGTTCTGGACGCGCAGACCGAGAACGGTGTGTGGCTGAGCACCGGTGGCTACGGGCCCGATGTCCCGCATCTGAACATGGGCACGGTGCAGGGCCGGATGCGGACGCTCGCCACGTACGTGGGGAATGCGGAGGGCTTCCCGGGCCGTTGAGGGCGAAAGGAAGATGGAAAGGTGAAGAGGGGGACGGAGAGCAGTGGTGCCGGTAGCTCCACCTGCGCCCGGGCGTAAGCGTCGTTCCGGGGAGTAAGAGCGTACCTCAGGTTCCGGGTGATATGCGAAAGATGAGTGCGGACAGCAGACCCGACAGGCGACCCCCCGTCTCAGCAGCAGGAGCCGCCGCCCAGCCCGAGACCGTGCGCGGCATCAACCTTCGCCCGGTGGTCGTGGGGACGGTCCTCACGGTCTTCACGGGGCTCTGGGTGGTGCAGGTGGAGATGATCCTGCAGACCGCGGAGGTCTCGGAGTCGGTCCCGCTGATCCCCGCGCTTGCCGGCCTGCTGCTACTGGTCATATACAACCGCCTGATAGACGCGCTCTCGGGGGCGCTCGGGCGGTGGGAGGGCGTGAAGGAGCGCCTTGAGCGCTGGCGGATGAGCCGCCGGGAGATACTCGTCGTCTACTGCTTTATGACGCTCTCGGCGCTGATGATGTCGGCAAAGGTCGCCGGATACATCATCCCGGAAACGAGCGTGTACACGTACTTCGCTTTCGACAACCCGAACTTCGCGCAGGCGCTTGACGAGATGCCCGACTGGTGGATCCTCAAAGACCACGAGGTCGTCCGGACTCTCTACGAGGGCGCGGACCTCGACGTGCCGCCCGGTGTGTCAGGAGCATTTGCCCCGCTCGCGAGGGCCACCGAGAGCCTGTGGTGGCCGCTGATGCAGGTCCCATGGGGGGCGTGGGTGCCGCTGCTGGCGATGTGGATAGTCCTGATGGGCCTGGTCTTCACCGCGGGGCTCTGCCTGCTCGGGCTGATGAAGCGCTACTGGGTGGAGAAGGAGCGCCTCGCATTCCCACTGGTGATGATTCCGCTGGAGCTTTCAAGCGCGGGCGATCGCACGAGGCACTCGGCCTTCCTCCGCGACGCCGGCTTCTGGGTGGGCTTCCTGCTGTCGGGAACCTTCACACTCTTCGTAGTGCTGCACGCGGTGAACCCGGGTCTGCCGCAGTTCCGACCGTATTACAACCTCGCGCCGCTCTTCAGCGAACACCCGTGGTCGTCGGTGCAGAACGCTTCCGTGCAGATCCGGCCCGAACTGATGGGCATGAGTTACTTCATGGAATCGGATATCCTGCTGACGATGTGGGTGATGACGATCGTCAACAGCCTGCTGGCGGTCGGGACCTCGGCGGCGGGCTATGAGACACGCGACTTCCCGCGCGCGTTCGACCAGGGCGTGGGCTCCTACGTCGTCCTGGCCATCTTCCTGATCTGGTCGGCGCGCACGTGGCTGGCCGACGGCGTCGGCCATGCGATCGCGTGGCGGGCTTCGCGCGAGGGCCGGCGCTACATGGCGCTGTGGGCAGGCCTGATCGTGAGCGTCGCCGGGCTTGTCGGGATCATGATCGTAGCGGGGATGAAGTGGTGGGTCGCTCTCTACCTCTTTACGATCATCCTCGTCTTCTTCCTCGTCTACGGACGCGCGCGGGCCGAGACCGGCGTGCCGCACCCCAGTCCGTTCCCGTCCTCCGGCCCGATGAACGTGCTGGAGTACATCGCGGGCCCGAAATCATGGGCCGGGGGCGCGACGCCCGGACTAACGGGTTCGCTCTTCTTCCTCGCGCGAGGGTACACCGTGACCGCGGCGGGGGCGGAGATCGAGAACCTGAAGATCGCCGACGAGGAGGGCATCCGCGAGCGCTCGATGGTCTGGCTGACACTCATCGCGCCAATCGTCGGACTGGCGATCGCGTTCATGCTTCGGCTCGGCGCAGGCTATCACTTCGGACTGAACTTCCTCGAGGGCGGAACCGTCGAGGGCGGCTACGCCATCACGCAGATGCGCAATCACTCCGACACGGTTATTCGCGAGGCGACGGGCGGGATGGGCCGTGACGTCCCGGCGGCCAATGCGGCGATCTTCGGTGGCCTTGTGACCGTCGCCCTGATCGTGCTCAGGCGAGTCTTCCTGCGCTTTCCCCTGCACCCGCTCGGCTACGGCCTGGCGATGGTGCGGCTCCGCGCGTTCTGGGCGCCGATCGCCATCACCTGGCTCATCAAGACCGTCCTGCTGAAGATCGGCGGCGCCCGTGCCTACCGCCGCGCGGCGCCCGCGTTCATGGGTCTTGCGATCGGTCATTACTTCTTCGCGGGGATGGGCCTGGGGATCCTCGGGGCGGCATTCCCGCAGATTCTCGACAAGATCGAAGTCATTAACTTCGATTGACGCGGTAGACTGCGTCACGACGCGCGCCTCAGGGGGGCGGCAGGAGGAGTGAGCGGAGGCACTGGACGGCGCTCAGACGAAGTCGTCTTCGGTGATCGCACTGCGGTCGCCGGTGCGCAGTTCGTGGATCTTGCGCAGTTCGGTCCGCGGGCGGTCGTAGGAGGAATCAAGCGAAAGCGCGCGATGTTGGGCTCGCTCGGCGTCGTAGAGCGCGCCGAGTTTGCGAAGGATCATGCCGAGGTTGCACCAGTTCCTCGCGCTTTCCGGGCGAAGGTCGACTGCCTTCGCGGCGGCGATCCGCGCCTCTGAGAAACTGTCAAGCTCGTAGCGCGCGCCCGCCATCACCGACCACGCCGAGGCGTCATCCGGATACTCCTCCAGCCACGGTTCGAGCAGTTCGACCGCGAGCAGCGGCTGATGATTCCGCACGAAGTGTTTCGCCATCTCGACCGGGTTGTCCCCCGGGTCGCTGATCGGCATCTCGCTGCCCCCTGAGCACTGAATGTATCCGCACCGGGCGCGATCAGTATACCCGGTGCGGATCGAGGCGTGTCATTAAGATCTCTTGAAACGCCCGGCGGCCAACTACCTGCAGATGATCAGAGTGCCCTCTTTCTCCGGCTCGAAGGCAGAGCGGATCCAGATGTTGACGCCGCGTTCACAGGCGTACGCGAGCGCCTCACGCTGGATGACCTGTGGGCAGTCCTCCATCGCCAGCAGTTCGGCGGCAGTGACTTTGCCGAGCTTGCAGGCCTCTTCACCATGCACGTTCGGGTCGCAATCGTACACTCCGTCCACGTCGGTGAACATCGTGCACTCCTCCTGGCCGAGCGCGTTGGCGAGCGCCACCGCGGTGAGGTTCGAGCCTCCGCGGCCGAGGATCGACACCTCGTCACGACCACTCTCGGGATCGCGGTAGAACCCCTGGAAGCCCGCGACTACCGGGATGACGCCGGCTGCAATTATCTCGTGGAGGTGCTCGGGATCCACGCGCTCGATGGCGGCATGGACGGGCGTGGCGCTGGTGACGATGCCCGCTTCGCGGCCGGTCAGTGACCGCGCGCGGCACCCCCGTTCCTCGAGACTCATCGCGAGTGAACTGTTGGCGCGCAGTTCACCGGACATCAGCAGGCGAGCGTACTCGCGCCTGGGCGGGTCGGAGCTGATGGCGGCTGCGAGGTGATCGAGCTTGTCGGTGGCCCAGTCGAATGCCGAGACGACCACGACGGGCACGCGGCCGGAGTCTTTCAGGGGGAGCAGAAAGTCGCGCGCGACCTGCGAGAGTCGCCTGGCGCGGGCGTCATTGCGTCGTTGAGCGAGGGTGCGATAGATCTCGTTGACTTCCTTCATCCGATGCAGGTCCTCGAGAAGGCGATCCTCGTTGGGGCCGAAGCGGTTCTTGCCCTGCATGGAGGTGCCGCCGAACTTCATGACCGGGATCTCCGGCATCGTACTTCACTCTCCTGAACTGAGGAAAGAGCGTATTCGCTGTTGATGATTCGAGGTTGGCAGCCAGTTGGCAACTGCTCATTCTTCGACTGAGGCAGTATCCTACACGAAGCGCGCGGGGTCTGCAAGCCCAAACTGACGCCAATTTCTCCCTCAGAAAAGCAATGCTCGCCGCCTGCATCAGGGCGTATTCCGGTCACCGCTGGAGCCGTACGCACGAAGCACCTGCACGGGACCGATGAGGCCCGAGCGCGTCTCGCGCATCCAGCTCAACGTGCGTTCGTAATACGCATTGAACCATCCACGTTCACGCGCCATCTCCACGACGTCCTCGCGCGCCGCCTGATTCGCGAGCGTCGTGGTGACCTCCACAGACAGTTCGTTGATGCCGGGAACAACGAGGCCGGTGATCTCCACGCGGTGTGGCGGCCACGCGCTCTCGCCAAGCTCCTCGTCGTTCAGCCACGCCCGAGCGACCTGCCCCACTTCACCGAGGTCGAGGAAGAGCCGCTTTTCCGTGTCGCCGGGCGTGATGTAAAGGTCGATCTCGTAGGCCACAGTGCCGGCAAAATCCCCCATCCCGAGGTCTTCGAGCGGGCGGAGCGGGAAGTCGGAGGGGACAGCCTCGGGGACGTAGGAAGTGTCCCGAATCTCAAGGTCGCCAGAGGCTGTGATCACCGCCTCACTGACCACCTCAAGCGCCTGTGCGCGGACCTCGCTGCCTGTGCTCAGCAGCGCAGGCTGCTCCTCGACCTCCACCGTCTCACCGGCGATCGGGCGCGTGATGATGAGGGCGGAGCCGCCCGGCCTGAGGTCGACAGTAAAGTGCGTGGGCTCCGACACCTCGTCATGCACAGCCAGCACGTGTGAGGCGCCATGGGACGGCTCCCACCACTCCACCGCGCGTGCCGTCTCGCTCACGAGCATCAGGCGCGGCCTGATCTCCCTGTCCGATTCATTATGAAGCAGATGGACGCTGAGATCGCCTGCGACGCGGCTGGACATCCCCAGTTCCCCGAGCGGGCTCTCGAGTTGCAGCTCGTAGCGCCCGATCACAAGCAGCAGAAGCTCAGCGAGCCGCCCGACCTCATCCTCCGGAACAAGCAGGCACGCGCCCGTGGCCACCTCCGCCTCGGTGAACTGCGACGGCCCCCCGGGGCCGAGGTAGGCGCTGGTGAAGCCGTCGAGCGGGAAGGTCATCGTCATGCCGAGGCCGCGCGGATCATCGCCGCCCATCTCGCTCGCCTGCGTGCGGTCCATCGTGACCGCGCCATCGAGCAGGCGGTCGCGCGCGGCATCGAAGGCCGCGGAAGCGTCAAAGTCCGCGGAAACCTCCGGGCCGTCGCCGCAGACCGCAACGCGGCCGCCGGCCTCTCGCAATGCCGCAAGCGCCTCGACGGCGCCGACCGGGAGGACGGAGGCCTCGGGAACGACGATCGCGCCGTAGAGTTGCCCGGGGGTGGCGACGCAGCCGTCGGCGACTTCGGCCGAGGCCAGCGCGCGGGCGTCGATGAAGTCGAACGCGATCTGCCGAGAGTGCAGGGCCGCCGCGACCTGCTGCAGCGACTCCCACGCGGCTTCCATCGCCTCGCCTCCGGCCCACGCCGCCTCGATCGGGTAGTACACCGCCACGTCCACCACCGGTTTGCTCTCGCGCACGGCGACGCTCATCACCGCACAGTGATCGGCGAACGCGGCGAAGCTCTCCCAGAGAGGATTCCCCTCACCGAGATGGCTCATCGTGGCGATCCAGTGGCCCGCGGATGTGTCGGAGTAGAGGGCCATCGGGCAGATGTAATTGATGCCGCGGACGAACTGAAAGTCGGCCGTCCAGCGCATCTGCTCGGGCGTAAGCGAGTATCCGTAGACCGCGAAGGTCTCACTGAGCGCAAGGTCGCGCCAGGCGCTGTCTCCCGGGTCCTGCCAGGGACGGTGCGCAAGTGCCGATGGCGCGAACTGGGGAAAGCTGAAGTTCTCCTCGCCGGGGAAGATCTGACGCCAGATGGCATCAACGCCCGGCGCATGCAGCGCGCCGGCGGTCTTGAAGAAGTGACCGAAGCCCCGCCGGTGATCGGGAAGGGCATCCTCACCCCCGACGTGGCCGGTGTGAATGAGATCGTGCTCGGCGCACCAGTCGTTGATGGGATCAAAGTAACTCTCAGAGAAAAGATCGGTCCACAGTTCGGAGAACTCGCAGCGGATCGCGGCGACCTCGTCAGCGCTGAAATGCTCGACCGGGTCGAAGCCGAGGGCGTCCTCGGAGAAAAGCACCGGCAACCACGGCCGCAGGTCGAAGCCGCGCCGCCGTTCGAACTCGTCGAGCATCCGATCGGTCCACGGAATGTGATCTGAGCCGACGGCGCCGCGTACACTCGTCTCATCGGTGAACATGCCGGGGATGACGCCGCCGAAGTATTCTTCGAGTGTCTCCGCGTAGCGATCGTGCGTGACCTCGATGAAACGCGCGGTGGCCTCCGGATTGAGATGGTCAACGCGGTAGCCGGTGTCATCGACGGTGAAGCGGATCTGCCGGTCACCGACCGGGACCTCGGCAGCGACCTCCCCTTCGCCTCCGATGCGCAATACCTGATCGCGGAACTGCTCGTGCCCCTCGAGGACCTTCCCCTGGGCGGTGCCGCTGGGCCATCCGCCCTCGTCATAAAGCCAGGCGTAGATGCCATGCTCGTCCGCACACTCGACCGCCACCCGCATCAGGTCGAAGTACTCGTCGGAGAGATAGGGCGGGTCGATCCCGCTGATGAAGTCTCCACGGCGAAAGCTCTCGCCCATCGGGTGGAGGAAGAAGCCTCCACAGCCGCGATCCGCCATCTGGCCGATCTGCTCGCGGATGAGTTCTTCGGTCAGGCGACCGTTGAGAAGCCAGAACATCGCCGGGCGGTACGCCGCGGGCGGATCGGCAAGCAGGTGCGGCAGGTCGAGGCGGCCGTCGGACATGCCCTTCACTCCTGATGGAGAGAAAATTGCAGGTGCAAGTGCGCTCGTGAAAGCAGTTCGCGCCGGGGAAGAGAATGTCCTCCATCTGTCAGCCGAGATGAAGGGTTCCGGCCGTCGAAGCGTGAAAGAGCGCTCGACCTTTCACAGTCCCGACAGGGGGATGGCAGTTGATCGACGGCAAAGTTCGTGTTATGCACATCCTGCCGCACGTGGCCGCCGGAGGGGCGACACTGGCGGCGATGGAACTGGCGGACCGGCTCGACGCCACCCGCTACGACGTCAGCATGGCGGTCGGGCCCGAGTCGGGCCACGAACACAGCGTCCTCGGCGAACTTCATGCGCGCGGGCTTGACGTGACCGTGCTGCCGAGCATGCGGCGCGCGCCCGATCTGAGGCAGGATGCCCGTGCGGTCGTGGAGTTGGCGCGCCTCATCCACCGGAGGCGACCCCACGTGATACACACGCACGGCTCAAAGTCGAAGCTGCTCGCACCGATGGCAGCGGAACTCGGTCGCGTTCCGGTGAGGATTGCGCATGTGTGGGGGTGGGAGTGGATGCCCGCGGAGGGCATCGCGCAAAGGTGGGCGTGTCGCTGGGCCTCGCGCCTCAGCGCTCACGGGTACGATGCGCTGATCGCATGTTCGGAGGCGATGCGCCGGCAGGGCCTCGCGCGCGGCGTCGGGCTTCCGGGACAGTACGAGGTCACGTTGCCATCGGTCGACCTGGGGCGCTTCAACGGCAGCGGCCGCGAGAGGACCCGAGCGGAGGTCCGCAATGAGTTCGGCCTGCCATCGGACGCGACTGTCGTGGTGTCGGTGATGCGCCTGGCCCCGCAGAAAGCACCCGACGTGCTCCTGCGCGCCGCCGCGTTGCTTGCGGGTACACTGCCTGATCTGCGGTGGCTGCTGGTCGGCGGCGGCCCGCTCGACGCTCAGGTCCGGAAGATGATAGACGACCTTCACCTGCAGGATCGCGTCAGGCTGGCCGGTCCGCGACGCGACGTGCCCCGGCTGCTGAAGGCCTGCGACATCTTCGCGCTGGCATCACACTGGGAGCCCTTCGGCATCGTCTACCTCGAGGCGGCTGCGGTCGGCCTCCCGCTCGTGGGGACGCGCGTGGACGGCGCGGTGGAAGCAGTTGCCGACGGAGAGACCGGACTGCTCGTCGAGCCGGGGAGGCCGGATGAACTTGCCGCCGGCATCGCGTGGATCGCAGGCGACCCGAAGCTCGCCCGGCGCCTCGGTGAGGCGGGGATGCAGCGCGCGCGGCAGTTCGGACATGATCGCTTCGTAGCGCCCATCGAGGCGCTCTACGAGCGACTGCTTGCGGAGAAGCTCAACGGTCGCTGCCCCGTCAGATGAGAAGGCCCTCCCACGCTGCTTCGTAGCGCCGCACCATTGTGCGGATGTCATGCTCTGCCTCGACCACACTCCGGCCGGCCTCCCCCATCTGCCGGGCCCGGTCGCGGTCGGCCAGCACCCGCAGCATCGCCGCGCCGAGTCCATCGACATCAGCCGGCGGGACTATCAACCCCGTCACACCGTCTGTCACGCCGGCTGCCGCCGGCGCAGTCACCACCACCGGCCGCGCCGTCGCCATCGCCTCCAGCACCACGGCCGGATCGCCCTCGGCGTGGGATGCGAGCACGAAGAGATCGCAGGCCGCCATCAGGACGGGCATGTCATCGCGGTGACCGGCGAGATACACGCTCCCCGACAGGCCGTGATCGGCCACCAGCGCCTCAAGCTGCGCCCGGCAGCCACCGCCTGTCCCCGGCTCACCACCTGCTATCAGCAGCGAGGCATCCGGATGCACATTGCCGACCTGCTCCATCGCAAGAATCACGAGGTCAAAGCCCTTCCGGGGCGTCAGCACCCCCGCCGTCAGCACAAGCGGCCCCTCTCCGAAGCCGAGCCGCCGCCGGACGGAGACGGCATCGCGAGATGGTGAGAAATGCTGCGTGTCGATCGCGTTGCGGATCACGGTGGACTTGCTCAGAAGCCGCTGCTCATCCGGGAGGCCGGCGAAGTCACGGTGCGTCAGCGGGATGATCAGGTCCGCGCACTCATCGCACAGTCTCAGAACGGCGCGCGGCAATCGCTCGCGAATGCGAACGTTCCACGTCACCGGCACACCCGCGAGTCGGCCACCTGGGCCGGCCTTGAACACCGCTCGCGTCTGATTGCAGTGGAGAAGATCGACCTGATGCGAGCGGAGCCAGCGCCCCACCGTCAACGAGTAACGCACCAGCGCGCCGGTTGCCCTGAGTTTGCGCCACGCGCCGGCTTCAGAGAGGCGACGGCCGTACTCGGAAAGAGGCGCGGGGGGCTTGATGACCTCGACGGGGCAGTCGATCTCGCGCAACATCGACGCGAGGGGCCCCTCGCGCGGCAGCAACGCGATCGGCTCAAAACGACCGCGATCGATGCCCGCGATGAGGTCGCGAAGGGCGATGCCCGCGCCTGCATCGAGGGCATATCCGTCAAAGAATGCTATCTTCACACGCCGGTCTGATGAATGCCGCATCAGAGATACCCGAGGCCTCGAAGATCGCGCTCCACCGCCGCGGCTTCCAATGCGGTGTAATGCACATCGGTGGCGCGCGTCGCGAGCGCTGCTTCCTCGCGCCGGGGTAAGGTCGGCCTCGAGAGCATCTCGGAGAGAACCCGTCCGTCCATGTACGACGGCACGGGTTGGCCCAGCAGGTGAAGCAGGGTTGGGGTGATGTCCTCAATGCGCGCGCAGGAGCCCTTGAATGTCCCGCCCTCGCAGGTTCGAACGCCCGGTCCGGAGAGGGCCAGCATGCCATGCAGCCGATGTGTGCCTTCGCGGACGGCGGGCCCGAAGACGGCGCGCGAGCGATCATCCGGCAGCGGTCCTGAGAGCGTGAAGTCGGTGAGTATCTCCCAGCGGTAGTCGCGAGGCACCGCCAGCAGATCGGGCGCGTCATGCACGTGCGGGCCGTGGTATATCTCCGCGGGACGAAGCGCCGCGGACATTACGCGCTCGTCTGTCTCGGGATGGCGCAGTGCCAGCAGGCCGTCGGCTATCTCGCGGACGATCCTGTCACGCTGGCCAGTCTGCACGCAGCCGCCGTCAAAACGGCCCGCGAGATTCAACGAGATGTTCCCGTAGTCACTCCAGCAAAAGGCGAGCGTCCTCGCCCAGTCGACGCCGTCTGCCAGCAGCCGCGAGATCATTCTCCGGCGGGTTCCCGCAAGTCTTCCGCGAAGCCGCTCTCGCACAGTCGCCGGCAGCAGTCGCGAGCCGGACCTCAGCAGTCCGCGTCGGAAGCGTTCGCCGGGGCCAGCGACTCCCGGCTCCAGCCAGCCCTCGGCGGCCAGCCAGTGCCCGAGGTTGATGCCGCCCTCAGTCGGTCCGGCGCCGTGATCGGAGACCAGCATCACGGTGGTGCTGGGGCCGGCCAGGTCATCGACAATGCGCCCGATCTCACGATCGACATGCCGCCAGGTTTGCAGAAGCAGGTCGTCGATGCGGCGGCCGTCACGCGCCCTCACCGATCGCGAGCGGAAAAAGTGATGCTGAACCTGGTCGGTCGAGACGAAGCAGACCGCCAGCAGATCGACCGGTCGGGTTCGGCCGAGGTAGCGGGCGATCGCACCGGTCTTCGCGATGCGCTCCTCGAGGCGATCAAGGGCGTAGGCGTCACGGTCCGGCGGCACGGTCTTGTCAAAGTACCCGTCGAAACGCTCGGCCACCTCGTCGAAGAGACCTTCGGGATATCCGATGTCCGGGCCGAATGCCGGAGCGTCGAGTCCTGACAGACAAAAGCCCTTGATCCGCGGCGGAGGCCACGTCCAGGGAATGTTGACAGCACCAACCCGCAGCCCCCGTGCGCTGAGATGTTCAAACACGCTGGGAAGCGGGAGGCCGCCGCCGTTGAGAAATCTCGGAACGTGGTCGGGGCCGATGCGCATAAAAGCAAAAGCGCCGTGCTTGCCGGGATTGCAGCCGGTCAGCATCGAGGACCACGCCACCGGGGTGAGAGGGGGATGCGTGGAACGAAGGCGACCTCGCGCTCCCACGCGCAGCAACGAGGCGATGGCGGGAAGCTCTCCCGCGTCAACCCACGGATCAATCAGGTCGAATATGCCACCGTCGAGGCCGATGACGATGACAGACGGCCGGTCCGTCACGCACAAGCCCTCCCTGCGCTGGCGCGCACGAAGGCGCGTTTCGAGTACTCCATCACATCATGCACTTCGAAGTGGTCGGCGACCAGTTCAGCGACCTCATCGACTGACGCAAACGTGTGCAGGTGAGTGTCCCGAGCATGGGGCCGCTGCTGAGCGGTCAGAGACTGAACCAGCGACCGAAGCACGCCGGAGACACCGCCGTCACCGTCACTGCGTGTGAACGCGACAAGCACCCCGAGCGTCGCTCCGGGGCGTAGTACCCGCGCCGCCTCCTCAAGCACCTCCACGGTGCTGCGAGCATGGTCGAGGATGCCCATCAGCAGAGCCGCGTCGAAACTGTCATCTGCCATCGGCAGTAACTCCCCGACGCCCTGCACCAGACTGACCTCCCGCTGCGGTCTCGGGACCTCGTCAGGCATCTCGCCGGCCGGAGAGCGCCCTGCCGCGAGAGGATCGATGCCGACGTAGGAGATACTCTGCGGCAGGAGGTCTGCGACGTGTCCGGTGCCGCAACCGATGTCGAGCAAATCCAGGGGCTCGTCCGGAAGGTCGCAGAATGTGATGAAGCGCTGATGCATCGCCCGCGCGCGCTCTCGCCGCTCCGCGGCCGCCTCGGGGTCAGCCCACGCCGATTCCCGCCAGCGGAGGAAGTGGTGCATCGCCTCCCTCCATCCCTGCCAGCGGTCATCAGCGGCGGAGAGATTCGCTCCAAGATCGGCCGGCATCATGACCGGGATATCATCGCGCACCGGATACCAGCGTTTGCAGTCCGAGCAGTTCAACCTTCCCTCCACAACCCGCGCTTCATCCGCCTCGACCACAGTTAATCCAAGCGGTGCGCCACCACAGACCGGACAGATCAAACACTCCAGCAGCTTCTCCGAGAGCATCGGCTGTCACCTACTCCATGTACCCGAGCGACCGCAGGCGGCGAGTGATGATCTCATCATCCGCCGCGCGCGCGCCGCGATCGTGCTGGACCAGCGGGACATTCACCGCCGCGCGTTGCACGCCCTTCTTCGCCTCCGGTGTCATCAGATCGGTCATGACCCGGCCGTCAAAGTACTCCGGCACGGGCCTGTCAAGCAGATGCAGCAGCGTCGGCGCGACGTCGTAGATTGAGTGCGACCGGGGCCGCTGCACCGGTCGGAAGCTCGGCCCGCAGGTGAGGAGCGTTCCATCAGGATGATGCGCGCCGAAGGGCAACTCCGGGGCGTCCGGGCGCTCGATCGTCGCGCCGGAGCCGTCTCGAAGCCGTGTGACGCGCAAGTCATGCCGCCAGTGAACAAGCAGGTCAGGCATCAGGTCCGCTTCAGACCCGTGGAACTGCTCCCTGCCGAGGCGGACGGAGGCGACGGCTTTCTCCCCCGAGTCGACGTCACGCAGATCAAGCAGCCCCTTCGCGAGTTCCTCAAGGAGACCCGCCATCTCCGCTCCCCGCTCAACGCAGCCCTCCGGCCAGGTCCCACGGGTGTTCACGTAGATATGCCCGCCCTCCGTCCAGGCGCGTGTGCGGGACCAGTCTGCGGCTATCCCGCTGACTCCCTCCTGAGCGCGGCGCTGCAGGCCCGGAAAACGTGAGCGCAGCCGGGACTTGAGGCGGTTCCCCGCGCGACGACGGATGGCCTCAAACGTGACGCGCGCGAACCTGTCGATGACCCGCCGGGCGGTGCATCGCGTCTGCGGCACAAGGTACCCGCGCTGGACAAGCCAGCGACGCAGCAGCACCTGCGCGCCCGAATTCGGCGCCTGGCCGTGATCGGAGACGATGAGCACGTCGGCACGCTCCCCCACCGCTGACAGCAGCTCACCCAGCGCGTCGTCGAGCGCTGAGTACACCGACAGCAGTTCCTCGCGCCACCGCATCGCGAGGCTCGTGTCGTGTTCGGGGTGGTCGGTGTCGAGCAGATGCCAGCACCAGTGCTGCAGCGAGTCGGTCTCCGTCACTACTGCGCAAAGCACATTCGGATTCTCGCGTTCGAAGATGCGCCGGGCGGTCTCCAGCTTCACCTTGATGCCACGACGGGCGAGCTTTGCGACGGTGAGGTAATCACTCGTGGCCGCGTGGCGGCGCACGTCGGGGTGGATGGGATAATCACCGATCTCCTCGGCGAGCCATCCGGCGACTTCCGCCGGGTACGTGAAGCCCTCATCCGCCGGTGATGGGCAGAGCCATCCGGCGACCATCACGCCCTCAACCTGCTCGGCCGGATAGGAGACGGGGATGTTGAGAGCCGCAACGCGAATGCCCACGTCGGACAGGATCCGCCAGATCGTCGGCGCGCGACGGGCGCGGGCGTCTATCTGCGCGAAGTCGTAGCTGCCGCGGACGGGATTCGTGAAATGTATGACACCATGGCGTCCGGGGTTGACGCCGGTCACCAGCGAGGTCCACGCCGATGCGCTCTGATAGTTCGGTGTTGAGCGCAGCACGCCAAGTGCGCCCCGGTCGGTCAGGCGCGCGAAGTTCGGCATCCGATCCTCGCCGATGAGCTGCCGCAGCAACGCTGGTGGCAGTCCGTCAACACCGACGACAAGCACCCGTGGGGTCACAACTCGTACCCCAGCGCGCGCAGATGTGACGCCACAGCCTCGGAGGCGGCCTCGATGCGCTCAGGATCCTCGATCACGCGCGGGAGGTCGCGCTGGAGTATGCGCACGGGCACCTGCTGGAGCATTCTGTCGGTGAACGCCTGCTTGAGCACAGCGCCATCGAAGTAACTCGGCACCCGCTCACCGCGCAGATGCAAGATCGTTGCCGCGACGTCCGCCACCGCCGCGCCCTCAATGCGCACACCTCGCCGCACTCCGCCGCCTGCCGCAATCAGGATCCCCTCGGGAGCAGGCGCTCCCGACGGTACCCCGGCCGTGGGCGGGCGGGCAACCTGAACGCGCCCGTCACGCCCGGTGGCCGTGAGCCCCTCGACCACCCGCCTCTGATCCCATCGGGTCACAATGTGCGGGAATTGACCGAGCCACGGGCCCGCGCAGACGCGTTCACGCGCCTGCGCCCACAGCAGAGGACGGCGACCGGTGGCCGGATCGATCGCGGTCTGAAGAGATGCGGTGACCTGCAGCATAAGCCGATCGGCTTCGCCGTTGCCGACTCGGCCGTGAGGAAAAATCTCCTCGTGGTTGAGATAGATGTGCCCATCGGGGCTGGGGATGACCCAACTCCTCTCGTAGTCGAGCCACGAGTCACCCTCCGCGCTCGCAGACTGCGAAGACGCTCCGGCGACAGGAAGCCGCTCCGCAAGCGCATCCGGAAGAATCTCGCGAATGCCATCGAGCACATCGTGGAAGGTGTTCCCCGCTGTCTTCATGACGCGACGCCAGATTCCGCCGGCGGATGACCTCGGTGTCACGAGGTCGAGATGTGCCAGCAAGTCCGGCAGGCAGAGATGTGCGCGCGAATTCAGGCCCGTCCCATGAGCGGAGACAATCATCAGATGGTCATCAGGCTCAAGTGCGTCAATGAGGCGTCCAAGCTGCGCATCGAGTACCTGATGAATTTCAGTGATCAGGTCGCCCCACTCGGAATAAAGATCCTCGCGGAAATCAGCGTGGCTGCGATCGATCAGATGCCAGTACCAGCGCAGGACACGGTCGAGTTCGATGAAGTTGACTGCGAGGAAGTCCCAGCGACGGTCGCCGAGCAGATCCAGCGCGAGCGATGTCCGTGCTCGCAGCGACTCGACCGCCAGATCGATGCCTTCGGCGAAACGTCCCGATGCGGCGTAGGTTCGCAGGTGGAGGGGATGCGGGATCTCCTTGAGCTTGCGCCGAGCCAGCGAGCCGACGCTGTCGGGATGTGCGAACCCGTCGGCCTCAATCGACGGTGCGAGCCAGCCTGAGATCGTCGTGTACTCAGCCTCCCGCGCCGGAAAGGTCATCGGGACGAAGACCGTGCCTGTCTCCTGCCCCCGCTCGGTCAGCATCTGAGGCAGCGTTGGCGCGCGAAGCATCCGGGAGTTCGCGGGGCGCCACTGATAGCTCTCAGGCCTGAGATTGCACATCCCCCAGACACCGTGCTTCCCCGGCTCGACCCCGGTGAGAATGTTCGACCACGCGGAACACGGATCGCAGTTGACAGAAGACTGCAGCCGACCGTAGACTCCGTGCCGCATCAGCGCGCGCAGGTTCGGCATGTGGCCGGTGGAGGTAAGACGCTCGATCAACTCCGGGGTGGCCCCGTCAACGCCGATCAGAAGAAGCATGGGGCTCCTCCTCCGGCCGCGCCGGCAGCTCTCCACGGTTCTGCGATGCAGTAGTTCAATGTCACTGTCGGGTCCTCGTTCCGGGTGTGATATAACGCGCTGAACTGCGCTGGCTGCCTGTGATGATCGCGAAGAACGCCCCGGCGGCGTGTTCCGCCGCCAACGCAGCAAGCCCCTGAGCGTCACGCGCCGGCGTCTCACCGAGGCCCACGATCAGACCCACCGGATATCCGCCCTCCAGCAGCGGTGAAGCCACCAGCAGCCCGCTGTCAGCCGGGGGCACGGCGATGATCAGGTCCGCCTCAGATTCCGCGAGTCGAGCTTGCGCCTGCTCCGCGTCAATCCGCGCTGAAAGCGCCGCGTCCACGTCGCCCTCAACCTCCTCAGATGACGCGGTCATCACCACGACGTGTTCGTCGTCCTCGCGCGCAAGGTCGGCGAGGCGACCGGCCAGTGCCTCGGCTGCGCCGCTCTGACCTTGTGACGCCAGCACAAGCACGTCAGGACCGGCATGACCGCGACAGAGGGCGCCGATGTGTCCGCGAAGGCTCCGCAAGGCGACCTCGGCATCTCCACCATCGTCCGTCTCCCAGCCCTCTCCCAGCGACACCGCCACCGGCACGCCCAGCGTCGTAGCTGCCTGATCGGCATCATGCACACGCTCGTCGAGTTGCTCCGCAAGACCGACCGCCAGCAGCCCCAGCAGCATTCCGGCCGTCAGCCCCGCGGCGATCGTCAGAACCTTCTTCGGTCGCGCAGGCTCGTCCGATGCGATCGCATGTGACACCAGCCGCGAGGCGGGAGTCTTCGCCTGCTCAGTGATCTCGTACTCCTGCTGCTTCTCCTTCAGGCCGAGGTAGAAGCGTTCGAGCAACTCCAGCTCGCGCTGCTGCTTCAGATGCGCCACCTGCTCGTCCGGCAGCCCCGACAGCTCGCTCTCAACTCGGCCGGCAGCGCCCCGCAAGACGCGCATCGACTGCTCTGCAGCCAGCTCCTCCCCCTCAGCCACGATCATCTCCCGCGCAATCTCCTGCGCCACCGGATTGAGGGCCTCCTGTCGCGCGTCCACCACGTCGATGGCGCTTGCGCGCAGACGCGACCGCAACTCCTCCACACCTGCGGTCGCTCGCCGCACGGGCATGCTCTCCGGTGCATACTCCTCCAGCAGACTCACCCGCTCCGCCTCGGCTCGAGCAAGCTCGCCCTGCAGTTCCACGATCTCAGGATTCCGACGGGTGACCGTGTACGCAACCACGCGGTCATCCATCGCCTGCAGTTCCGCATCAAGCTCCTCCCGGAGCGCGCGCCGAGCGTTCCACGTCGACTCCGCCACCGCCGCCTGCTCATTCAGGCGGGCCAGCAGCCCGATCTGCTCCCGCGCGGTTTCCTCAAGCGCGACAGTCCCTGCTCGTTCGCCGAACTGCCGGAGCCTCTCCTCAGCCTCAGCGAGGCGAATCTCGACGTCCTCGAGTTGCTGCTCGACGTAACTGCGTGTGCGGCGCGTGGTGGCCCGGGCGTCGCCGAGGCTGCGCCCGAGATAGGCCAGCACAAGCGCATTGGTGAAGTCGCGCGCGCGGTCAGGGTCGGGCGCCTCGCATCGCACCTCGATGATCTCAGACTCTTCGACGGGCGTCACCACGAGCGTGTCCACCAGTTCCTGCCACTCATCAGGCCATCGTGACGGTGGCGGCTGATCCCCGAGGTCGGCAACGATCCCCGGCAGATCCTCCATCAACTCCTCCGTCAGCCCGGTCGCCAGCAAGCGGTCGAGCACCTCCGGTCGCTCACGCATAAGCCCCCACGCGTCCTCCAGCGATGGCCGGCTGTCAATAATCTGCATCTGCGTCGCGAGGTCGCCCCCGCCCAGCGCGGAGACCGGATCGCCGAGCATCGACAGCACAGGCGCGGCCGCCGCAAGCACCGCCGAGCGCGGTCCCGAAGTCGACGCCACCACCAGTTCCGCGCGCGCCTCGTAGACCGGATTCGCGAGCAACGCCCATGCCCCGGCCCCTCCGACGCAGATTGCCACCACGCCAAGCAGCAGCCAGCCCCGGCGGCGCAGTATCCGCAGGTGCTCGCGCAAAGTCGCCGATTCGCCGCACGATGCAGTCATGATTATCAGAACGCGACGCGCAGCAGGCCGGAGACGCCCAGCAGCAGCCGAGCGGCCTCATCGAGCGTGATCGATGAATCACGCGGCACGAAGACGATGTCTCCGGCCGTCAGCACCGGGTTGTCCACGTCCTCCTCTCCGCGCAGAAGCTTCCTCGCGTTCACGTGAGCCATCTCCACGCCTTCGGTGGTCTGACGCCACAGGATCGTCCTCTCAGGATGCGCATTCTCCTGCTCCCAGCCACCCGCCGCCGCGATCGCGTCCATCACCGTCATCTCCGGCTCGAGCAGCAGCGGACCCGGGCTGGCGACCATCCCCACCACCGCGATCCGATCCGTCGCCCGCGGCAGCACAAGCGTGTCGCCGTCTCGCAACTCCGGATTCTCAGCGTCCTCGCTCGCCTGCAGCAGCGCCTCCACGTCTACTCGACGCGAGGTGCCGTCCTGACGCAGCAGCATCGCGGAGCGCGGCAGGGCGTCCTCCGCGACATCCCCCGCAAGGGCCAGCGCATCTGACAGCCGGTCGCCGGGGTCAAAGTCATATTTGCCGGACTGGTTGAACGCTCCGACCAGCGTCATCCGACGTTCAGCCCGCGGGATCACAATCATGTCACCAGGCAGCAGCGCAATATTGCCTTCCTCGTCCCCGTCGAAAAGCGCCTCAATGTCAAGTTTCACCGTCTCGCCGCCCGCCCGAACGACCGAACCCGCCTCCGCCGCATCCTCGCTTACCCCGCCCGCCGAGGCCAGCGCGTCGGCCACGCGGTCGCCCTCCTCAGCCGGATAGCGACCTGACACCCCCACCTGTCCCACCACTGTCACCAGGAACTGCGCGCTCACCAGCAGGGTCTCGCCGGGCCTGATCCGCACAGCCTCCTCGCCCCCGGGCCCCTGCAGGGCCCTCAGCACATCGACGCGTCGCTCTCCCCCGGCCTCGTCGATCAACACCGCCTGTCGGGGCGCGGCCGTCTCGTTGAGGCCCTGCGCGAGTGCGATCGCCTCCGCAATCGTCACCGGCTCACGGACCTCCACCGCCCCGGGCGCGCGGACCGCCCCCAGCACGTAGATCGGCTTCACATGCCGCCTTACAAGGCGCACCGACACGCGCGGCTCACGGAGTTCCCCTCGGAGCGCATCCTCGATCTGCGCCGCGACCTCCCCCACGGTCCTCCCGGCCACCACGACCTCGCCCGCAACCGGCACGTTAATCCTTCCATCCGGCCTCACGGTTGCTTCATCAACGCTCAAGTCCGGCTGGTAGAGCACATGCACGGACACAACATCGTCCACGCCCAGCCGCCACGGCTCTTCGTCGGCCCTGACCGACTGGCTGATACACACAAAACCCGTCACTACGAGAAGCAGTCCGGTGATGCGGCGAAGTCTGGTGATCGCAGGCGAAGCTGTCATCCTGAGTATTCCCCCGGTTCATCTGAGCCCGTGGGCACGCAGTATAAACGAACGTGGCCGCAGCGGGCAAGACGACAGCCGGCCCGCCACCGATGCTGCGAGAGAAATCATCCTTGATGGTGCCCTCGGGGGAGCTTCCCCCGCCCGGGTACGTTGCCCGTCATCCGCGTGGAGGTCAGCGGGAAAGATGGATCGCGAGGTTCGTCAGCCAGCCGGCGCCAATCAGCACCATCGTTACCCGCGCCCCATCGCTTCCGCGCAGCCATCCTGGCAGCGCCGGCCCCCCTCGCACAAGCGCCGTGACCGCGGCAATCAGCATCGCCCACGTCGCGGCATAAAGCGCCGGCCCGAGCACATGCGCCCCCAGCGCGGCGAGCACATCCCCTCGCGCCATCAGGGCGAAGGCCGTGGTCAGCCCGCACGCGGGACAGGGCAGACCGGTCAGCCATCGGAAGGCGCAGGGAATCACAAAAAGCTGCTCATGAGTCCCGAACCCCGCCGGGTTCGGCTGCATGATCCGTGCCAGAATCAGCACGGCCACCGAGACCAGCAGCACCGCGGCCGCCTCAACGCGGTAGTCACGCGCGGATTTCATGCTGCGCTGGCCTCGCAGCCGATCGGGCGCTTCCTCACACTCATCACCGACGATCATACCACCCGACGCGCGACCTGTCATCAGTCGGCCTCACGAACCCACACTTCAATCCACGGAAAAGGATAGGTCAAATCCTGCGCGAGAGGCCGAGCACCTGCCCTGCCCCACGGCACATTGAGGAACCAACTGATCCGCTCGTAGCCCGCATGAGCAAGCACGTCCATGAAGTTCTCTGCCCTGTCATCTCCGGCCGCCAGTCGAACCCCAACCTCGAACCTCGTGACGATCACGGCGTCCGGCATCTGCTCGCGAAGCACATCCCCATCAAGGTCAATGATCGTAAGATCGCGGATCGGATCGCGGTACGCGCCCCAGAGCGGATGGCTGCGCAATGCTACGCCGCCGTTGCAGTAGTCCACCGGCGGGTGGTAGAACCACGGCTCGGTCATCAGGCCGATCGATCCGTCCTCAGGCACCTCGCTCTCCAACACCTCCAGCGCCTGAGCGCGAGCATCGGCGGCGACGAGCCGATCCAGCATGCGGTAGCTCATCATCCCCGACGCCAACACGGAGCCCACCATCAACACCGAGATCGCCCCCGCCGTCAACCACGCGCCGCCGCGCACTGCGCCGAAGAGGTCCTCGGACACGATCCCCCCGGCCATCACCGCCACGACAGGCACCAGCGGGACTGCGTAGCGCGCGTAACGCACCTGAGCCCCGCCGATCATCACAAAGACCAGCAGCCCGAACACCAGCAGCGGCCAGAGTTCGCG
>JBKHFA010000012.1:0-29655 GCA_046540615.1 Armatimonadota bacterium | reverse complement strand
GCTGATACGTCCACTCGGGCGTGTAGGCGGGTTCCTCCGGATCGAAGCCGTTGAAGCTCCAGTCGATGTCATCGCCCACATGCGCCTCGCGGCCGAAGCGGTCGAACATGTGCGTGAGGACGTAGTCGGCCTGCGCCGTGTCGTATCCTTCCTGTCGGTTCTGATCGTACTCAGACGGATCAAAGTTCCACGTCGGCCAGTCGCGTCCGCGATAGTACTCCAGCAGGCGTTCTTTCGCGAGATCGTAGTCGCCCGCCTCGGCGGCGTCGCCCACGGACGCGAGGTCCTCCATGTCATCGCGTATCAGTTCGAAGAACTCCTCGTCGGTGAGAAGTGGTCCTGTGCCGCCAATGTCACTGCGCAGTTCGAGTTGATCGATGTGAACCACCGCCTCCGGATGCGGCTCATTGTCCCATCCCGACGCGGTGAACCGGATCGAGTCGACCTGGTCCCAGCCGCGCGGGCTTCGCGCACCGGTGTTGTTGCGTATCATGACGCCGAACATTTTCCAGCCGGTGAAGTTCAGAGGAACTTTGACGGACCAGTAGTCGGGGCCCTCGGT
Organism: Armatimonadota bacterium; assembly: GCA_046540615.1. Taxonomy (GTDB): domain Bacteria; phylum Armatimonadota; class Zipacnadia; order Zipacnadales; family UBA5352; genus UBA5352. Next base: position 29,093 of record JBKHFA010000012.1, on the reverse strand, counting down.
GTCCGGGTTCTCCGAACTGATGATGCACATGAACGCGGTGTCCAACTCGCGTTCGTTGTGCACCCAGAAGGTGAACGCGTTCCAGTCGGACCAATCGTGAGGGATGCTTTCTGATGCCGCGCTGGGTTGCTCGTGATGGTTGCGCCAGAGCGCGGACGTCTCGCCGGAGTGGGCGACTTCCTGACTCAGCTCAAAACCCGACCAGGTGTCAACGGCTTCGAAATCCTCGATGATCATGCGATCCTGCGCGATACCCGCGCAGGCTGTGAGTGCGATCAGCAGCGGCGCAATCCAGCGTGTCATGGTCTCCCCTCCGAGCGGGCGGGGCGCGGCCCTGCGGGGCGCGCGCCCGCCCATGTGGTCGGTCTCAGATTGTATTCGAGGCATCAGTCGCGGCCGTAGAGGCCCTCGAGCATCGCCTCACCGACGATCTTACCATTCATCGCGGCCTCAAGTTCATCCTTCGTGGCTCCCGGTTCGAGATCGAGCGCCTCGGACAGGGCGTAGCCGCGGAACTGGTAGTGGTGCGGATCACCCGGCGGCGGCGAAGGGCCGCCGTAGCCGGTGTTGCCCCAGGTGTTCTCGCCCTGGATCAACTCAGGATCCTCGACGGTCGGGGTGGTCGGAACGTTTTCGGGCAGGCCGCCGATGTCGGGGGCCATCCCGTAGGCAACCCAGTGCGTCCATCCGCCCTCTCGGGGGGCGTCCGGATCGTGGCAGATCAACGCGATCTCCACGGCGTCCTCGGGCACGCCCTCGAAAGTCAGCGGCGGTGAGATGTCCTCACCATCGTCGGTGTACTTCTCGGGGATCATCTCCCCGTCGTTGAATGCGCTCGAACTGATTGTCCAGTCCATCTGCGTCTCCTCCTCATCCATCAGTTCGTCCACAATCTGCTCGTCGGCCTCATCAACCAGCTCCGCCGGCTCATCGGCGGCGTCTTCATAGCCGGTTTGCGGCTCACAGCCCGCGCTGAGCATCAGCGCAAGCGCCGCAACCCCGCTCATCGCGAACCACGCGTACTTCCTCATCCCCATCGCCTCCTCGCGCGACCGGTTGCTCGCAGGTCCTCAGAATCTATCGCCCGAAGGTCACAGTTAACGTTGCCTCTTCGATGATGTTGCCCTCCATGGCGGCATCAAGCTCATCCTTCGTCGCGCCCGGCTCAAGGCCGAGTTTCTCGGAGAGGGCGTAGACCGTGAACTCGTAGTTATGCGGGGCATCGCCCTCTGGTGGCGCCGGCCCCGTGTAGCCGATCTCTCCCGCGGAGTTGCTCCCCTGGATCGCGCCGATACGCTCGACTTCCTCGGTCGCCGGAACCTCCCCGGGCAGCCCCGGAATGTGCGGCGCGAGGTCCCACAGCAGCCAGTGCGTGTAGCCACCTTCGACCGGCGCATCGGGATCGTGCATGATCAAGGCGAGTTCCTTCGTCTGACGCGGCACGTCCACAAACGTCAGCGGGGGCGAGATGTTCTCGCCATCGGCCGTGTACTTCTCGGGAAGCTCATCGCCCTGGCGGAATGCGCCGGACTTGATAACCATCCCCTCGTCTTCCTGGACGGTCCCCGTGTCGTGGGCGCCGGCAGAAGCGTTGTCGGCGCTCGCTCCGCCATCGTCCTGCGCGCTCTGCCGGGTCGGCGGTGGACAGCCCGCCCCGATGAGCATAGCTGCGCATGCCAGCAGAGCCGCGAGCAGCATCAGGCGAGTCGTGTTCGTGTGCATGGTGTATGTCCTCCTGTGTTGTGTGAGTGAGTGGTGGGTGTGATATGCCGGCCGGGTCGCCTGCGCGCCCGACCGGCGGATGTGTGAGTTGTGGGATGTTACTCGATCGGGCAGGCGGTCTCCATGCAGGCCTTCATCGACCCGAGGAAGTTCTCCACCTGCTCGAAGCCGTTGCGCTTGAGGATCGACGCCGCGTTGGAGGCGCGGTAGCCGGTCCCGCAGAACGTCACGATCGGCCGCGCATCGCCGATCTCATCGAGCCTCTCCTGCAGTTCGCCGACGAAGATATGTTGGGCGCCCTGCAGTCGGCTTTTCTCGAACTCCCCCTTCTTCCGGACATCGAGCAGGAGGAATTCCTCGTCTTCATCGTAGCGCCGCTTGATCTCCTCGACGAAGATCTGCGGGATGCTGTCGTAGGGCAGCGCGTTGATGGCCCACTCTTCCATCCCGCCCTCGAGCCAACCCTCGACATTCACGTAGTCGATTCGCTGCAGTTGCGTCCACGCCTCCTCGAACCTCGCCCCGTTGTCCACGACCAGCGCAAGTGGCGTGTCGCAGTCCACCTGGTAGCCGATATACGCCGAAAGCATGGGGAAGGTGATGTTCAGCGCGCCCGGAATGTGCGCGCCGCCGAATCCCTCCGCGCCCCGCAGATCGAGCACAAGGCCGCCGTCCTGGCAGAAGTCGTGGACTTCACGAGCGCTCATCGGCCGCGGCTCCACCCCGATGCCATCACGCAGCAGGTTCGGCCCCTGCTGGTTCTTCGTATGCATACGCTCGAAGTACATCGGCATGTGGTGAAACTCGCTGGCCTTATACTCAACGAACTCAGCACGATCGGTCATCTGCAGCACTTCATTGTGTTTACGCTCGTAGCCGATCGTTGAATCCTCGCGGTCGGCCATCGACTCACCGCAGACGGAGCCTGCTCCATGGGCCGGGTAGATGATCGTGTTGTCGCCCAGAGGCAGGAGCTTCTCAAAGATCGCGTCGTAGAGCAGCCCCGCGACCTCCTCACGCCTGTCGGGGAAGAAGTCGGTGCGCCCGACGTCGCCGATGAAAAGCGCGTCACCTGTGAAGACCGCGACAGCGTCATCATCGCTGAACTCCGTGTCGTACACCGCGATGGAGATGCTGTCGAAGGTATGCCCCGGTGTGTGCAATATCTCGAGGCGAAGCTGCCCGAGTTCGAAGCTGTCGCCGTCGGCCACCGTCTCACCGTAGCCCCAGTCCGTGTGCTCGTGGTGGTGCACGATCGCCCCCGTCCGCTCCTCCAGTTCCCGGGAGCCGATGATGTAGTCCTCATTGCGATGCGTCTCGAAGATGTGCTTGATCGTCACGCCCTGCTCGCGCGCGGTGTCGATGTACTCACCGACATCGCGCCTCGGATCGATGACCGCCGCTTCACTGCCACTGGCGATCAGATAGGACAGATGTGCCAGTCCTTCGGACTTGATCTTTTTCAGAAACATCAGGCCTCTCCTCCACCTCACGCGTCTTGAGTGCTTTGTCCGAACTACTCGCTTCGCACGATGTCCATCAGCGCGCGCATGTACCCGACGGCGTACGCACGTCCGCGATGTCCGTAGCTCGTGTCGCCTGCGACCGCGGGCGTGTGGTCGGGCATCAGTGCGTACTCATAGCCGACCTCGTGATACGCGCGCATCGCCGCGAGCATGTCGGTGTCTCCGTCATCAATAAAGGATTCGTCGAAGAGTGGCACGGCACCCTTCACGTTTCTGAAATGCACGTGATTGATGCGGTCGCGCTCACCGAACCAGCGGATGGCGTCGATGACGTCGACGCCCATCTCGGCAACCGTCCCCTGGCAGAAGTTGAGTCCGTTCGCCGGAGAGGGCACTTCTTCGAAGAGGCGCTGAAGGCCGGCGATGTTGCCGATGATCCTGGCTTCGCCGCGCAGCCACTCGCAGGGCGGGTCGTGAGGATGAAGCGCCAGCCGCACGCCCACCTCCTCGGCTGTCGGGATGATCTGCCGCAGGAACCACAGGAGGCGCTCCCACATCACGTCGGCGTCCATCGCTTCGCAGGTTTCGACGGGGCCGACGTCCTTCACCGCCTCGTAGTCGAAGCGGCGCACTCTCGCTCCACCGCGGCCCTCGCCGTGAGTGCTGCCGAAGACGTCCGGGACGCTCCACGTCCACTCAACGACCGGAACGTCGAAGCTGCCGATGACGCGCAGCGTTTCGCGGACGTCTTCGGCCTCCTGCTCGCGCTCGGCTCGACCGAGTCGGGCGTTCCAGTACTGCGAATCGCGCCCCTGCGGAAGCAGGACCACGGCCAGCCCGATCCCGTGAGCGTCGAGTTGCTCGACGATCCGCTCGAGGTCGTCCGCATGGAGGACGTTCCCGTTCTCACGGGTGATCAGGCCCTCCATGCGGATCTGTGCGTGCTCGACGCCCAGTTGTGCGGCGAACGCCAGGTCGTCAGGGTCGAACTCAGTCGGCGAGATGGTCGGTCGCAAGCCCAGACAGAGATTCACGCTTCGCTTCCTCCATGTGCTGTGTCAATTGAGATGATGTCGTGCGAGCTTTCACCGGCCGGAAGCCGGCGCCGCGTCATTTGCTCGCCGCCGCCGTCCGCTGTCCCTCAGACGTGCGGGACGCCGTTGTCCATCGGCCTTTGCTCATTGCGCTCGCGCTGCTCTCGGGTTGGCGCGTAGTGGCCGAAGAGCAGCGGATCGTTGGTTTCCACCATCCAGTTGTGCACCCGCGTTCGCAGCGTCCAGGCGATGTCGTCGTAGGCCTCGTCGTCGATCACGTTGGTCATCTCAAGCGGGTCGCGCTCGAGGTCATAAAGCTCTTCCTTCGGCCGAACCTCGTTGTAAAACTCCTCCTTCATCTCCTCTCCCGCGGGCGCGACGTAGATGTCCGCGGGCATGTACACAAGCGGCTGGCGGCCGAAGTTGCGCACGTACTTGTACCTGTCTGTCCGCACCGCGCGCATCGGATTGTACTGGTCGTGCCAGTTCATCTCGCAGAAGATGTCGTCCCGCGGCTCGTAGCGATCATCTTCGTCGAGCAGCTCGAGGAAGCTCCGGCCATCCACCTGCTCGGGGATCTCCGTGCCCACCAGGTCGAGGATCGTGGGCAGGAGGTCGCAGTTGGTGAGCAGTTCGTCCTGCACCCGTCCGCCTGCGAATTGCTCCGGCCAGCGCATGATCAGCGTGGTCATGATCCCCGGATCGTAGCAGGTGCCCTTGGCCCGCGGCATCGCGATGCCGTGGTCGGTGGTGAAGATGAAGAGCGTGTCATCGGCGAGTCCGCTGCTTTCCAGCGATTCGCGCATCTGCCCGACCGCCTCGTCGAGTCGCCAGATGAGCCCGTGCAGACCGGCGAGGTCCTCGCGGATGCCGGGCCGGTCGGGCAGGTAAGGCAGGGTCTCCAGGGTGTCGGCGTCATCGCGGTCGTAGCCCTCGCGCTCGTAGGGGCGATGCGGCTCGGTGATTCCGCAGTTGACGTAGAAGGGCTGGTCGTCCTTCGCGTCGCCGTTGAGGAAGCCGTCGAGCGCGGAGGCAATCGTCCGGGCGTCGTGCGCCGGGGTCTCGATCTCCTGGTAGCCGAGCATCGGGGCCTCGGAGTTTTCGTGCTGATGGCCGATCAACCGTGTGTGATAGCCTGCGCGGTTGAGGTACATCGGCAGCGTGACCTCGTTCGCGCTGATCCGCCAGCCGAGGTGCGCGAGGCCGACAAGGCCGTTGTTGTGCGGGTAGCGGCCGGTCATGATCGAGCCGCGCGAGGGCGAGCATTGCGCTGCAGTGCAGGCGTAGTTGCTGAAGAGCACGCCCTCGCCCGCGAGAGCGTCGATGTTCGGTGTCTCGATCGGTGCGCCCAGCGCGCCTATGTACTGCCCGAGGTCGTGGCAGATGATCTGCACGATGTTCGGTCGTGTGTTGTGACTTCGAGTTGGCATTGTGTCTTCCTCCGGTTCGTCCGCGGCTGTCGGTCTGTGCGTTTCGTCTCGTGGCGAGTGGTGTGCTGATGTGCCTGTCAGACTTCGAAGATGACTTTAAGCGCCTCGCGAGCCTCGATCAACTCAAATCCTCGCTGAATCTCCGACGGCGAAAGTCGATGGCTGATGAAGCGCCCGGGATCGATGCGCTCGTCGACCGTGGCCCTGACAAGCTCGTCGTGGCTGAGGCTCTCGTCGGTGCCGGGCGGTCCGAAGCGCGGATCGTCGGGGAGAGGTTCGATCGCCTGCTCGCTCGTACGCGCGGCGTAAGGTCCGAGCACGCCGGTGCTTTCAAGGGCGGCCAGTGCGCCGATGGTGACGTCATGCGATCCGGTCGTCTCGCAGATCGCGTTGGCAGGCTGTCCGAGAGCCTCCACCGCCGCCTGCGGCCAGCCGTCCTGGCGGGTGTCAACGTAGGCGTCGGCGCCGAAGTCTTCCACTTCGCCCGCGGCAGCGGGCCGTCTTCCGGCGACGACGATGCGGTCCGCCGCAATTGCATGTCGGGCGAGGTAGACCGCGGCCAGCCCGACCGGGCCATGGCCGGTGACAAGAAGTCGGCCTCCGCGCGCCACTCCGATCGAGCGCAGGTAGGAGAGGACCTCCTTCAATGTGATCAGGACGACGGCCTTCGCCGGGGCGATCTCCGGGATTACCACCTGCTGGCCGGTGTGTACGCGCGGCCCCGGTGGCGAGCCGTCCTCCTCATGTGCCAGCAGGTCGGTGACGAGGCCGAGCTCGGCCATGCCGCCCCAGTACGAGCCGAAGCCCTCCAGCGAGAGCATCGGCCGCAGCACGTGATCGCCCTCCCGCAGGTAGCGGCAGTTGGGGCCGAGCGCAACGACCTCGCCGACGGCCTCGTGGCCGAGCAGGAAAGGGCACGTCTCCTCGGTGACGCCCATCAGGACGCAGTCGCGCAGGTGCAGATCCGTGGCGTTGCATATACTGAACGCGGTGCTGCGCACGAGCGCCTGATAAGGGCCCGGCTCGGGTGGTTCGGGGACCTCCCGCCACTCGGCCTGGCCGCATCTCTCGACGACGACGGCTTTCATTGCGACCACTCCAGCACTACCCCGAGGCAGTCCATCGGGTGGAAGACCGCAAGATCGTAGGCGGCCTGACACTGCTCGGCGGGGAAGCGATCCGTGATGAGCGGAGCGGCATCGAACGCCCCGTCGGCGATCATCTGAAGTGTCAGCGGCTGAGTGCCGCCGGTGGAGCAGGGGAACTTCATCGTGACCTGCTTGCCGTGGGCGGTGTTGAAATCAAAGTCCGCCCGCCCGGGATACCAGCCCTGCCAGACAACTTTCCCCATCCGCCCGACGAAGCGCAGGGCCACGTCCGTGACTGCCGCGGACTGCGTTGCCTGAGTTGCGACGGTGAAGCCGGGGAGACCGCGATCATCCAGCCAGGCCCGCACCTGATCCTCATCGGTGAAGGCGTCGGCGCCGAGGGATCGCAGGACCTCAGCGCGGTCGTCCGCGAGTTCGAGGCCCACGACCTCCGCGCCGCTCGCCATCGCGCATTGGGCGTGCGCGAGCCCGACCAGTCCCAGCCCGATCACGAGGACGGTGTCATTCGCATCGATGCCGGTGACGTCCACGCCGTGGCGACCAGTTCCCCACAGCGTGCACAGCGATGCCTTTTCGTCGGAGCAGCCATCGGGGATAGGATGCACGCCGGCCGCGCTCGCGACGACACGGCTGCAGTGAGTTCCCCACACGATCTCAAGGTCATCCTCGATCAGGTCTCCCGCGACGGATGTGACCGCGACACGCTGCCCTTCCTGCAGAGGCGCGGCGTGATCGCCGACCCACTCGATGACGCCGGCGCCCTGGTAGCCGGTGATCAGTGGAAATGTGCCGTTGTGCGTGCGAATACCCCGGAGGATCGAGCCTTCAGTGCCCGCGCTGATGCCGGAGCGATTCATCCGCACAACCACGTGCTCCGGGCCCGGATCCGACCAGCGAACATCGCGCAATTCCACCGTGTCGGCCTTCGGAAAGCAGACGGCCTTCGCGTCGATCGGCATCATGCATCCCTCTCTCAGTCGGCGATCAGTCGGCCTCAATTTCGCCGAACGTCCGGAGGGACCTGCCCGGTCATCGGCGAAGCTTCACATAACGCAGGCCCGCGGTGATTTCCGGCAGAGGTGACTGCGGGCAGCGCGCTCGCGGGAGAAGCCTGTCAACTGACGACCAGAGATGGCGAGGTCGCCGTCCATGGTGGTGGGGGCCGGTGAACGTGCATGTCGTACGACATCTGGCGTAGAGGGGAATCGCTATGACACGAACGATCATCGTCACGCTGCTCATTATGCTCACGACTGCATCGGCCGGACTCTGCGGGCCATCCGGCGCGGAGCGCATGCACATCGCGCCCGATGTCGTGGAAGGGCTGACGCTCACACCCGACGGCCTGGCTGACCTCCGCGCAATGGAGCCCTTCTACGCCTCATCAGGCAGCGAAGCCGAGGTGCAGACGCGCGCGTGGACATTGCAGGGCGAGCGCGCCCTTGAGATCGTCGTTGAGTGCATGGAGCCGCAGATGGACGCGCTCGTGGCCGAGAGTGAACCGGCGGATGGCGATGTGCGTGTCTTCGAGGACGATTGCGTCGAGATATTTCTCAGCCCCACCGGCGCCGAGGATGATTACTTCCACTTCGCCATCAATGCGCTCGGCGCGACCTTCGACGAGCGTGTGAAGGACACATCGTGGGATGCCGACTGGACAGCGCAGGCGCATCGCGAAGACGAGCGATGGTGGCTTCGCGCGACGATCCCCTACTCCGCGCTCGGGGCGAACCCGGAGGCCGACGTGATGTGGTGGTTCAACGTCAGCCGCCAGCGCAGGGCCGGTGGCGAACTGCAACTCAGCTCATGGTCCGATGCGGGCAGCAACTTTCACGACGTCACACGGTGGGGCCGCGTGGTTTTCACCGAGCGCTTCGGCGAGGTGCTCAGCGGATTCATCGCGGAGCCGTGGCGCGCGCGCACCGAGGAGCTTGCCGCCCGCGCTGAGATCGATCCGCGGCTGGGCGAGGAACTCGGCACATTGCTTGCGCCGCTGCAGGACGACCTTGCGCCTGTCTGGGAGGCGCTTGATGCAGATCCGGGGGCCGGAAACCTCGCGGAACTGTCTGAGCTGATGATGACCGGCGAGGCGACGCTCGCCCGTCTCGCCCAGGTGGAGGAGGACCTTGGCGCGGCGATCCGGCGGCGCGAGGCCGCGGAGAAGATCCGACGGCTTGCGGGCAACCGACGCGTGGTCGCCTGGCCCGTTCGCGCGATCACGAACCGCCGCATCATGCCCGCTCCGGAGCCTCCGGAGCGTGTTGGGGGCACCGTCCAACTGCGCGCCTGCCCGGGCGAGTTCGAACCCGCATCGTTCGTCGTGTACCCGGTCGGCGAGGAGATCACCGTGCTGCCGGTTGTGCGCGATCTTGAGGGCCCCGGCCTCGGATTGCGCGCGAGACACTTCGACATTCACTCGATCAAGCGATGGTACCAGGCGGGCAAGGGCGGGACGCGCTTCCCCATCAAGGAGGAGGGTGTGCGGGCGCTGGTGCCCGAACTGCTGCTGAAAGACGACAGCCTCGTCAGAGTGGACCACGATGAGCGGGAGAATTACGTCAAGCTGCGTAAGGAGGATGGTGACGAATACCTCTGGATCTCCTTCCCGCGCCCCGAGGACGCCCGTCGCGATCCTTACGGCCGCGCGAATCTGAACGATGAGCCGATCTACGACACCGAGGAGCTTCAGCCGGTCACGATCCCCGCGGACACCGCAAAGCAGTTCTGGCTGACGGTCGAGGTCCCCACCTACGCGCCCGCCGGCGTCTACCGTGGAGAGATCGCGATCCAGTCGGGCGATGAGGTCGTCGAAACGCTCAACCTTGAACTTGAGGTCCTTCCCTTCGACCTGGCGGAGAACCCCCTTGAGTCGAGCGTGTACTTCCACTGGGGAATCGATCTGATCGACGAGCCGGGATCGTTGCAGTTCAACGAGCGCAGCCCCTCGCAATACCGCGCTGAGCTGCGCAATTGCCTTGAGCATGGCGTGGACAATCCCACGCTCGGCGTGCGCTATGAGAGTGGCGACCTGCCGCTGGCCCTGACGCTGCGCGACCAGGTCGGGATGGCGAATGACAACCTTTACTACCTCACCGCCCGCGCGAGCAGCGACTCGGAGACCGTCACTGATATCATTGAGACCGCGGAACGCTTCGGCTTCGAGAACGTGTACTTCTACGGGCGCGACGAGGCGCGAGGTGACGCCCTCCGCGCTCAGCGCGACGACTTCGAGCGCATCCACGAACTCGGCGGCAAGGTCTTCGCCGCCGGCTACCACGACCAGAGCTTCCCGATCGTGGGCGACCTCAAGGACCTTCTCGTCAGTCACAGCGATCCGTCGAAGGAGATTGCGGACGCGTGGCACTCACAGGGCGCGAAGGTCTTCAGCTACGCGAATCCGCAGTCGGGGCTCGAGGAGCCGGAGACCTACCGCCGCAACTTCGGCCTGCTGCTGGCGGTCAACGACTACGATGGCGGGATGACCTACGCGCATTACCACGGCTGGAACGACTTCTCCGGCGAGCGCTACCGCCAGCACAACTTCGTCTACCCCACGATGGACGGCGTCATCGACACCGTGCAGTGGGAGGGCTACCGCGAGGGGATCGACGACCTCCGCTATCTCGGGACGCTCCGCGAAGCCATCTCGGACGCGCGTGAGGCCGGCGGCCGGCGGACGCGGCTTGCCGACCGGGCGCAGCGCTTCATCGACGAGATGGACGTGAGCGGCGATCTCTACGACCTGCGCGAGGAGATGATCGACTGGATCCTCCGCCTGCGTGATGGCGGTTAGCCGGCGGTTTGTCGCCACGGACCTCTTCGACGCAGCGAGGCGCCCCCGCACTGTCACGCGGGGGCTGACGCCCCTCTTCTTCTTTGCGATCACAGGCGTAACTGCCCAGCTTCTCAGGGCAGCGCCACCTGGTAGATGTGTACGCCGAGACCGCCGAAATTGTCCTCGAGGGTGCTGGAGGTGATCGGCACTATCCGCTGAGCCGGAGCACCGTCATCCGCGCCCTCCACGGCCTCCTGATCGGCCTCCGGGTTCGCCTCGCGCGCCTCGGCTTCCTCGAAGAGCGCCACCGCTTCCGTCGCGCCATCGGGGAAGCCGGACAGACGCGCGGTGATCGAGCGCTCGCTGGAGTTCACCGCGATCACGTAAAGGCTGCCCTCGTGCGTCCATGCGCGGACATTCAGCGACGGGTAGCGAATCTCGTGGTTGTATCCGTAGGGCATGAAAGGCGCGCTCATCCGAGGTCCGCGGACGATTCCGAAGCTGAGCTCCTCGTACTGCTCGCCGAAAAGGATCACCGGGCCGAGATTCGCCTCGGTGAGTTGCCTGGCGCACTCGGCGTAGGCCTCCCACGTGTCCTGCAGCACGCCGCCGTCACGTTTGTGCCAGTAGGAAAAGAGCAACGTGCCCTGAGCGCCGGCCGCGATCGACGCCCAGAAGTCGTGCCTGGCGTCAATCGGTGAGATGATGCTCATTCTGTCCGCCGAGTAGAAAAGCTGCAACACGGCGATCGGCGTCTTCTCCCCGGCGAGATAGTCGCGGCCGACCTCGAACCCGGCGCGCCGAATGCCTTCGATCTCGCGCTCGATCGCGTAGCGAATCCACGATCGCGGCATGTGATGATACTCCACGTATCCTCCGCAGCCGATGATGTCGAGGTGTGGCGCGTCATTGGCGATCCTGCCGGGGGTGACGTGGGTCGGCATGTACATGTAATTCGGGCGCTGCTGCGGGTCGATCTCGCGGGTGAGTTGCGGCATTCGCTCGAGCATCTCCTGCTCGTCCGCCACCCAGTAGCGCAATTCTTCAGGCAGATCCCACCACACAATGTTGTCATAGTGCGCAAGTTCTTCGATGCGCGCTCGCACGTCATCCCACGAGGTGTCTTCATTCACACGCGGAATGCGGGCAAGCGAGTAAAGGCCGTTCGTCAGCGCGGCGTCGAGATACTCGGTGGTGAACTGATAGCTGTGTCCGAAATTCCAGCCGAACGAAGCCACCTGCGCCATCTCCTCGGCAGGCTGGAGCGAGTATGCTCCGAGCGGGAATGCGTCGCCCTGCGGGTAGGGCCGCTCGGGCAGTTCCTGGGCAGGGACGGAGACGGCTACTGTGCACAACGCGGCGATTGTCAGCGCGCGTGTCATCTGAAGCCCTCCTTAGTCCGCCTCCGGACGAGCCGGGGGCGCGCCGTGGTAGGTGTTGAGCGAATGCATTTCGTCCTCGCCCTCAGCAGGCGGGTACTCCCAGCACAGCAGGTGCCTCGCGGGTTCGTCCTCATCGATCTCGGGGAAGCGCCCGACCTCGTCGTCGAAAAAGCGGTTGTCCCTCTCGTCATCGTTGACCTTCGAGACCTCGCCGACCAGCACGTAATCCTCGCCAGGGCGTGGCCGCCCCCGGAACTCGTGATACTGATACTGCCGCAGCGTGATCGACCGGCCTGGTGTAAGGACGAGTTCCTCGCCGGCAGGCACGTTGAACATGTGACCGTCCACGTTGACGGTGACCGGAAGATCGTTCCTGCCACCATCCTCGTCCGCGTTCCACAGCCGCAGGACGAGATCGCCACCGCCCCGGCAGATGATGTCCTCCATCTTGTCCCAGTGAAAATGCGTGGGCGTGACCTGCTGATCGCCGCAGATGAGTATCTTCTCACAGTAAGGCTTGAGCTGCGTCTCGTGCTTCACATGCGCGTCCTTCGGATTGCCGTTGCGGATTGTGAAAAGCAAAAGGCCGGTGCGGTCGTACTCCCCCAGGCCGAAGTCGGTGATGTCCCATCCGAGCATCGCGTTCCGGATCTCATCGTACTCGTGGCCCGCGCGCGCCCAGTCGTCCGGTGACCACTCCGCCCACACCGGCAGGTGGAAGTTCATGCGCTGAAGGAAGCGCTTACCCTCGCGCAGGATCTCGTTTATCTCCGATCGCTTCATCGTCCGGTAGCCTCCACGGTCTGCTGATGACTTCAGCGAGAGTGTTCGCCACGAGGCAGGTGGTGGCCTCCCGGCAACCCCGTCATGCACCGGGCGGCAATCCACTTCCGGTTGTAAGGCCGAGTCTAAGCTGCTATCATTACCTTCCGCGACTGACACTGACAATTCGAGCGATCGACAATAATCTGCTTCATTGATGCATCGACTGACTGTGGAGGGTGAGCCAGTTGAGTGAGACGACATACGGGATTGCGCTTGTGGGGTGCGGGGTCATCGCCCCGACGCACGCAGAGGCGATCAAGCGGCTTGACAACGCCGAACTGCTGGCGGTCTGCGATCTCGATGAGAATGCCGCGAATGCTTGCGCGACGGACTTCGAGGCCGAACCCTACACCGACCTCGACGAGATGCTGGCGCGGGATGACATACACCTCTGCAACATCCTCACTCCCAGCGGCCTGCACGCGAAGCTCGGCGCGCAGTGCGCCGATGCCGGGAAGCACGTGATCTGCACAAAGCCGATCGACATCACGCTTGAGAACATTGATCGTTTGATCGAGGCCGGCGAGCAAAATGACGTAAAGATCGCCGCCACGCATCAGAACCGCGGCTACCCGATCTACGAGAAGATCAAGACGTACATCGATGAGGGGAAGTTCGGTCGGCTGCTCTACGGCAACGCGTTCGTCCCGTGGTTTCGCTCGGATGAGTACTACGCGAGCGGCTGGCAGGGCACGAAGGCTCTTGACGGTGGCGGCGCGCTGATCAACCAGTCGATCCACTACATCGATCTGCTCGTGTGGTTCATGGGCCAGGTCAACACGGTCTTCGGGTTCGCCGATGCGCTTGCGCATGACATCGAGACTGAGGACATGGGCTCGGCGGTGCTGAAGTTCGAGGACGGCACGCACGGGCTGATCCAGGGGAGCACTTGCACGTACAACGGCATGCCCGCTCGAATCGAGGTCCACGGCACGAAGGGGAACGCGGTGGTGGTCGGTGACGACCTCGCGCTGTGGGACGTGGAGGGCGAGAACTTCTTCCAGGACGGCACCGCCGGGCAGAAGGGCGGCGCGGCCGAGCCCGGGGGCGGGATGCAGGAGAACGCGGTGGTCTCCCACGTGAAGCAGATCGGCGACGTCATTGCCGCGATCGAGGAGGATCGTGAGCCGGAGATCGACGGTCATGAGGCCCGGCGCGCGGTGGAGGTCATCCTGTCGATCTACGAGGCCAGCGAGACAGGCAGGCCGGTCGTGCTGAACTGAGGCAGACGCGGACAGCGGAACCTGCGCGAAAGCGAGACTGCGGGCGGCCTTCATCAGGCCGCCCGCTTCGATTCGGTCACTTTTTCGGCAGGAGTCTGCGCTCGGGTGCGATCGAGAGGTAGGGATGCACCGCGCCCTCGACGGCAAGGCCGATGTGCTGGACGTAGAAGCCATCCGGCAACTGCTCCGGCTCGGTGAGGACCACGCGGATCGGCTCGTCACCGGGCGGCAGGTCGAAGGTCTCCTCTTCCCCGGCAACCATCACCGGCGCCCCCTCCCCCACCTGCGCGGTGATGGCCTGCGTCCGCCCGGTCCACACTGTCAGAGTGGCGGCGGCCTCCGGGTCGGTGCGCGTGAGGTAGAAGACGTTCGGCGAGAACGCCTCCACGAAGAAGAGCCTTCCGCCGCGTCCGTCCTCACCGCGGGTCGGGAACGCGAAGTGCTCGTTGCCTACGTTCACCGCGTACCAGGCCTGGCCCCCGGCGCCGCCGGTGATCCACAGCGCGTATGTTCCAGTCTCGGGCGCATCCACCGCGAACTCATCGGTGGCGCCCGGCGCAACCGCTTCATTGCGCAGCACTTCGCCGTTCGGCCGCAGCAGCGCGTACTGCAGTGCCAGCGGTCGCGCCTGCCCGGCGAGGTGCCGGAGCCCCACGGTGATCTGCCCGCCGGCCTCCGCGTGGATGAGGAAGCGCTGCAACTCGCGGGACGGAATCCACGCGTCATCGCCTGAGCCGTCGCCCACCGGCGTGAGTTGCGGGATCGGCTCGGTGGAGAGTGCCGCGATGTCCATCTGCGCAACCATCGGCTCCACCGGCTCGAAGGGGATCGACGGCTCCTCCCGGTCCGCGGCGATGTCGGCAAGCGCAGCCTCGTTTGCTTCGGCGTACGCCGCCCAGCGGGCGTCCGCGACAGCCCGGGCGTCCTCCTCGGCGTCCTCGCCCGGCAGCATCATCCCGATCTGCCAGTTGCAGTATCCGTCGGTCTTGCGCAGCGTATGATAGGCGTGCACACGGATGTCCTCGGGCCGGTAGCTGTCGGGGCGGAACCACAGGACGAAGCGGTTGTGCGGGTTGAGTTGCTTGACCTCCTCCTGCTCGACGAGCAGATCGTCGGTGAGCCCGCTCCCATTGTACATGCCCCAGTTGTCAATGATGGCCGGGGCGCGCTCGGTTCCCGCATGCGCGCAGAAAGGCCGCGTGATTCGATGCTTGTGCTTTGCGGGCATGATCATGATGGAAAGGTCCGGGTTGATCTCGTGGATCGCCTCACACCAGCGCTCGATGACGGCATCCCAGCGGTCGAAGTACCACTCGACGTACTCCTCCGCGAGACCCTGGGCCGCCACGAACTCGCCACGCTCGGTCGCGGGCAGTTCGTCGTCGAATCCGCGCTCGGCAGCGAAGTCCGACCACGCGCTGTCGTTGTACGACGCGGGGGTACCCATGAAGTGCTCAACGTCGATTCCGACGGCCGCGATCGGCATCTCAAGGCTGGCTCGCGCAAGCTCGAAGGTCTCCGATGAGATGTAACGCCATGCATCATCCTCAGCCAGCGCGAAGCGATCCTCGACGACCTCGCCTGAGGCAATCACCAGCGGCTCGTAGTCCGCGTGTTCGGGATAACGCTCGACGTTGCGACCGTGGTGCGGGTGATGGTATGTGTATGCGATCAGCGCGAGATCGCGCTCGGCGCAGGCGTCGGCGATGAGCTTCACCCGCTCGAATTGCTCCGGCTCGGAAAGATCGATGGCGCGGTTACCCGCTCCCTGGAACTTCGCGTAGAATGCCGTGAAATCCGCTTCCGCAAGCGGGTCGAGCATGCGCTCCACGACGGTCGCCTGAAGGTCGCGATCTGCATCGTTGGGCGCGATCCACCCGGTGTACATGGACGCGATCTTCTCAGGCAGCAGGTTCTCCGCCGATGCGGTAGCTGCAAACGCAACGCACAGCAGGATCATGCAGGCGGTGGTGTGCTGATACATGGCTCTCTCCTCGTCTGCCGGGAATTGGCCGTCCGGACTGAAGACATCATTCCGCGCCGTTCACCGTGTTCCCTGCCTGCCCGCGAAGGGGACGGCCGCCGGCAGGGGGAAATACGATCTCTGGTCGCCGACGAAGGCCTCTTCGAGTCTCTGAAGGCGAACTACCCGCGGGGCGACGACGATGAGGAGTGAAGCGGAAAGTATGAGTACATCCGACACACAGACAGCCGCCGTCCTCGGAGGTGGCGCGGGGGCCCGCGCCGCGGCCGCTGAGCTTGCTCTCGGCGGATGGAGCGTCCGCATGTGGGATCTGCCGGAGTTTCTTGAGGAGGTCGAGGACCTGCTGGGGGATCATCACCTGCAGGTGGACGGCCTTGCGGAAGCGACGGTGGAGCTTGAGATGGTCACTGATGATATCCGGGATGCCTGCGTCGGCGCATCGTTGATCCTGATCGTCGCACAATCGGCGGGCCACCGCCCGATCGCGGAGGAACTCGCGCGCGTGGTGACCGCGGATCAGACGGCCGTCGTGATGCCCGGCGGCAGTGGCGGCGCGCTGGAGATAATGCAGGTGCTCACTGAGGAAGCCGAAGACGGCGATCTGCCGGTGGTCGCCGAGACCGCGACGCTGCCTTTCGCGGCGCGGAGCCACGGGCCGCGCGGTGTCACGATCCGCCATCGCGTCAAGCTGGTGAAGCTCGCGGCTCTCCCTGCGACCGAGACGGGGCGGCTCGTGGACGTGTTGCGCCCGGTCTTTCCCGGAATTCGCGAGGCGGAGAGCGTGTTGGAAACGAGCCTGAGCAACGGGAATCCGGTCATCCACCCGGCGGTGATGCTGCTCAATGCCGCGTATATTGAGCGCGTCGACCACCCGTGGGAATTCTACGAGGACGGCGTTACGCCGGCCGTTGCGCGGATGATTGAGGCGCTCGACGAGGAGCGGATCGCCCTCGGCGCGGCGATGGGCGTCGAACTGCTGCCCGAGCCGGAGATGTCCGTGCGGCAGGGGTACTCGCAGATCGCGGACTACCTCGTCGCATACCGCGACGGTCCGGGCTTTCAGCAGCTTGGCGGGCCCGACTCGCTCGAGCATCGCTACCTCACCGAGGACATTGCCTGCGCGATGGTGACATGGCTGGAGCTTGGCGAGGTCTTCAGCGTCGAGTTGCCCACGATGGAGGCAGTCGTGCGCATTGCGTCTGAGGTGCTTGACGAAGACTTCCGCGGGAGCGCGGTTCGCGGCCTCGGGGCACTGGGCCTCCGCGGGAAGAGCGCCGAGGAAATCCTGCAGTTTTGCCGCACAGGATAACTGCTGATCGACAGGCCGGCAACTTGCGTATTGCTCCTGCGGTCTTTGCGGAGGTCAATCTATGCACCGAATGACGGTCGCCGTCATCATCGCGACGATCATTGCCGCACCGGGAGCGTGGGCGGAGTTGGAGGTCCTCGATGAGCCGCTGTGGGTGTTCCCGGGGCAGCCCTTCCGAATTGCGCTGGGCCAGCCTGCCGGGGCGGGAGAACTGAGAGTCGAGTACCCGGAAAGTGTCGAGATGTTCGATCGCTGGGATCAGGATGAGCGGCAGCGCTTTTACTTCCGCGCGCTGGAGGCGGGAGACGCGCCGATCGCGTTCTCGGGTCCGGGCGGCGAGTTGACTGTCACCGTCTCGATCATCTCGTGGGCCGACGCCCGGGAGCCTCGGGAGTACGAAGGCGTGCAGCTTCCGCGGATGTGGCCGATGGATGGTGAACTGGACGCGCTCAAGCCCGGTCGCACCATGTACACCGATGAGGAGATCGAGCAGATGCGCGCGGAGGGCCGCTCGCCGGGTCCCATCGCGCAGACGTGGCTGGAGATGACCGACGAAGAGGTCTGGGGGATCATCCCCGGCCCCGCGATCCCGCGGACCTGCCTGATGGTACTCGGCAGCGTCGAGCCTGACCGCGGTGTCGGAAAGGGCTGCCCGGTCTGCGGCACGGACATTTACGAGGGTCGCAGCGGGTTCTACCCGTGGATCATGGACCCCGAGGAGCACCCGTGGAAGGTCGGCTGCCCGAACTGCGGGACGTGGTTCCCGTCGAATGACTGGCACGAGGGTGACATGAGTTCGGGCCCCTTCCCTGATGACGGCTGGGGCTGCGAGCCGGTTGAGCCGGTGGCCGGTGAGAGCGGCACGGCGTGGCGATGGCCCTTCATCGCGTACTACCACCAGTGGCAGGCGTACATGGAGACACTCACCCCCGGGATCCTCCAGGCCGCGGAGGCGTACATCCGCACCGGCGATGAGCGTTACGCGCACAAGTGCGGGGTGGCGCTCGCCCGCTTCGCACAGGCGCACCTCGACATGAGCGTCAATCTCAACCATCGCAAGCGCGTGAACCGCGACGGCGTCTATCACGGCCCCGTGGGGGCGCCGATCAGTGACCGCTTCACCGCGCTGGGCGGGAGTTTCTCGTACATTCAGCCGAACTGGGATACGCCGCGCATGGAAAACGCCATGCGCGCGTACGACCTGATCTTCGAGGCAATCAGCGAGGATGAGGAACTCGTCGCCTTCGTCCGCGAGCAGTATCATCCGGAGATCGAGTCGGCGGAGGACCTGCATCGCTTCCTGCACGCCGGGATCGTGCGGACCTGCGCGCAATACGGAATTGACAACGCGGTCTCGCGCAACTGGCCGATGCAGGAGCGGATGGTGGCGACGATGGCGCTCGGCCTCGGGCAGCCTCAGGCGATGGAGTTGGTCGATCATCTGCTCAACGGCGGGCCGGGCCTGCGGTACTCGCTCACAAACGAGTACCTCAAGGACGGCGCGGGCCACGAGACCGGTGGATACAACCGCATCCAGGTGAATTACATGGCCGGTCTCGCGGACGTGTTCAGCCGCATCGAGGACCGCATGCCCGAGGCATATCAGCCTCCGAAGTTCATCTCACTTGCGGGGGACCCCAAGTTCCCGCAGATATTCGACTTCCATCTCAGGACGTCTCTGATCGGTCGCCTCACGGACGAGACAGGCGACGCCGGCCATCCGAGCACCGACCCCGCCGGCCACCGCCAGGGCAAGCCGCTCAATGAGGCCGACTTCGCCAGGGCTTTCGAGTGGACGGGCATCGAACGCTTCGCCCAGGCCGCGTGGGGGCCCGGAGGAGGCGTGCCCGATGTCATCAGTGACCCGGAGGTCGCGGAGGACATCGAGCGCATCGGGCGCGAACGAGGCTGGGAGGTCGATCTGCCCAGCGACGTGCTTGATGGCTACGGGCACGCCATCCTGCGATCCGGCGAGGGCGCGCGGCAGCGCGCCCTGTGGGTGCGCTACGGCGTGGCGGTCCAGCACAGGCATAACGACATGCTTACGATCGGCCTCGCGGCGCTCAGGCGCAATCTGCTGCCGGAACTTGGCTACCCCGTCGGCTGGACGTACGCCGGCGCGTGGGAGAAGAACTGGGGCACGCACTACGGCACGCACATCACGGGCGTGAGCACCGCCTCGTTTCCCATCGGATCGGTGGAGACCTTCGCAGCGAGCGCTCCGGCGCAGTACGCTCGCTCTCGCAGCCAGGTTGTCAGCGGCGAGGTTCCACGGCCATCGCGCGAACGCGTCATCGCGCTGGTGGACGTCGATGCCGAGGACTTCTACGCGATCAGCATTGAGCGCGTCTCAGGTGGCGAGCAGCACACGCGCTCCTTCCACGGGCCGAGCGGACCGGCCACGGTCACCGGCGCGGACCTGACGGCTCAGGGCGGCGGCACCGTCGCGGGCCCCGATGTGCCATGGCGCGACACCTCGTATGCGCCGCAGGGTGACGCGGAACTGGTCTCACTGGCGTTCATGCCCGATCCGATGGTTGGGGCGGTCTCCGGGCCACTGGAGGCGTCATTTGAACTCGAAGGGCAGGAAGAAGTGTTTGTGCATACCACCCATCTCGCGCCGCGCGACTGCCGCCTCTGGACGGCGGAGTGCACCGCGCCCGGCGGGAGGGGCAGCTACGACGCGACCTGGCTGGTGATGCAGCGCTCGGGGGAAGAGCCACTGGCCAGCCAGTTCGCGACCGTGATCGAGGCGTACGAGGGCTCTCGCCGTGTGCAGTCGGTGACTCCGCTGAAAGTCACCGGCGGCGCGCACGGCGAATTCGCTCCGATGGCTCTGCGCGTTGAGGGCGAGGGCTTCGTTGACACGCTGATCATCCAGCCGCAGGCGGGCGCGACGTGCACCGTCGAGGGCGGCCTGACCACCGACGCTGAGTTCGCGCTCTGGCGCGAGAGCGACGGGGAGATGGCCACCGCGGTGCTGGTTCGGGGCACATCGCTGGAGCGTGGCGATCACGGCATCTCACTTGCGCAACCTGAGTACACCGGTGTCATCGAAGCATGTGACTGGGACGAGCGCGCGGTCCGGGTGACGATCGAAGACGCTGAGGCACAGCAGCTTCGCGCGGCCGTCCCGAGTAGCGCTTCGGACATGATAGACGCCGAGTTCGCGGGCATAAGCGACGAGGACGCCTCGGCGCTGGTCGGGCGGATGGCGCATATCACCAACGAGCGCGCGAACCGTGCCACGCATCGCATCATCGGCGCGAGGATACTCGAGGGCGGCATCGAACTGACGCTGGACTACGACCCACGGGTCGCTGAGGGTTCGGTCACGGAGATCAGCGATGGCTCGGTCACCTCCGGGACATCATTCCCCCTCGACCACTTCGGGTACTACCTCGGAAAGACGCTCGCGAATGAAGACGCGAGCGCGTCGTGGCGGATTCAGCATATTGACAGCCGAAGGACGCCCGTCATTGACACCGACTCCCACGGCGAGGTGTCGGCCGACACGCTCCGCGAGGCATTTGCAGACAGGGACGGTGACGGCGTCGCGCGGCTGGTGCTCTACGACTACGGCCCGGGCGACACCGTCACGATCCCGTGTTGGGGGAGCGTGACGCGGAGGTAGAAGACGCCGCTCGGAGGCGGCGCCTTTGATTGCTCGATGAGACATGGCGGGACGACCTCTCGCCTCCGTCAGTCATGCTCCACGGAGTCCGGTCCGAGGTCGAAGAACCGCAGCGACCAGTAGTGCGAGTTCGCGAGCACCTCGTCGCCGGTCTCATGAATGTGCCGCCAGATCCCGCGGAGCATCTCTTCTTTGCGCTCCGCGTATGCCGGGTCCTCGACCACGTTTGTCATCTCATGCGGATCGGTCGCGAGGTCGTACATCTCGTCGTAGTCATAGGCGTTGAAGATGTACTTGAGTTGATCGCGCCAGAGGATGCGCTGGGTAAAGAAGTAACGCTGGCCATGGAACTCGGCGTAGGCTTCATCCTCCCAGTCGTCCCGCGCAGGCTCCTGCAGCAGCGGGGTGAGTGAGCGGAAATCTGTCTCCTCGAAGGGCTCACA
Organism: Armatimonadota bacterium; assembly: GCA_046540615.1. Lineage (GTDB taxonomy): Bacteria > Armatimonadota > Zipacnadia > Zipacnadales > UBA5352 > UBA5352. The sequence continues at coordinate 7,757 of JBKHFA010000012.1, read as the reverse complement.
GCCTGCGATCTCGAGGACGGTCGGGCACACATCGCCGATGGAAACGATGTGATCGGTCTCCTGTCCGTTGCCGGATGCGCCGGGATCACGGATGATAAGCGGGACGTTGTACACTTCCTCGTAGGGTGTGATCCCCTTGGTCAGCAGCCGGTGCGCGCCCATCATATCCCCGTGGTCGGTCAGATAGACGATCACCGTGTTCTCCCACTGCCCCGACTGCTGCAGCGCATCGAGCACCCGTCCAACCTGCGCATCGAGCGCGGAGCACATCCCGAGATAGCAGGCAGTCGCGACGCGGAAATCCTCCTCTGTGAGCGGCGCAAAGACCTTTTGCATGCGCTTGAGCACGTTCGGCTTGTCGGCGAGGTCATCGTCGAAGCTCGCGGGCAGTTCAATCTCATCCGGATCGTAAAGCTGGTAGAACTCCTCCGGGCATACGTAGGGGTCATGCGGCTCGGGCGTTGAGATGAACATGCACCACGGCTCATCGCCGCCAGCGAAGTGTTCCTCGAAGTAATTCAGCGCCCGACCGTAGATGCAACCCGGTCGCTGGAGGTCGCCCGGTTCATCGACGATCGCGTAAAGCTCGCGGTCAACGTAGCCGTTGCCACCGAGGCTTTTTGACAGCAGTCGCGGGGGCGATCCTTCGCATCCATGCTCACGCCGCCACTGCGCGAGGTCCCGGCACTCATCGAAATGCCGCCAGCCGAACTGCGTGAGGTCCTGCGACCGCTCGACATGCCACTTGCCGAAGTACGCGCCGTGATAGCCCGCGTCGGCCAGCGACTCTGACCACGTCGGCAGGTCGGCCCGGAACTTCGCGCGGGCTTCGTCAGATGCGTGGGTGCAGTCATACATCCCGTGGCCGTGAACGTGCAAGCCCGTCATCAGCGACGCTCTCGTGGGTGAGCAGATCGCATTGACGGTGTAATTGCGGTTGAAGCGCACCCCCGCGTCGGCGATGCGATCGATGCTGGGCGTCTGGCAGACATCCGTGTTGACCGTCCTCGCCTGCTGCTGATCGGTCGCGATGAACAGAAAATTCGGCCGACTCATAGTGATCGTCTCCCTCTTCGGACTCGTGGAAGCCGTCTGTCGCTTCGCCGAAGATGCAGAGATTGCCTTCCCGACAACAAGGGTTTTGCTTCCGGACAGAGAAATGCACGCGTGAATTCCCCACCCTCAATCCACGAGAGGCACGTTGTGAGCACAAGCACAGTCCGGGGCGTCGAATCATCACGCGGTCCCGCCGCCCTGCGGCATCCCGTGACCGTCCGCGCCCTGGTGATCGGGGCGTTGCTTCTGCCGCCGAACATCCTCTGGGTGCAGAGCATGGAGCTTGCGTGGAGTTCCGGCATGCCCACGGAGATGTCGCTGTTCTTCAACGCCGTCTTCACGCTCACGGTGCTGGCGCTGCTGAATGTCGCCCTGCGCCGTTTCGCGCCCGAGCGCGCTCTCAGTCCCGGCGAACTCGCGGTCACGTACGCCATGCTCTGTGTCGGGAGCGCCGTGGCAGGTCATGACTTCCTGCAGGTGCTGGCGGTGCAGATCCCGACTGCCGCGTATTACGCAACGCCGGTGAATGGCTGGGCGGAGCTTTTCAGCGACCTCTTCGCTTCCAACGTACTGCTGGACGATCCACGCGCGTTGAGCGCCTTCTGGGAGGGTGACGCGTTCCTCTACTCCAGCGAGGCGATCAGGCCGTGGGTGGCGCCGATCGGCACCTGGCTGATCTTCGTGTTCGCGCTCGTGGGCACGATGCTCGCCATCGATGTGCTCGTCTGGCGGCGCTGGACGGAGCAGGAGAAGCTCAGCTATCCGCTCACCGACATACCCTATGAGCTGACGCGCCCCGGGATGGGCATCGTGGGCCCGGATCTCTTCGGCAGTCGCATCTTCTGGATCGGCTTCGGACTCGTCGCGATTCTCGACATTGTCAACGGGATCGGCACGCTTTACCCCGCCATCCCGACCGTCACCGTGACTGCGATTGACATTTCGACGAGCTTCGACTCCTACCCGTGGAAGGCGATGGGTAAGACGTGGATATCCTTCTACCCCTTCGGGATCGGCCTCGGGTACCTGATGCCGCAGGACTTCCTGTTCTCCGCATGGTTCTTCTACTGGTTCTGGAAGCTCGAACTGGTCGCCTCGTACATGCTCGGCTATCAGCGACTCGGGCTGCCGTTTGTGCGCGAGCAGACCGTGGGCGCGTACTTCGGAATCGCGGTCTTCGCGCTCTGGATGGGCCGCCACTACTTCGCGTCCGTCATCGGCAAGGTGCTGCAGGGGCGGTCGCCGGAGGATGAGAGCCGACAGGCCCTGCCCTACCAGGTGACGCTGATGGCGCTGGTCGCGCTGATCGCGGTCATGCTCTCCTTCATGACGCGACTGCTCAACGTCTCACTGGGCGCCGCGAGCATATACATCGCGGGCTATCTGCTGCTGTCGGTGGCGATCACGCGGATGCGCGCGGAGTTCGGCCTTCCGGTGCATGACCTTTTCACCGGTCCTTTTGACATGATGGTGCGGATCGGTGGCGCGTCGACGCTCGGCCGGGAGAACGTCAAGGGCCTCGCCATGCTCTGGTGGGTCGAGCGCGTCCAGCGGAGCCACCCGATGCCCCACGGGATCGAGGGACTGGCGCTCGGCGACAGGCGCGGCGTGTCGGGATCGGGGATGATCGCTGCGATCGGGATCGCCGTCGTTGTCGGCGCATTCGCGAGTTTCTGGGCGACGCTGCATCTCGCGTACACCCACGGCTTCGCCACCGTGCCCGGCGACGCGTCGTATCTCGGCAAGGGCGCCTTTTCGCGACCCGCAAGCTGGCTGGCGAATCCCGGCGGCCTCGACGCGGGGCGTCTCGGCGGGCTGATCGCCGGCGGCGTGTTCACCGTCGCCCTGCTGCTGATGCGCCAGCGCTATGTGTGGTGGCCCTTCCATCCGGCGGGCTACGCGGCGTCGAGCATCCACTTCATCGGCCTGCTGTGGATGCCGCTGTTCATCGCGTGGGCGGTCAAAGGGGTAAGCCTCCGCTACGGTGGTCATCGCCTCTACAGCCGGCTGATGCCCTTCTTCATGGGCCTGATCCTCGGGGAGTTCATGGTCGGCGGCATGTGGGGGCTGATCGGGAGCATCGGACGCTTCCCGACATATCGATTCTGGGCGTACTGACACCGGCGCAGACGAATTCACCACCTGTGCGGGGACTCGACCGCATCGAAGACGCGGAGGCCAAGAGGCGGACGTACCTGAAGATGCGTCCCTCCGAACTGAGGCGATCAGAGATGATCCACGACACGCGGGTTCAGCAGCTTTCGGATGCGCCCGCTCGCGACCGCGAATTCGTGCTCTACTGGATGCAGGCCTCGCAGCGGGCGCGCTTCAACCACGCGCTGGAGTATGCGGTCCGGCAGGCGGACGAACTGCAGGTGCCGCTCGTTGTCGGGTTCGGCCTGCATGAAGACTATCCGGAGGCGAACGCGCGGCATCTCGCGTTCATGCTGCAGGGCCTGCAGGAAACCGCGGCGGCCCTGCAGGAGCGTGGCATCAAGCTTGCCGTGCGCAAGCATCCGCCCGACGAGGCCGCGGTCGAGTTCTCTCACCGCGCGTGCATGGTCGTCTGCGATCGCGGCTACCTTCGCCATCAGAAGCAGTGGCGCGAGCGTGTCGCCGAGGAGGCGGACTGCCGGGTGGTGCAGGTGGAGACGGACGTGGTCGTCCCGGTGGAGTTGGCGTCAGACAAAGAGGAGTACGCCGCGCGCACGATCCGGCCGAAGCTGCACGAGTACATCGATGATTACCTCGTTGACCTCCAGCACCGCGGGCCCGAGCGGGATTCGCTGGATCTCGGCTTCAACTCCGCCGACGTGAGTGACTGGCAGGCGGCGCTTGACCGGCTGGACCTGGACCGCTCGGTCGGCCCCGTGGATGACTACGTCGGCGGCACATCCGAGGCGGAGCGTCTGCTTGACGAGTTCATCGCCGAGCGCCTCTCCGACTACGACGAGCGTCGCAACGAGCCTGCCGACAACTGGGTCTCGCATATGAGCCCCTACCTGCATTTCGGGCAGATCTCGCCGGTGTACGTGGCCTCGCAGGTCTCCGGTCACGAAGGCGACGAGGCCTACCTCGAGGAGCTGATCGTGCGGCGCGAGCTTGCGATGAATTTCTGCCACTTCAACTCCCGCTACGACTCGATCGAGGCGTTGCCCGACTGGGCGCTGACTACGCTCGCGGAACACGCCGGCGATGAGCGGCCCTGCGTCTACTCCGCCGGGCAGTTCGAGCGCGCGGAGACCCACGACGAGTACTGGAACGCGGCGCAGATGGAGATGGTGCTCACCGGGAAGATGCACAATTACATGCGGATGTACTGGGGGAAGAAGATCCTGGAGTGGACCGAGGATGCGTCCGACGCCCACGCGATCATGGCGTGGCTCAACAACAAATACGAACTCGACGGTCGCGATCCGGTCTCATGGAGCAACTTCGCGTGGGTGCTCGGAAAGCACGACCAGGCATGGCAGGAGAGGGAGATAGTGGGGAAGGTGCGCTGGATGAGCGAGAGCGGACTGGAGCGCAAGTTCGACATCGACGCATACGTTGAGCGCGTCGAGCACATGCGCGCCTGAGCCGCACACCTTACCCCGCGTTCGCGCCCTCAGATTGAGAGTCGCGCGAGGCGCTTTTTCAACCCGGCAAGCCGATCTCTCTTGCGGAGCAGGTCCTGGACGATTTCGTCATCGCTCGCGAGTTGCCAGTCGATGTCCTCCGTGATCGTCTGCAGCGCGTAGCGAGCGCGGGACAGGCGCGGAGGCACGACCACCATGCAGCGGCGCGGATCGAGCGAGCGAAACTCCATGAGCGCCTCGTCGAATTGCGCGCGCTTCGACTCGTCCCCGTAGGCCATCGCGCTCAGTTCCTCATAGCGCTTTCCGACCCGTTCTCCGCCAAGCTTGAGCATGCGTTGCCAGTGGCGCAGCGCCGCCTCCACGTCGTCGCCGCGGTTGCGGAGCATATATGCGAGGCCGATGTTCGCGTGCAGGGTGGGGTCGTCGCGCGCGTGCTCAAGTGCCTGCATGAAGTAATGCAGCGCCGTTGAGATGTGCGTTTGCGCTCGGTTGAGCATATCTCGCTCGCGATCGCGACTGACGAGGCTCGCCCCGCGCGCGGCGTGTTGCAGTTCCTGGCCCTGTCGCGCGTGGACGATCGCAAGGTTGTTGTTCGCATCGGCGCTGTCCTCAAACTGCGTCATCCGCTTGAATGCGTTCAGGGCGCCCTCTATGTCGCCGAGGTCGTACGCGCACATTCCGAGATTGCAGAATACGTCGGCGGTGACTTCATCACATTCGACCGCCGTCTGCAGGTGCTTGCGCGCGCGCTTGAGACGGTCCCGGGCCCGCCCAACGAGTTCGTCGCCCGCTTCATGCTCCTGCTGGATCCGTCGGGCCTCGTCGGCCAGCGCCGTGCCGGCGCAGAAGTGCGCGAAACCGTTCCTGGGAAAGTGCTTCGTCACCTCAATGAAGCCGTCCGCGGCCTCCGCGAAATCGAGGCGGAGGTAGTGGTAGAGCGCGAGATTCATCCGGGCCTCGATTGAGCCCGCCCCGTCCGAGGACGCGATCGCGTTGAACGGCTTCACGCACTTGTGCAGTGCCTCGAAGAATCTCTCACGCTGTCGGCGCGACATCTCCGGCTGATAGAACTCGAGTGCTTTCGTGAGAAGCGCGAGGCCTCGGTAGAAGCTGACCATCGGATCGCGAACGCCGCGCTTGCGGAGGCGCTCGAGCATCTCGAGCGCCTTATCCGGAGCGCCCGCGTTTATCCGCGCTGACGCCAGGTTGAGCGTCACCCCAAGGTCGGTGCCCTCGTCGAGTTTTGACATGACCTGGACCATCTTCGCGTCGTCCCCCTCCTCCCACGCCAGGCACCCGAGGTTGTTGAGCAGGCCGGCATCCTCAGGCGCGCGGTCGAGTCCCCACTCCAGATCCTCCTCTGCAGCCTCGCGGCGATCGAGCGCGATCAGCGCCAGCGCCGCGTTATGAGCGGCGAGGACCGGATACCTGTCGCGAACTATCGGCTCAGTGAAACTTTCAAGGGCTTCGTGGTATCTGCCGAGGGCAAGATGGATACCCCCGCGATTGAGTTCGACCGCCGGGCTCGTCGGCGCCAGCAGTGCGGCGCGACTGAGCGCGCGGGCCGCCACCAGCGGCTTCCCGGCGGCGGTGAGGGCCGCGCCAAGATCGTTGACGACCGTGGGGTTCATCGGGTCGAGGTACACAGCCTCGTGCAACTGCTCGACGGCTCCTTTCAGGTCGTCCCTTCTGAATGCGATCAGCCCGAGGTTCGCCCTGGGGGCAACCGCCGCCGGATCCTCCTGCAGCGCGCGTTTGAGGTAGCGCTCGGCAAGCTCGATGTCGCCTCTCGAAAGCTCCCACGCGCCGATGTTCGCCAGGATCGACGGGGAGTGCAGTCCGTTGAGACCTTTGAGGATGCGCTCGATCAGGTCCTGGCGGGGTGTCTTTGAGAGCAGCACGCCGAGGTTGTGATGGGCCTCAGACGCAGTCTCGGGATCGGCAACGGTCTCGAGCAGCAGATCCGCCGCGGTGTCGAGGTCGTGTGTCTCGGCGAGCGCCACCGCGAGGTTGACAGTGCCGTGCCCGTTGGCGGAGGAGGCGCGCGCCTTCTCGAACGCCGTCGCGGCCTTCTGCTCTTCCCCGGCCAGCAGCGCCGCGGCGCCGAGGCGTTCCCACGCCTGCCTGTCCTCTTCGTCCTCCTCAATATCCCGCAGGGCGCTTCGCGTGACCCGCCGGATCGTGCGCTGGAGGCCTCGCGCTCTGCGTCGGACAGCCAGTGAGGTGAAAAGTCGGCGGATCTGGTGCACAACGACCGCCGGCATCAGTACGAAGATGTAGCCGAGAACCGCTCCAAGGGCGGCAAGGGCGACCGTCCAGAGGAGGCCCGGATCATCCACCGCAAAATGCGCATACGCCAGTCCCGCCGCGACGCCGACAAGTACCGCGAAGATTCTGTAGAGCCATCGTGTCCTTCTGCGCGGAAGCAGGATCGCCCAGGCGGTCTCATCCGCCAGTTGTTCGGGCACTTCCGGCACAGACAGCTTCCTGCCCAGAGTTCGCATCACACCACCTCCACGCAACCTCCCCCAGTCCTACTGTCCTCGGTATACCCCAATCAGCGGGTTAAGTAACGAAACGAGTCTGGTGATGCGAGATCAGGTACACAGACGCGGCCGGACCAGTCCGGCCCGGCCGCGTGGTATTTTGATGTCTGTGGCTCATTGCGCTCTACCGGCGGTTTCCCCTGCCGCGGTCGTTCCCATTACCATTCCGCAAGCCGGGGCGATCAACGGCATCGCCCGGGTCATCCGTGAGTGCGGGTTCGTCCTCCGGGCTCTCGCCGCAGTCTCCGTCGCAGTCCGGATCGTCGCCGGAGACCGGCTCGCTCTCCGTAAACTGGACCTCATATCCCAGTTGACTGTTGAGAAACGAGTAGAGGAAATCGACCCCTGTGACATTCTCATCAGCGACACTCACGGCGGCATCCGGGGACGTGAGGGGGTAGGCGGCTCTCCCGCGGATAAAGATCTTCAGCGGAACGCGCACGATGAGATCTTTCGGGGGGGCGCCCTCGAAAGTGTAGCTCCCCGCCGCGTCCGTAGCCACCGTCGCAAGCAGTGTCCCATCGATCGTGAACAAGCCCACGGGGACGTTGGCGCGCGGGCTGGGCTCCGTTACGCC
>JBKHFA010000011.1:0-29843 GCA_046540615.1 Armatimonadota bacterium | reverse complement strand
AGTGTCTTTGTCGTTGGAGGGGCTGCCTGAAGCTCCAGCGTCGTTTGCTGGAGCCAAAGTCGGCCCGCGTCCTGCAAGAGACCATCGTGCGTAATCGTGTCTCGCACGCCGAACGACAAACGGCCGGGCCGACTTCGTCGCGGACAAACGACAGCCCGCTCCTCAGGCGGCCCCTCCTGACGGCAAACGACTTCGCGCGCCGCTCGTCCCGCTGCGGGCCCCTACCCCTCGAACCCGACGATCTCGAGGCGCGTCACGCCCGGCTGCTCTGCGATCTGCTCGCGGACGTCGCCGGCGACCTCACCCTCGACGGTGACCGCCATCAAGCCCTGGTCGTCGATCACCTCGCGGCCCACCTGGATGCCAAGGATGCTGATCCCTGCGTCGCCGAGGATGCGGCCCACGGTCCCCACGAACCCCGGTCTGTCCGGCCGCGAGTTGACGATCAGCAGCACGGTGTCCTGAGGCACGAGGTCGAGGCCGAAGCCGGCTATCTCCACGATCCGAGCCTGTCCGCGATCGAGCACTGCCCCGGCGACCTCGACCGCCCCCTCGCCGTTGGCAATCGACGCGCGGACGTAACGCGAGTACCCGCGGGTGTCGGCTGCGACGCCGTGGCTCATCTGAATCCCCCGCTCGGCCGCGATCACGGGCGCATTCACGTAGTTGACGGGCTCATCAGCGAGCGCTCCGAGGAGGCCGGCGAGGAAATGCCCGCCGACGATGTCAAGGTGCTCCTCCGCTCCGCCACCGCGGACGTAGATCGCGGCCTGCCGCGCGGGTCCGGCAAGTAACGCCGCGTGCACTCTCCCGAGCCGCTCCGCCAGCGGCAGGAAGGGCCCGATCGACCCAAGCTCCTCGCGCGTGAGCGCAGGCACGTTGACCGGCCAGCGCGGGCGGCCGCCGGCAAGCACCTCCAGCACCTGCTCGGCGGCCTCACGCGCCACCAGCGCCTGCGCCTCCTCGGTCGATGCAGCGACATGTGGCGTCGCCACCACCGAGGGGAGGCTGACAAGCTCGCAGCGTGGCTGGGGCTCGCGCTCAAAGACATCGAGCGCCGCGCCGCCGAGGCGGCCCTCGGTCAGCGCCTCGACCAGCGCGCACTCGTCCACCAGCGATCCGCGGGCGCAGTTGATCAGCATCGCGCCCGGCTTCATCAGCAGAAGCTGCTCTTTGCCGATCATGTGGCGGGTCTGCTCGGTCAGCGCGGCGTGAAGGCTGATGATGTCCGACTTCTCCAGCAACTCAGCGAGTTCAACGGGCTCAACGCCGAGATCGCGCGCCGCGTCGGCCGGGACGTAAGGATCGTGCGCGAGCACCGTCATCTCGAAGGCCCGCGCGCGCCGTGCGACCTCCTGACCGATCTTGCCGAGGCCGATGATGCCGAGGGTCTTGCGGAAAAGCTGCCGCCCCGTCGCTTCCTTCTTCGCCCAGCGTCCATCCTTGAGCGCCGCATTCGCGGCCGGGATGCGCCGCGCCAGCGCGAGCATCATCGCCATCGTGTGCTCGGCGGCCGCGATCGTGTTGCCTGTCGGGGTGTTGACGACGGCGACTCCACGACGGGTCGCCGCGTCGAGGTCAATGTTGTCCACGCCGACTCCGGCGCGCGCGATGACTCGAAGGTTCGTGGCCTCGTCGATCAAGTCGGCGTCGAGTTCCGTCGCGCTGCGGACGATCACCGCGTCGGCCTGCGGGATTTCGGCGAGCAGGCGATCCCGGTCCCAGGAGGTGGCGATCATTACCTCCGCGCGGTCGCGGAGCAGCTCAATGCCCTCCTCGGCGATCGAATCGCAGATCAAAACCATCGGCATTGTCAGCGCGCTCCTGCCTCGAAAGCTCCGGCCGCCTGCCGCGCGGCGTTCACCATCGCGGCGGCGTCACACTCATATCCAAGGTTCGACAGCCCATCGGCCAGCGCCTCCACCGTCCGCACGATGTGCTGCAGCCGGACCGCCCCCATGTGTCCGATGCGGAAGATTCGCCCCCTAAGATCACCCTGACCGCCGGAGATCAGCACATTGTGCATTTCGCGGAGGTACGCGACCAGTTTCACGCTGTCCACCGGCGAGCGGACCGCTGTCACAGTCTGCGAGCGCGCGCCCTCCTCCGCGAAGAGCGTCAACCCCGCGGCCTCCATCGCGGCCCGCGTGGCGGCGGCCATCCGGGCGTGGCGGGCGTAGACGGCCTCGCCTCCCTCCGCCTCGATCAGGTCGAGCGCCGCGCCGAGGCCCGCGATGAGCGTCGTGGCGGGCGTATAAGGCGTCTGACCGTCACGAAGCTTCGCCCGGGCCTTCCGAAGGTCGAAGTAATACGAGGGCATCTTCGCGCGCTTCGCCGCGGCCCACGCCTCGTCGCGCACGCCCACGAACGCGAGGCCCGGCGGCAGCATCAGACACTTCTGCGAGCCTGCCGCGACCACGTCCACGCCCCACTCGTCGGTCAGCACCTCGACGCCGCCAAGGCAGCTCACGGTGTCGCAGATGACCAGCGCGCCGGCGTTCTTCGCAGCGGCGGCGATCTCGCGGATCGGGTGCATGACCCCGGTGGAAGTCTCGTTGTACGCAGTCAGCAACGCGCGGTAGTCCGCGCCGGCAAGCGTCTCGCGCACCGCTTCCGGATCGGCCGCGCGTCCCGGCTCGATCGTCAGGGACGTGACCTCGGCGCCGAACACGGTTGCGATCTCCCGCAGCCGCTCGCCGAACTTCCCCGCTTCGACCGCAAGTACGCGATCGCCAGGCGACAGAAAGCCGGTGATGGCCGCCTCAAGCGCGCCGGTGCCGGAGCTTGCGAGCGTGAGGACATCGCCTGCGGTGCCCATCAGGCCCTGCAGGCCACGTGTGCATCGTGCCAGCAGTTCGCTCATCTGCTCACCGCGGTGGTAGAACCCCGGACCCGAGAGCGCGTCACGCACCTCGGGCGGCAGGTTGGTCGGTCCGGGTATCATCAGAAGAGGGTCAAATTCGGACATTCAGATGCTCTCCCCGAGTACGCACAAACATATCCCGACCGCATTCGCGCGCCCGGGTGGGTTGCTGTCAGTCGGCCGACAGCGGCCTGTCGTCAGTCTGAGATAAGCGTCACATTGACGCGGCGATGACGTGGGCCGTCAAGCTCAACGAGCAGGATACGCTGCCATGTCCCGAGTACGAGATTCCCGCCCTCAACCGGGATATGCACGCTGTTGCCCAGCAGTGTCGCGCCGAGATGGGCGCCCGCGTTATGATCGATGCGATCGTGATGCCAGTCTTCACCGGCGATGATTCCGTCGATCAGCGTGAGCGTGTCATGGACGAGGCCTTCTTCGTGCTCGTTGATATAAACCGCGCAGGTGCAGTGTGGCACCGAGACGGTGCACTGTCCCGAAGAGAAGTCGCTCTTCTCGAGAATCCCCGCGACCTCGCTGGTGATCTCCAGCACCTGGCGTCGTGAGCTGGTTGGCAGGGCGAAAGTCTTGGTCACCTATCCACCATCTCCTCAGAACCGTCCCCAGTTCGGCAGGTCTTCTCCGGCATACGCTGCGAACGTGCGTGCCCGACTGCTACGCGTCACACGCTGGCCGACCTCACGTCGGCAACCTGCAGTTGCAGCCTTTCCACGCCGGTGTAATCATCAATCCGCGGAACAAAGCAAAGATCGACGCGACTTTCCGACCGGACGATGTCGAGGCGCTCGCCCATGCCGAAGGCGATGCAGTCGACATGGCGGCCGCCGGCATCCACGAGCATCTTCAGGTGCGCCCCCGACGCCCCGACAGTCCTCGACTGCACCACGCGGACGTTTCTCGCCGCCAGCATCGGCTCAGAATTCGCCGCTCCGCAAGGCTCCAGCCGCTCAAGCTCACGGGCGAGCCTCTGATCGACCTCACTGAGGTCGACCTCGACGTCCACCTCGACCTGAGGCCGCAGGTGCTCGTCGGTGATCGTTACCCGCCCGATCTCATTGAGCCGCTCCCGGAGGTCGGCCACGCTGCCGGCATCAAGCTCGCAGCCCGCGGCCAGCGCGTGCCCCCCGAAGCGGTCGAGCAGGTCCTCGCACTGCCCAAGCGCATCAGAGACGTTGAAGCCGTCAATGCTGCGCGCCGAGCCACGGGCCATGTCCCCCTCCACCGCCATCAGGATCGTCGGCAGGCCGGTGTGTTCGAGGACCTTCGATGCAACAATGCCCACCACACCGCGATGCCACCCCTGTCTCGCGAGCACAACTACCCGGTCGCGGTCAAGATCAACCTCGCTGTCAAGCATCGCGACCGCCTGTCGGAAGATCGCGTCCTGCTCGGTCCGCCGCTGAGAGTTCAGGCTGTCGAGATGGAGCGCCTTCTTGCGCGCCTCCATCTCCTCGTCAGTAAGCAGCAACTCCAGCGCGTCCGTCGCATCCGCCATCCGACCGACGGCATTCAGTCGGGGGCCGATCCGAAAAGCGACATCCTGTGCCGTCACGGTGTCGCCAAGCTCACAAAGCTCCATCAGCACCTGCAGGCCGACCTTCCGCGTATGCGGGAGCAGTGAGAGGCCGACGCTGGTCATGATGCGATTCTCGCCGACCAGAGGCGAGACATCGGTGATCGTTCCGATCGCCACCAGGTCAAGGAAAGCCCTTTGAAGGGACTTTTGTGACAGATCGAGCTTCTCACAAACGCCTGAGGCAAGCTTGAACGCGAGCCCCACCGCGGCAAGATCGCGCTCGGGATAGCTCGCATCTTCGCGCTTCGGATCGACGATCAGCGCCCCCTCCGGCAGGTTCTCGCCCGGCTCGTGGTGATCGACCACGATCACGTCCTGGCCCTGCGCGCAGGCCTCGGCGATCGGCTCGTGATCGCGGACACCGCAGTCCGCCGCGATGATGAGACCGGCGAGATCCTGCGACTGGCGCACGGCCCGTGCACTGAGACCGTAGGAATCCTCAAAGCGGTGCGGCAGGTAGTAATGAACGTCGGCTCCGAGGGTACTCAGAAAGCGTACAAGCAGCGCGGCGGCGGTGATACCGTCGGCATCGTAGTCACCGTGCACGAGGACCGCCTCACCGTCATCAATCGCGCGCAGTATGCGATCGACGGCAGGCTCAAGATCCGGCAGCAGAAAGGGGTCATGCAGATCAGCCAGCGACGGGCTCAGGAAGCGTTCGGCTTCCACGGGATCCGACAATCCGCGCGCGAGGAGGATCGCGGCGAGAATCGGGTGCATATCCAGTTCGCGCGCCAGATGTTCCTCGGCCTCCCGATCACGGGCACGGACGACCCAGTCACTGCTGCGGATTGGAGTCATGATAAAGGCTTTTCTCGTCCTCCGGGGGTGTGGTTGTCCGAAGTATATGCCAGGCGCGGGGCCAGTGTCAACTTCGGCGTTCGCTCACCTTTCGCGGTGTCGATGCGGGACTCCGATGGCGGATCGGGCTCATAACGCGCGATCAGAACCTGTCGCCTCGCCGCTGACGCTGCTTTCTTCACTTTGTTTGCCGCCGTGAGTTGACAGCGCACGCGCCCTTGCTTAGTATGTGTTCCGGCACCCCAGCGCCACGGTCGTCGAAACGCGGGCGGGCGTCTTTGCGGGGGCATTCAACGTCAGGATTTAAACACCGGGCCGCGGTCCCGCGTGGCAGACAGAAGGAGGCGCACGATGAGTTCCGGCGAATTGCTTTTTGATGAGTCGCACATGTGGGTGCGGTTGGAGGACGAGGACACCGCCATCACGGGCCTTTCAGACTACGCGCAGGACATGATGGGCGAGGTCATCTTTGTTGAAATTCCCGAGGACGGGGCCGCCCTTGTCCGTGGCGATGCATGTGGCACGCTTGAGTCGGTGAAGTCAGTCGAGGACCTGATCGCCCCGGTCAGCGGCGAAGTGCTCCGCGTGAATGAGGAGGTCCTTGACGCACCCGAGTTGATCAACCAGGACCCTCACGGCGACGGCTGGCTGCTGGAAGTCAAGCTCGAGGACACCTCCGAGCTTGACAGCCTCATGACCGAAGGCGACTACGACACCTACCTCGACAACCTCGAGGGCGACCTTAACGACGACGAGGACTTCTGAGCCTCTCAACTTGAGGTTCGGATCGGTGGCCGGCCGCTGCAGGGGCCGGCCGCTGTCGTATCTGCATGATTGAGGACCGGGTGATTCGATGAAGAAGTGGCGTCTCATTGACAGCGGCTTTGCAAGCGGCGCCAGGAACATGGCGGTGGACGAGGCGATCGCCGCGGCAGTCGCCTCGGGCGAGCAGCCCCCGACGCTGCGATTCTACGGCTGGGAGCCGCCCGCGGTCTCCCTCGGCTACCACCAGGAGCTTGACGAGGGCATCGATCGCGATGCGGTCGCCGAGCGCGGCTACGACATCGTTCGCCGCCCCACCGGCGGCCGCGCGATTCTCCACGCTGATGAGTTGACGTACTCATTCTGCATCCGTCAGGACGAGATCAAGGGCGGGCACTCCACCCTCGAGTCCTACCGCGAGATCTCGCGAGGCATCATCGCCGGACTCGAGCTTCTCGGAGCCGCGGTGAGCATGGGCGCCGACGAAGATGGTCCGGGACCGAGCTTCTCCGGTCAGGACACCTTCGCCACCGAGGGTGCCGACGCGGCGAAGCCGATCTGCTTCGCGAAGACCGCCCGCTGCGATCTGCAGGCCGCCGGGCGGAAAGTCGTCGGCAGCGCCCAGGTACGCCGCAACGGCGGGATACTCCAGCACGGATCGATCCCGATCACCATCGACCTTGAGGACCAGGTGGCCGTCATGCCGGGCAGCGACGGACGCATCTCCCGACAGGTCCTTGCGGGCGCTGCGATGAGCGTGACGGAATTGCTCGGCAGATCGGTCGGCTACGACGAACTCAGCGCGGCAGTTGCGGGGGGCTTTGTCGACACCTTCGAGGTCGCGCTTGTCGCACAGGAGCTTTCAGCCGAGGAAGCCGCGGAAGCGGAGCGGCTGCACGCTGAATGCTACGCCACGGCGGAGTGGAACGAGCGAGCCCCGGGGAGATAGGCGCGCACGATCGTCGGGGCGGGGGATTGCGGGGGGCGTGGCTGCCAACCTCGCGATGTTCCTCACATTCCGCCTGCCGGGCATGGGCTTGCAGGGCGACGGGATACCGCTGGAGTTGAGCTTCCTGCGGTGGTCGCCTTCGCTGAAGCGTTCGCGCTGGTTGCTGTGGCGGAACGGCGAGCACGGAGCGGGATGGTTCGCCCAACGACACACGGGCGAGACGCCCGTGCCACGTAACGGCATACGACAACGGCAACGACGCCGTCCGTCGTTGCCGCTGCTGGCAACTCGTAACTGGCGACTGAACTGCCGCTTTACGCCAGCGGCACATCCGTCACGGTGCGCACGCCGGGCGTGGCATTTACGAGCGGCCGCATAAAGTTGATGACCGCGCCCGCGGTGGCGGTGTCGCCGTGGATACCACCCTCCACGATCGCGCGCACCGGAGGTCGTCCGTCCACGCGGACCTCGTCGCGCTCGTCCTCCCCCAGCGCCATGATCAGTTCAAGCTCCACGTCGCCCATCGTCAGCGTCTGATGCTGGCCGCGGACCTCCCCCTCGGCTACCTCAAAGTACTCCGTCGCGATCGGCGCCTCAGCGATCACCGGAGCGATCGTCTCCTCGAAGTCATCCCACCGCCAGCCGAGCGAGTCCGCCAGCAGCGCCGCCGACTCCGCGAGGCCGACGTGCCCGATCTTCCCCTCTGACGCAAGCTCGCGGAACTCATCCGGTCGCATTCCGCTGCCGATCTTCGCCTGAAGCTGCTCGCGCCGGCGCGAGGCGTCGAGGAAGCGGCCGGCGTAGACGGCATCGACGCTCTGACAGACACGCGTCATCACAAACGGGAAGAGGTCGAGCACGAACCCCGGATTGACCCCAGCGCCGAGCAACGCAACGCCGTGCTCAACCGCGACGGCATCAAGCCGGTCGGCGGCGCTCGCGGCGCGCAGCCAGGGGAAAAGCAGTTCCTCACAGGTCGAGATGCAGCACATTCCGCGCTCAAGGACGGCCGTGAACTGCGACTCGGCCATCTCGACGTGAGAGCCTGTGCAGACAACCGCGATCTCCGCTCCGGCCTCCCGCCCGGCCTCCAGCGCATCCTCCATGCTTGCAGAGACTGTCATCTCCGGCAATTCCTCATCCTGCGCCACGACCCGCAGCGACCTGCCCGCTATCTCCGGCGAAATATCCGCGCAGGCAACCGGCATTGCTATCCCCGCGCGGGCGCCGGCCCTGACGATCTCCAGCCCGATCGTCCCCATCCCGATGTGCACGGTCTTCAGCGCGTCATTCATGGCAAATCCCCTCGGTGCTTGCAGAAGCTCAGGCGGTCGCAGCGGAGTGTACACCATCAGGTCCGGCCGGGCAAGACGAGCGGGATGCGCGTGCCGGATGGAGCGGGCCCCTCAAGCTTGGGCCGGTGCGGACTGATAAACATAACGAGGTTCACCACGCGCGTTCGCGTCGTGATGTTGCGGGCGCAACCCATCACCGAGGTGACTGTATGCCGCTGACTGTGTTGCTTGCCACCGGCGATCGCGACCGCCGAGACGTGCTGGGGAATGCTTTACGCGCCCTGCAGCTTCGCATTGTGCACGCGACGACGGGCGAGGAGGCCGTCCGGACCCATGAGCGCATGAGGCCGGGCCTCCTGCTGACAGCAACCGACCTCCCGGATCTTCACGCGCTCGATCTGTGCCGGCGCATCCGTCGCGACAGCGACATCCCGCTGATCGTCCTGGTGTGCGGCGGAGTTGAACTCGACCGCATCCTCGCCCTCGAACTGGGCGCCGATGATGTCGTGGCGGCAGACTGCGATCCGGGGGAACTGCAGGAGCGAGTGAAGGCAGCGTTACGCAGAGCGTCCGGAGTGGAGCCCCGGCGGACGCCGGCAGAGGTGCTGGACTTCGGCACGATCGTCATCAGGCGGTCGTCCGGCACCCTCGTTATGAGTGGCGAAGCCAGGGAACTTACGCCGATGGAGACAGAGCTTCTGTGGATGCTCGCGGAGCACGCGGGTGAAGTGGTGGAATCAGAGGCGTTACTTGAGAGCGTCTGGGGGTACCCCCCGGGCGTCAGGACGCGCACGCTCGATGTGCATATCGGCCGATTGAGGCGCAAGCTGGGCGAGGACGGCCGCAATCCGCGGCACATCATCACCGTTCGTTCCGTCGGCTACCGCTTCGAGCCCTGCCCGGACGAGGATGACACGGGGTGTACCGCCGCGTGAGGGTGATTGTGCGCCGGTCGGATCACCCTCACGCGAGCGGACGGTCAATTTGACTCGGCCTTGAGTTCAGTGTGACAGGTGCGGCACTTCCCCATCCGAGTTTCAATCACCGACAGCAGCATCCGGCAGTTCGGACAGATCTTTCGTTCCAGCCGCGCGGAACTACGCGACTCGCCTTGCTCGTCATGGAGCAATTCCTCGGGGCGTTCCTGCACCGCAACATTCGAATCCTGATCGTCACCAAAGAACATCGCATCCAACTCCGTTCGCATCCGCCGATTGCTCGCGTTTTGCTTTTCTGAGCCTCTCCATGCTGCTGGAGTACCTCTCGCACATGAGTTTTCCCATCAAGACATATCCGTCCTATCAGGGAATACACGGATTTGATGCGGCGGCTTTTCCGGAAACGAGCGTGAGGGGATGCCCACCAGCGAGAGACTGCCGGAGGAATCAGACGGCAGAGGAGCCGCTTCGGCCCCTCTGCCGGAATGAGCTTGCATGACTCTGCGTTGCTCAGGACGCCGGGGTCGTGATCCAGATCGGCGCGGAGTAGAGCACGTCGCCATCGGCCTGGGTGACTTTCACCGAGTAGTCGTGTGAGCCGGGCTCCGGCGAAAGCGTCAGGGCCCAGCGGCGATTCGCGGCGCCCGGTTCATCGGTGCGGATGATCTCGCCGTCGGATCGCCGAATCGCCCTCAGCGGAGTATGCAAACTCATCGAAGTTCGTGTCCCGCCAGCCGGGGATGGTTGAACTTCGCCATCGCACAGTTGCCGGGCGCGATCCGAGCGCGCCACATGTCGCCCTCCGCGTGATACATCGCCACCCACGGACGCTCGCCGATGCGGGCGTGGATGCCCTGCGCGTCATCAGCGGCGGTGCGCACGATCACATGAAACGAGCCGCTGAGCGTCCGGGCGCACAAATCTCCACCTGCGCGACACAGATCCCGCCGGTGAGCACAGGAGCGGCCATCACCACGATGGCCGCGCGCGTGTTAAGCAGTCGGAATCCTCGCATCAGATCGGCCTCCTCTGCGCATTACTTCGGCTCCACGGCCTCGCCGCTCTCGGCCGAGACGTAGGCTGCCTCGTAGATGGCGACGTAGCGCCGCGTTTCCTCGGGCTTGACGATCAGCTCGACGCCATCGTTGAGGTGATCGGCAACGTTCTGATACAACTCGAAGCGGTCCGGCTCAAAGCACGGGACCTCGGTCACGGCCTTCTGTCCGGCAACCTCGTGATGCCACCTGACCGTGCCTCCGCCGCCGGACTGCTTTGAAAGACCGCCCTCCTCGCCCTGCACAAGCCAGCGTGGCTTCGGAGCCCACAGGTTGTTGCTGAAGGTCGCCTCGGCCGTCATCCCCGACTCGAACTCGATCATCAATTGCGTGTGTGTCGGCACGTCCATGATGTCGGTCCACATGCGGTACTCGAAGTTCGCGTAGACGCGGGTTGCCGGGCCGCCTGCTATCAGGCACATCTGATCGAGGACATGCGCGCCCCAGTCGCGAATCATGCCGCCGCCGCTTGCCTCCTCGCGACGCCACCCCGACAGCGGGTTCGCTCGCCCGATCGCGCACTCGACGAGGAAGACCTCCCCCACCGCTCCCTCGTCGATGAGCGTCTTCACCGTGACCCAGTCCGGGTCCCAGCGACGGTTGTGATAGACCGTGAGCATGACATCGTTCGCCTCGGACGCCGCGATCATCTCATCGGCCTCCTCGGTGGTCACGCACATCGGCTTCTCGGTGAGCACGTGTTTGCCCGCCTCCATCGCCTGGATGGCAAGCGGGGCATGCAGGTGATGGGGCACGATCAATGAGACCATGTCCACGTCGTCATCATCGCAGACATCGTCGATGCTCTCGTAGGTGGGCACCCCCTCGGTCGCGGCTGCCACGGCTCGGCGCGTGGCGTCGGTCTCGCACACCCCCACGAGATCGAGCCCCTGAGTTTTGTTGATCTCATCAGAGTGACGGTGTCCCATCCCGAATGCGCTTCCGTATCCGACGACGACGGCATTGATCGGCATGATACCCTCCCGGCGAGACTTGTTTGTGGTATGACTTCGCGTCTGCGTCGCAGGCGCGTCGCTCCGCCTCACACACCGGCCTGCAGGCCCCCGCGTGGAGAGGCACTTGCTCCTGTGCTGCCGCCCCGATGCGGACGGCTACGCCTCTTCAAGCTCCAGTGGCGGACTGATGATGGCCACCGTCCCCTGATCGTCGTAGCTCCCGCGCGAGGGCGGGTCGAGAATCACCGAGCGCCCCTCAATGCGCATGCGATCCTCGGCGAACCACTGGATCGCCTGCGGGTAGATTCGATGCTCCTGCTCGAGTATCCGCGCACCCAGCGAGTCCTCGGTGTCACCGGGGATCACGGGGACGGCCGCCTGGATGATGATCGGCCCGCGATCGAACTCCTCATCGGCGAAATGCACGGTCGCGCCCGAGACCCGAACGCCGTACTCCACGGCGTCACGCTGCCCGTGCGCCCCCTTGAACGAGGGCAGAATCGCGGGATGGATGTTGATAACCGCATGCGGGAACGCCTCCAGCACGCCCGTGCCGATGCGCCGCATGTATCCCGCGAGGCACACGAGATCGACGCCCGCGTCGCGCAGGATCTCGACGTGCCGCTCGTCGGCCGCGTGAAACTCGTCAGAGAGGTCCCTGCCGACCGGCACGACGTACGACTCGATCCCGTGGTTGGTGGCGCGAGCAAGCGCGCCCGCGTCCTCGCGATTCGTGACAAGCACCTCGACGGTCGCGTCGATGCGGCCCGCTTCACAGGTATCAATGATCGACTGAAAGTTCGTGCCTCCGCCAGAGGCGAAGACGCCGAGCTTGATTGTGTCCGTCATGTGCGTCATCTCCCGTCGTTGCCGTTCGGAGCGACGCATCTTCAGATGCGTCGAGTCGTTCGTCGTTCGTCGTCCGTCGTTCGCCTTCATCCACCACGCGCGCGACTTGCCGCCCGCTCCTGCGTCAGGTAGACCTGCGATCCCCAGTCCACATCCTCGGGTAGCAGGAAGCATCCGCCGCCGCCCGCCTCGTACTCGCCGGCCTCGACCGCATCGAGGTACGCCCGCTGCAGCGAGGTCTCGCGCGGGTACTCGCTGAGGTCCTCGGGCAGCTTCCGTCGCAGGCCGCCGAAGAGCGCGGACGCGAGGCTGTCATCTGACAGGCCGATGGGAAAGAGGTAGACCTCGCGCTGGAAGCGGACGATGTTGGAGGAGGGCTTCGCGAGCTTCTGCAGCGCGGTGTTCAGCAGCCACGAGCCGCACATGAAGGCGTTGAACTGATAGTCCGGGAAGTGCCGCGGGAAGAACTCAAGCGCCTGCTCGAATGCTTCGCCGCACCGGTCGTAGCTCATCGGCTCACCGCCCGGGATGTGCAGGTGCAGCACCGGATCGCCCGGCGCCAGCACCTGCTCCCACTCAGCCAGCGGCAGGCGTATCTGCTCGGCCAGCGCGTACCCGCGAGGATCGATCGGATTCCCCTGCGCGGCCTCGTCGGTGATCGCAAGATGCGCCTCCCACGAGCCCTCCGGATCGTCGCCCTCACGCAGCCTCTGGCCGTCGGCACGGAAGCCAACGCCGGCCTCGGACAGCGCCAGCACCTGTCCGGTCTCGCCGTGTCGAAAGACGCGGATGTCGTAGCGGTTGTTGCCGAACTGAAACTGCAGGCGCGCGAGCTTGTAGATGATCCCCGTGTAATGATTCATCAGCCATGCGACGAGATGCGGGACGACCTCCGGGTAGCCCTGCTCCTCGGTGGTCGCGTTGAAGTAATGCTCGATCTGCGAGAGCGTGTCCGCGACCACCTCCGCGGGCACCTCATGCTCACGGTGGACACGTTGCATCCGCTCGCACCCCGCCATCAGTGCGATGAGGTAGAGCAGCGCGCCGTCCTCGCCCAGCGTGGAGCCGACAAGGCGCGGCCATGAGCGCACCCGATCCGCGTCGTAGTCATCCTCGTGCAGCCAGTAGTACGCATGCCAGGCGATGGCCGCGGCCGCCTCGCTGGCGGCGATGGTCTCAGCGGCGCGCATGACCGTGCCCAGCCACTTCTCGGGGATGTACGCGGCCTCGCAGGCAATCTTCACCGCCTCGGGTTCGAGGAACTCCGGGAGCCCCTCCGGCGCGGCGGCCTGCGACGTCTGCCAGCCATCTCTGAGACCCTCGGCGCCTGCTTCTTCTATCTGCAATTCATCTACGACACGATCGAGTTTCATGCAGTCACTCAGTATTCTGACGTAGGAAGTGTGCGCCGGGGGTGTATTCCCGCCGGAACTGCGCCGGTCCTTTGTGTGCACGTCAGAACCTCGGCACCTCGCGCAGGCCGAACCAGTTGCTCTGCCACTCCGGCCGCAGAGGTGGTGGCGGTGTAAGCTGGCCGTCCTCGGGCGCATCGCCGACCGGATAGACGAGATACTCCGCGCCCGCGTCCGTCTCCCAGCGCAGGTCCTCGCCGGTGAGCGTCTCTTCGCCGGCCGGCCCGCTCACGGTCACATCCTCCTCCGGCCACGGGTTGCGCAAAGTGCAGGTCTCCCCCGCCTCGCTCACGATGCGAACGTTCTGCACCTCGCCGCCGGTCAGTTCCGCGGTGACACGGAAGGCGCCCTCAGCGCGGAGGTCCTCGAAGTACGCGTCGCTCCATCCGTCCGGGACGGTCGGGAAGAGGCGGATCGTCCCTTCCCAGCTTTGCAGCAGCATCTCCATGATCGCTGCGGCGGCGCAGAAGCCTGCCTCCAGTGTCATCGGCATGTACCTCCGGCTGGAGTGCCCGAAGGCGCGCCAGTCGCCGTTCACGTGCAGCGTGTTCGGCATGATGAACGCGCGGTAGCGCTGCAGCATATCCCACGCCATGTTCCCGAGGCCGGCCCGCGATGCGATCAGCGACGCCCAGGGGAATGACCAGCCTGTCCACTTCCCGGTGCCCGTCTCAATCCAGTGGGTGATCGACCGCTGGATGAGCGCGTTCTCCTCCGCCTCCTCGCGGGTGAGTGTGCCGAGCGGGTGGACGGCCATCAGGTGTGAGTGGTGGCGGTGCGACTCCCACAGTTCGTCATCCGCGGTGACCTTCAGCCCTGTGTCGTCGCGCGGGTAGTCGGCGAGATTGCGAAGCGTCTTCTGCCAGCGGACGCGCTCGGCGGAGATCGCGTGGCCGGTCACGTCGAGGTGCGCGGTGGCCTCAAGGAGACTCTCTCCAAGCCAGCGGATCAGCGCGAGGTCGCAGTTGGGGTCGGGCGCGTAGCGCTTCACGCTTCCCTCACCCCACTCCGGCGAGTAGCCCAGCGGGATGTGCAGCGTCCCCTCGTCATCCGCCTCCAGCAGATTCATGTACGTCTCCATCGCCCCCCGCATCATCGGCATCGCCTGCTGCCGGAGGAACTCGTCGTCGCGCGAGTAGAGCCAGTGCAGCCAGTAGTGATGCGCGAGCCACGCGGCGTTGCCCGGCCAGTATTCAACGCCGTGGTAGCCGTGCACGTGGGAGCCGTCATACGCGATCGCGCAGGTGGACCAGATGCCGTCGAAGCCGAAGAACTCCTCGCACTCCTCCCGCCAGCGCGGAAGGCATTCTGTGAAGGTCTCGTAGAGCGGCAGTCCCGCGTCGAGGTGGTTGCTCGCGTAGACCGGCCAGTAACTCTCCTGCACGTTCATGTCGAGGTGGTAGTCGCCCGACCACGGAGGCATCACGCCGTCGGCCGTCCACAGCCCCTGCAGGGTGATCGGCAGCCCGCCGGGTCGGCTGGAGCAGCCGAGCTTGTACATCTCCGCATACCACAGATTCTCAAGCATCGCGTCAGGGATCGTGAGCCACGACGTCCGCCACCACTCGCGCCACCACGCTTCATGGCCCTCGCGGAGCGACTCAACATCCGGCTCGCGGACAAGCTTCAGCGCCTCGGCCCGTGGGTTCTCGGCGTCATGGTGGCTCAGGACCGCGACCGCCAGCAGTCCGCCACGGTCGGTCCTCTGCATCCGCCAGGCGACGACATATTCGCCGCCCGCGGGGAACTTCAGACGCAGCCAGTGTGATCCCTCGTCGGCGCGGCCGGTCTGGGGCCTGTCATATCCCCACGCCTCAAGCGTCTCTTTCGCCTCATCCTCGAGGTGGTCAAGCGAGCAGGTCACCTTCGGCAGGCGCGCCTGGCCGGAGGTCTCGAACTCGATGAGCAGCAGATTCTCCTCATCCGCGATGAAGGCGCCCCAGACCAGGCGTCCGCCCATGCAGTCAACCGAACCTCGCGCCGCGCCATGCAGAAGCTCCAGGCGCGCGCGGAACTCGTCCGCGCCGGGAATATCAAGCTCCACCCGGGGCATCGGCAGGCGGGTCGGATGCGGCCTTTCGTCGATCCGCCAGCGCTTCACCATGTCCCACTGCGCGGCCTCCTCGGCCCCCGCCTCAACCAGCCTGCGGAGATTCTGATAGTTGAAAATCTTCGGATCGGGCACCTGCTCACGGAGTTCCCAGCAGTCGTACTTATCCAGCGTGATCTTCAGCGGCTCTCCGTCACCCCAGATCATCGCGCCGATGTGACCGTTGGCGAGAGGGATGCCTGTGAGCCACTTCTCAGGCGGCGCATCCCAGAGCATGTCATGCTGCTCGAGGAGACGTGCGAGTTGTTTGTCGGAAAGCTGCATGCGGGTCACCTCCGCTGATCGCTGGCCGTTGGAGATGTATTCGCCGTGGGAGCCGGAGGGCCTTCGCGACAAGTGATTGCGTCGTACCGAGGGGCGGCCCCTCCGATGACAGCGACGAACGGCCTCTGCCGTCGCGGCCCACGAAGGACCATCCGCCGCCCGCGGCGAACACACACCCGTCAAACGACACCGCGCGGGAGGGACCATCATGAGCAAGCAAAACCTGCGAATCGCCGTCGTGGGCGGCGGTATGTTCTTCGAGGACGTCATCGGACAGGCGATCATGGACTTCGAGCGCTACGGCATCGCGCCCTATCTCGGCGACATCGGGCAGGGCGTCCACGCCCGCGACCTCACCGGCGTTGAGGTTGAGTTCGTCGCGATCGGGACTCATTCGCCCGAGCGCGGGACCGCCGGGAAGATCTGCGACTGGTACCGCGAGGGCGTGCCTGACAGCGCCATCCAGCCCTTCTACGGCGACACCGTCTGGGAGGAGATCATCCGCGAGACGGAGCCGGATGTGCTGATCGTGGCGACACCGGATGATCTGCACCACGCGCCGATCATCGGCGCGCTGGCACAAGGCGTGGACGTCATCACCGAGAAGCCGCTGTGCCTGCTGCTTGAGCAGGCGGACGAGATCATCACCGCCGCCGAGCAGGCCGACCTGATCGTATCCTGCGACATGCACAAACGCTACGATCCGATGAACGTGAAGCTCTTCCGCGACCTCGTCCCGCGCATGGGCGACGTCAACTACGTGCGCGCCGTTCTCGAGGAGCCGCTGGAGGTCTCGACGGAGATATTCAAGTGGGCGGCGCGCTCCAACCCCTTCAGCTACGTGGGCTGCCACTGGACGGACGTGGTCCAGCACTACCTGGGCGTTGAGCCGGTCTCGCTGCACGCGACCGGGCAGAAGAAGTTGCTGGCGAACTGGGTGGACCCGAAGACCGGCGAACCCTCGCCGATCGACACCTACGACTCAATCCAGGTGAAGGTCACCTACGAGGACGGGATGGAGGCGCTCTACGTCAACGCGTGGGTCAATCCGGACGACTTCGAAGGGCCGGTCAACCAGGAGATCAAGGTCTTCGGGACGCTCGGCAGCGCGTTCATGGACCAGCAGGACCGCGGCCTGCGCTACGCCATCGCGGGCGAGGGCTCGCGCACCACGAATCCTTTCTTCAACGGCCTCACACCCGCCTACGAGCGCTTCGATGAGATGAAGGGCTACGGCAAAGACTCACTGACCGCGGGTCTTTCGGCGATCATGCGCCGCCGGATACTCGGCATCGACCGCGAGGACCTTGCCGACGAGTACCCCACCGCCGCCTCCCAGCGCAGCACCGTGGCGATGATCGAGGCGGCACAGACGGTCGCGGACCTGAACCTCGCATACACCGAAGCCGGCGACGGCAGTCCGGTGACGGCGTTCCTCGGCGACGGCACGATCGAGATACGCGACCCGCTCGGGTAGCCCACCCGCTTCATCGCACCCGTCAGCGGTCATTGGTCGGACACTCCACGCCCCGGCCCCGCCCACATTCCCGGCAACGCCCGGCGAAATGTAGTCGCGGGCCGGGGCTTGTTGTCTGCGTGCTCGCGGCGGGAAAAGCCCATCGCCGCGCGTGCTGAGCAATCTTGACTCGCCCCCTCGGATGGCTTACAATCGCAGGGCACTTGGAGTCTGGATCGGGGCTGACAGGAGGACTTTTGATGAGCAGCGGGATGAAGTCTTTGATCTTCATCGGCGACGGGATGGGCGGACGCCCGATGGCCGAATTGGACAGTGAAACCACCGTCGAAGCCGCGAACACCCCCGCGATGGATCGAATCGCCCGCGAAGGATCCTGCGGACTGCTTGACCCCATCGCCCCCGGCCGACCGGCCGGCAGCGACACCTCGCACATGGCCCTGATGGGCTATCAGCCGGAAAAGCACTACCGCGGCCGCGGCCCCTTCGAGGCGAAGGGCGTCGGGATCGACATCAAGCCAGGCGACGTGGCCTTCCGCTGCAACTTCGCCACGGTCGAGGGCAAGAAGGTCGTCGATCGGCGAGCGGGGCGGATCAAGTCCGGCACCGATGAGCTTGCCGAGGCGATCCAGCAGGAGATTCCGAAGATCGAGGACGTTCAGATCATCTTCGAGCCATCTGTCGAGCACCGGGCGGCGATGGTTCTGCGTGGCCCGGGCCTCTCTCACGAAATCAGCGAGGTGGATCCGCACGATCCCGACGTGGACTACCTCGAGTCAAAGGCGCTTGAGAGCGCCGAGGACGTGGCCGGCGCGAACAAGACGGCGCGTATCCTCAATGAGTTCGTCAAACGAGCGCACGAAGTGCTCGACGACCACCCCATCAACCAGGAGCGCAGAGAGAACGATCAGTTCCCGGCCAACATCGTGCTGCCTCGCGGCGCCGGGACGGCCGTGGACCTCGAGCCCTTCGAGCAGCGCTACGGGCTCAAGGGCGCGATGATCGTGGAGGTGGACCTCGTCCGCGGCGTCGGCGAATATCTTGAGATGGACGTCATCCGCGTCGACGGCGCCACCGGCGGGCAGGACACCGACGAGATGGCCATCGCCCGCGCGATCGTCGAAGCATTCGAGACGAACGACTTCGTGCTCGCCAACATCAAATGTCCCGATCTCGGCGGCCATGATGGCGACTGCGAAGCGAAGATAGCGGCCATCGAGAAGGTTGACCGGGCCATCGGCTATCTGCTCGACACGCTCGACTGGGATCGCACGACGATCATGGTCACCGCCGACCACTGCACGCCATGTGCGTTGATGGATCACAGCGGCGACGCCGTCCCGCTGGCGTTCTTCGGCTACGGGACGCGTCCCGACGATGTCGAGCGCTACGGCGAGCGGCCGTGCGCGAAGGGCATCATGGGCCACCTGCGCGGCATGGAGATCATGGACGTGCTGCTGAACATGGGCGGCCGAGCGGAGAAGTTCGGCGCATGAGGGTAGTCCTCGCGGCGCTCGCGACGGCACTGATCGTCGCGCCCGCGTGGTCGGGCGAGTTGGAACGCGGACCGTCACCGGAGGTCGCGGCGGAGAACGCGGCCCGCGGGGCAGAGATCTTCCGCGTCCGCGTTGACAACACCGCGGGGGGCGCCATCGAGGTCAGCCGCGACGAGGGCGCGCACTGGCTGGCTGTCGGCCGCGTGACCACGCCCGCGACGGCTGTCAATCCGGCGGGATACACCGCCAGCAAGTGGGCGCAGGACAGCTCCGTGGCGGCGTCCGCGGTGAACGGGCTGCACGTGAAGGTTGCCAACCATCCGGAAACCGGGCGGGGCGTCATCTTTTCGCTTGTGCCCGAGGGGACCATCGTCGGCGCGGCGGGGCGGGACAGCACCTCCATCCTCACGGATATCCCCGGCGGCGACGGAATCTTCGGCGGAGGCTTTGCGCCCGCCGTGAACTCACCGGTGTCGCTGGAGGGAATGTCGGATCAGCCGCTCCCTGCGGATTACACGCCTTCTGACGGCGATCGCCTGATCATCCGCAAGCACCATCCACCGCGCCGCATCGCGTGGCTCGACTTCGACAACAGCTTCGGCGGCCTGATCACGGCGCGGTACATCGGCGGTGAGGAGCGCACCATCGGCATGGTCCTGCGCCCGGTGGTGGGGATCGGCCGCTTCGAGGGCACGCGTGAGGCGGCGCCGGGCCGGATCCGCGCGAACCACCCGGGCGTGATCGACATCTCCACGTCCCCGCAGGGCATGGTCGGCGGCTTTCAGATCGTCCCGTCAGGACACGCGGACAGTCCGGAAGTCACCTACGTTCGCACCGGAACGCAGTGGATGGTCGTCGGGCCGCTCAGCGCCACCTCCCCGTCGTGGGAGGGCGTGGCGCCGCTCTTCGCCGGCTACCTGCGCCCAAGCTACCGCGCGGATGACCTGCGGCATGATGACTGGATGCACCGCCTTCTTTCACGGGCACAGGTGCAGGTGCGTTTCGGCGGCGGCGAGTGGGAACTGATGCCGCATATCGCCATCGACCCGGATGCGCCGCCGGATGCCGACAGCCGCGTCCGCGGTCGCGAGGGAACGTGGCGACTGCACGGCAGCCTTGATCCTTACACCCCGCTCACGCCGATTGCCGACACCGCGCTGGCGGGACTGTCGCATATCCGAGTGTTCCTGCCTCGGGCGCAGTGGTGGCCGGGACCCGACGAGGGAGAGATCTGGTGGAAGGACGCGACACAGAGCCGATGAACGATGCGAGTGTCGGACGAACCGCGCGAATGCTCCGCGAGGGTTTCTCACTGCTCGTGAGCCTGCCGCGCAACGATCCGCAGATGGCGCAGGCGGCGCTCGACGCGGGCGCGGACGGGCTCAAGGCTCACATCGGCCTCGAGCACTTCGCCAGCGGCCTGAGCACAGCCTCGCTCGACGAGGAAGAGGACGCGCTGCGGGAGATATGCTCGCTGGAGGCGCCGGTCGGCATCGTCCCCGGGGTTGGCGAGGGCCTCGCAAGCCGCGAGGAGATGCTGCGGCTCGCGGAGGTCGGGATCGACTTCTTCGACCTTTACGCGACCGACATGCCGGCGTGGATGCTGCGGATGGACGAGTGCCCGCTGTCGGTGATGGTCGCATTCAGCGCGACCTGCCGGCCGTGGGGGCTGGTGGAGTACGTGGCGGCGCCGAGCAGGCCCGCGATGATCGAGGCCTCGATCGCGGCGCATGAGAGCTACGGCGGGCCGCTGACGGCCGCGGACGTCTCGGAGTATGCGCGGATCGCCACGCGGGCCGACCAACCGGTGATCGTCCCCACGCAGAAGGCCGTCCTGCCGGAGGAGGTCGCGGTGCTGAATGACGCCGGGGTCGCGGGCCTGCTCATCGGAGCCATCGTGACCGGCGCCGAGGTCGCATCGATCGCGGAGGCGACCGCCCGATTCCGCGAGGCGATCGACGCGCTTGATTGACGAAAGCCGAACTGTGTGAGACCCTGATGACAGTTGATGCTGACGACGCCGGGAGGGACCAGGCGTGTCATTGAGACATAGAGCCCACCGAGTAATCTACGTGCCGCTGGACAATCGCCCCTGCAACGCGAAGTTTCCGGGGCTGCTGGCCCGCATGGTGGACTTCGAGCTTATCATGCCGCCGCTTGACCTGCTCGGCGAGGGTCGCGGCGAGGCTCAACCCGGGCGCGTTGCCGAGTGGCTGCTTGAGCCGCACGGCCGGGTGGATTGCGCGATCCTCTCCCTCGACATGCTCGCCTACGGCGGACTCGTCCCCTCCCGCACGATGAACGTCGCTCCCGAGACCTGCCTCGAACGCCTCGACGTGCTCGGCAAGCTCCGCGAGCAACTCGGCGAGGCCGCGATCTACGCGTTCAACACCATCATGCGTCTCTCAATCACCGCGGATTCGCCGCAGACCGGACAGTACTGGGAGCCCATGCGGCAGTATTCCGAACTGAGCTACCAGGTACGCGAGCTTGGCGATGACGACCTCGCCGACCGCCTGCGGGAGCTTGAGGAGCAGATTCCCGCCGAGATCATCAGCGACTTCCGGGCCGCGCGTGAACGCAACCACCGCGTGAACCTGCGCGCCGTGGATGAGACAGCCGCCCATCACGTTGACTTCCTCGCCCTCACCCAGGAGGACGCGGCGGAGTTCGGCCCGCATCGCGATGAGCAGGAGCGACTGCGCGATCGCATCGCGTCGCTCAACATCGAGGACCGCGTCGCGATCTACCCGGGGACCGACGAGGCCGGGATGACGCTGATCGCGCGCTTCATCCACCGTCACATGCTCAAGACGCCGACGGTGCGTGTCTTTTACTCCTCCGAGGAGGATGCCGACCGGATCGCGACCTTCGAGGACCGTCCCCTGCGCGAGACCGTGGAGGCGCACATCGCCGCCGTCGGAGCGGAGGTGGCCGACGACGGCGAGGCCGACCTGCTGCTGGCCGTGAACGCGCCCGCCGAGGGGTCGCGCGAGGACTACCAGCGCGGAGCCGCGCGAGATCGGCGGCGACGCCACGTCCGCAAACTGCTCGACGCCGTCGGCGAGCAGGCGCCGCGCCATGTGGCTTTGTGCGACGTCGCGTTCCCCAACGGCGCTGATGAGGCGCTGATGCGTGAGTTGCGTCACAGCAACCTCGCGCCGCATCGTCTCCTGTCATTCGGCGCATGGAACACCGCCGGCAACTCGCTTGGCTCGACGCTCGCCCACGGTACGCTGCGGCTGATCGCGCTGCAGGACAAGGGCGCCTTCGACCTCGCCCAACTCCTCGCGGACATCTCCCCGATGCGCTATCTCGAACTGCTCAACTCCCTGATCGACAGCGAGCGCGCGCATGTCGAGTTCCTCTTCGCCCGCTTCGTCGATGACTGGCTCTACCAGTCGCGCATCCGACCGGAGGTCACCGAGCGCGTCGTGCAACTGCTTGAGGCCTCGGTCTTTGACCTCTCCACCAGCTACCGGCAGACCGAGCGGATGGTCGCGCAGGAGCTTTCCGCCGCCGCCGGCGACCTGTGGACCGACCACTTCCTCGCGCAGGAGATGGTGCAGATCGGCTTCGAGCAGAGCCGCTCGAGCCTCGTGCTGGACGCGCTCGAGGAGACCCGTGTGAGCCTCCCCTGGCGGCGCATGTTTGAGGTGGACCTCGACTTCAAATTCGGTCTCGAACTGGTGCCCGGCGGGCAGTGAGAATGACGGTCGTCAGTCGAAAACTGCGACGCACAGAGATCATCGAGGCCGACTTTCACCCGAGGAATTCCAGGAGCATCAACGAGAACCCGCGGCCGCGATCTGTCGCTCTCGGACGGCCTGCGACAACGGAGGGCCGCCCTTCCTGACGACGCACAATTCGGCTACTTCCTGCGGCCCTGTGTCAGACATGATTTGACCAACGCCGAATCGCTGGAATATCAGTTTAAGCCAGCAAGCGGCCGTTGCCGTGGCGCGTTGCCGTTGCGCCGTTGCCGCCACTGGGAACTGGCAACTGACAACTCCTAACTGCCTTACTGCCTTTCACCCCAGGATTGATAACGATGTCTGATATCCGCCTCGTGCTGATCGGCACCGGTCAGAACATGAAGGGCCATCTAAGGTCGCTCGTCCATCTCGATCGCGTGAAGATCGTGGGGATGGCCGACGTCGATGAGCAGCGACTCGCGGAAGCCCGGGAGCTTCTTGACGATCCCGTCCCCGGCTATCTCGACTACCGCGAACTGCTCGACAGTGTCGAAGCTGACACCTGCTTCATTGCGGTCCCCAACTACCTCCACCGGCAGGTCGCGGTTGACTGCCTCGACGCCGGCCTGCATACGATGTGCGAGAAGCCCATGGCGACCTCCACCGACGACTGTGACGCGATGATCGAGGCCGCCGAGCGCAATGATCGCTTCCTGCAGGTGGGGCTTTCATGCCGATTCTCACGCGTCGACAGCACCGCCCACCGACTGATCGCCTCGGGCGCGATCGGTGAACCGAAGATGGTCTGGGCGCGCGAGTTCCGGCCGCCCTTCGCGAAGAAGTACGAGGACTGGATCCTCGATCGGAGCCGCTCGGGGGGCACGCTCGTTGAGAAGACCTGCCACCACTTCGACCTCTTTAACTGGTTCACCGCATCGCTCGGCCCGGCCAACCCCACTCGCGTCTTCGGCTCCGGCGGCGCCGACTGGGTCTACGAGGACATCAGCCGCCTCCCCGACGGCCGGACGGAGGCCGAGGACCCCACCGTCAATATCCTCGACAACGCGCTTGTGACCGTGGACTACGACACCGGCGCGCGCGCCGAACTGATGCTGTGCATGTTCGCTGAGCACGGACGGAAGCTGGAGATCGGCGTTCAGGGGACCGAGGGCGGCGTGGTGTACTACCGGCACGAGTTTCGCGTGGAGCTTTTTGACGAAGATCACTCAGACGAGCCACGGGTCATCAATATTGACGTGCCTGACGAGGAGCTTGCGTGGAGCCACCACGGGCAGGCATACCTCGAGCAGCTTTACTTCTTCGACTGCGTGCGCAGGGACGAGCGGCCTGAGGTCGACGGCTACGTCGGCAAGCGGAGCGTTGAGGTTGCGCTGGCTGCCGAGGAGTCGGTGCAGACCGGACTTCCGGTGAAGCTCAACGCCACGCCACTTCCCGACTGAGCGGCCAATGCCCGGTGGCAGATGTGAAGACGGGCCGCGCCATCATGGCGCGGCCCACGATGTGTTCCTGAGACCGTGTGAGCTTACTGCGACGGGTGGCCAACCGGATAGTCGCCATCAGCGGGGCCGAGCGAATCTTCCTCCCACTCTTGATTGAACCACTTCGCGCTTCCGTCGGCCATCACGGCATTCCAGCCGTCGTTGTGCCGGTCGAGATCCCACAGGTAGTTCGTGGTGTCCTCGTCATAGGCGCGGAGGCGGAAGTAGTTGTTCTCACCGTCAACCGCGAGCAGGAATGCGGACGGTCGGTTGATGTCGCCCATCGCAAGCTCATGTGCTCGCACGTTGTACGTGTAGTTCACGCCGTTCGGCCAATCCTCGTCAGACACCGACACACCGCCTGAACTGATGGTGTTGGAGCTCTCACTCGGGCAGGCGAAGATCTGGGCGTTGTTGATATACGGATAGATCTGCTCGAACCAGTAGTCAGGGCCGCCCTCAGGGAGCACGTCGGAGGGCTCGGTGTACATCGCGCTCCGGGGAAGCGTATCGTCGTAATCCTGCGCGTACATCTGCAGCGCCAGTCCGATCTGCTTGAGATTCGACAGACAGGAGGTCTGCCGCGCCTTTTCTCTCGCGCGGGCGAAGACCGGGAAGAGAATCGCTGCGAGAATCGCAATGATTGCGATCACCACAAGCAACTCGATAAGCGTAAATCCTCGTCGCATAAACTTCCTCCTTCGGAATCTTGGTTGTCCATGTTGCGGCCTGTTTCTTAGCCAAAGTATAACCCTCCCCCCGCAATACTGTCAAGAAAACGATGGACGGAGCTTGTTGCGATAGCGGGTCTTCGGTCGCGTCGAGTTGAGAGCAGTGCTCTTATGCTGCGCCCGCTCGGGCCGCTGAAGTTCGCATCTTCTACTGATAGCGTGCCGTGAGCCCGGCGAATCGGCCCTCGCGTTGAAAAACCCACCTCCGGTACATTCCGTCCCCCCCCCGGCAGGTGCTCTGTGAGCCTCGTTTCGCACGGGCTGGCTACGCCGCCAGCCGCACCCTCTCGAGCATCCCCTCCTCGGCCATCGCCGCCGCCGCGTGGCCCATGCGTGTTCCTGACCGCAGGCTACAGCGATGGATGACCGACGGGATAGTCACCTTCTTCGCCGGGAGCAGGGCTGTTGGCTTCCCACCGTATGTTGAATCAATTGGCGCTGCCATCGGCCAACGCGGCATTCCAGCCATCGGTATGCCGATCCCAGCCCCAACTGGACAGATAGTGATTTCCGGTGATGAGCCGGAAGTCATTGCGGTTGGAGTCAATCAGCAGTGCCGACGGCCGCTTGATCTCCACACGGGGCACCCGGTTCAGGTGCTGATTCATGGCGTAGTTAATCCCGGCCGGCCAGTCCGAATGCGTGATCGAACTGGGATTGCTGCCCGAGACGATGCTTCTGCTGCTTGTGCTTGGACATCCGAATATCTGGGTGTTGTATATTGATGCGTTACGTCTCACAGACCCGGTCGTCTGGTCGATGACACTCATTGTTAACCTGCTATTTGCGTTCGGACGGAACCCCACCTTCTGACACTCAATCTTTTTCCTGAGGAACCTTTCAGCGGATTTCGGAGCGCGGTGGCTCATCATCTTCGCTAAGGCCAAGCAGCGCCCGCATCTCCTCCGCTACTTCCTCGGCGCGCTCGGGGTCCTTGATCGAAAGCCGCTCATCAAGCGCCACCTTCCCTCCGGACTGAAGTTCGAAGACCGGCAGCAGGTGAGGCACATCCTCGCCCGTGGTGACATCGCGGGTGATCTCGCGCAGCAGCACCGCCCCGATCTCGTCGAACGGGATCTCTCTCACTTCGCGCGTTCCGCCCTCCTGGGTGAGCAGGCTCACGACCCGGCGCTCGCGATCGAAGCTGACCTCCCAGCGATTGCGTCCGGTCGAGAGGTGGCGCATCAGCGCAATCCCGCCGATCAGCAGTATCCCACCGATCACCACCCGCCACAACTCGCCGGCGAGCAGATACCACAGGCCGAAGCCCGCGCCGCCGAGAACCAGCGTCCACGCCTGACACCCAAGGCAGCAGACGGCGCCCCGATCCGCCGCCTCGTACGTCACAATGCGCTTCTGCGTCCCTGCCCCTGCCTCGGTCCGCTCGTCGGCCATCGTCCGCGCCCCTCACCACTCAATCCGCACGCTCAGGTCCTCGTCCCCCGCGGCCAACTCCAGCCCCTCCGGCCACTCGATGAAGAGTTGTCCATCCTCCACCCGCGTCTCCACGCTCTCTTCCGCGCCGCCCACGTACGCCGCGACCGACGGCTCCTCACCCGCCGCTTCGGGCAGGCCGAGCCGCAGCGTACGCAGATCCAGCGTGCCCCAGTTCACCGAAAGCGCGCTCGTCTGCGATGAGCCCTCGCGTCGCTGGCCGTAGCTGCCCCAGCCCTCGGCGGTGATGAAGAAGGTGCGGAAGTGCTCGGGCGTGATCTTCGGGTCAAAGCCCAGCAACCCCTTCGGTGCGTGGTAGGCGCGCCCGCCCGCCGCCTCCATCATGTACCACGAACACATCGGCCGCACGTAGTGATCGCCACACTCGATCTCATTCCACGGATTCCGCCATCTCCCGTCATGCCGGTCGCAGGCGGCCCTGACGAGATGCATCGCCTTCTCAGTGAGCCCCTCGCGGATCATGAGCCCCGCCAGCTCGAACTCGAGCGAACTCCAGACCTCGTCGGCGTAGAGCATCGGCGTCTCCTGCCGGCCTCCTCGCGGCCACGTGGTGATGATCAGGCCTTTGTCCCACTCGGAGGCGTACACCCGCGGCCGCTGGACGTGATCGGCGAGGTCGTGGCGAAAGTTATGCTGATAGATCGCCTCCAGTGCGCTTCGCACGTTGCCGGGATCGAGCAGATGGCCGAGATCAAGCGTATGCGCCCACCACTGGCCGAAAAGCTGATCGGACAGGCACCCCTCCCCGTATTGATGGCGCTCCGCGCCCGGCGCGCCTTCGTCAAAATGCTGCTCGTAGTACTCGCCGTTGAAGAGCGTGTCGTCAATCCTCTCCGAGCCCCGCTCGAAGCGGCTCCGGCATTCGTCGGCAAGGTCCGCCTCGCCGAGATGCCTCGCCATCTCCTCCACCGCCAGCAGCGCGGCGAGGTAGAGCAACGAGCAGTAGGTATTGTGCCCGTGGAAGTAAAGGTCGAACGTGTTCCACTGCGGTCCGTCGAGGACGCCGTCACCGTCCGCATCCCACTCGGCGAAGCCGAATTCAACCGCGCGCTTGACCTGCGGCCACATCTCCCCGAGAAACTCGCCGTCACCGGATTGCTGCCACTCGCGGCAGACCTTCAGCAGCGCGCCCCAGTGGCCGTCACAGGCCACGTTCGTGCGCTCGAAAGGCTCGCCCTCAATCTCCCACCGGGGCAGGTAGAGCGGCAGGACGGTGCGGAAGATAATCCCCCCGTCCTCTCGCATCTGCGGCCCCAGGTCGGTCCGGCGCATCGTGCGCTCCAGGTCGGGGAAGAGCCGCGAGAGCATCATCTCGTAGTTCCACACATGCGTGCAGTTGAGCGGACAGCAGCCGCTGGCGAGGCCCCATGCGCCATGCACCGCGCCGCGCGAACCCTCAAAGCCGTGGAAGCGCCCGTCCTCATTCCACAGGCAGGTCGGGGTTCGGAGCGTCGCCGCCTGCGAGGTGACCCGGTCGATGAACCAGTAGGGCAGCGTGCTGTCGTACATCGTGTCGCGCCAGGAGCGCGTGTCGCGGACGAGGCGCTCGAAGTCATCGCGAACGTAGCGAAGCACGCCCATCGCGTCGTCGAACCAGTTGTTGTACGCATTGCCGAGCCAGAATCTGCTCTTCGTGTCCCTGACACCGAAGCCGCGCTGATCCCAGTTGACGTAGTGGTTGGGGAAGTGCCACGTGATGACAAACACCTCGCGCCGGGTCTCGCCCGGCTCAAGCGACATGGAGACCGAGACCGCGCCGTTCCACGTGCTTCCGTCCGCGCTTGCACCGGCCGGCGATGCCGGAAGCAGCCGCCCGTTGTCCCGCAGGCCCTGCCAGAGCGCGTCGAAATCCGTCCAGCGTTCCAGCGTCTCCGCGGCCTCTGACAGCGCCGCGATCGCCATCGAGCCCTGCCCGGGGTGGTCGTCGGAGAGGCTCGCGTTCGTCATCGCCACCGCGGAGAGCATCTCATCTCGCTCGGCGAGGTTGACGTTGCCGCCGTAGCAGGGGCAGCGCACTCCCGAGATCCCG
Source organism: Armatimonadota bacterium (assembly GCA_046540615.1). Classification (GTDB taxonomy): domain Bacteria; phylum Armatimonadota; class Zipacnadia; order Zipacnadales; family UBA5352; genus UBA5352. Next base: position 1,613 of record JBKHFA010000011.1, on the reverse strand, counting down.
CTGCCCGCGTCATATCCGACCGCGTTCTGCAGCGAGCCGAAAAGCGTCACCTCTGCGCGGGAATCGGTCGGGTTCTCCACGCTGAAGATGAAGATCGCGCACGGAAGCCCGGAATCCTTCGAGTTCAGCGGGATCAGCGGGGAGAACGCCTCGACGCTCACGGCCACCGGCAATTCATCGTCCACGTACGCCAGTTCGGCGATCGGATACTCCCCGACGAACTCGATGTCATCGACGGTCTCCACCCGGTCGGCCATGCGGCGGGCTTCGTCGGGGATGACGTGGTCGCTGGTGCTCGCCGCCGGCTCAAACTCCTGGTCGTAGAAGCAGTCGGTCTGCAGCAGGCGCATCACGGGCTCCGCCGCGCGCGGGCTGGCCTGTGCCCTCACTCCAAAGAACGTGCCGGGGAGGAACGCGGTGTGATTGACCTGGTTGAAGACCTGCCACTGGCGAAGCGTGCCATCGCCCGCGAGAGCGAAGTTCCCCGCGCCGATCCCGCCGATGGGCAGTGCGAGCGCGCGGAGCGCCTCGCCTGAGTAGACGGTCTGCTCGGGAGGGCGGTCCATCTCCTCCCGAATGCGTTCGGCCCAATGCTCGAAGGTGTCGGATGACGACTTCGGGCTGTCCTGCTCCATGGTCGCTCTCCTCCCGTGTCTGGGTGAGCACAGGACACAGTTCCACGAGGAGGGCGCCGCCTCCTCCTGACGCCCGACCAGACAGCGACCTCAAGAGATGCGCAACTAATTGTGTCTACTATGTTTACACCGTCGGAGACTTCTGGTATACTGCAAGAGCCTGCCCGATGCGCAGGCTCCCGGGGGTGGAGCGCATGGAGAGCTTCGACAGATGGAGTGAGGCGAGAGAAGATGTGGAAACTTCTGCGAGCGTTGTTCCGGGACGAAGACGGGATGACGACGGTCGAATACGCGTTGCTGCTCGCGCTGGTGGTCGTCAGCGCGATGACGGCGTGGCGCGGACTGGACGTCTCAGTAAGCAACGCTGCCGAGCGCACTGCCGATTCGATGGCGGCCAGCAACTGATCGGCCCGCGACACGTCTGGCGGGCGACGAGCCCACGCCCCCGGTTGATTGCAGCGTGGCATGAGCAAATCTTGAGGAAGAAACGCCGACCCCCGTCGCGCTCCGGCCTCGCGGTGCAGAGGCACCGCGGGTGTCACAACGTCTCGAAGATCAGTGCGATCTCCGTGGCGGCGGCCTCACGGCAGTCCGAAGCGTGAACGCTGTTGCGGGGAAGATCGAGGCCAAGATCGCCTCTGATCGTGCCGGCGGCAGCGCAGGCCGGGTCCGTGTCTCCGACGAGTTCTCGCGCTCGCTCAATTGCTCCTTCCCGTCTGAGCCACACAAAGCACGATGCCCCCGACGTCATATATTTCACGAGGCGCCCGAAGTGCGGCTTATCCCTGTGCTCCTGGTAGAAGCGCTGGATGAGATTCTCCCCCGGTCGTCGGAAGTCCATCCGCTTGATCTCGAATCCGGCTGCCTCGAACCGCGAGATGATCTCCCCCACCAGCCCGCGCTCAACTGCATCCGGCTTGATGATGATGAGCGTATCTTCCATGGCCCCTCCGGTCATCCCTCTGAGACGCTCCCGAA
>JBKHFA010000010.1:0-30949 GCA_046540615.1 Armatimonadota bacterium | reverse complement strand
CCGCCGTCCTTCACGGCAATCGCCTACTCCGCAGACCGCTGCCGGGCGCTCTCAAGCGCCGGGTAGAACTTGCGGTAGAGGCCGATGAGCACGTTCGGGATGTCGATGCCGAAGTGACAGGAGGCCCGGCACTCCTCCCGCGTCTCGCAGGTCAGGCATTCCTCGACACGTTGCAGGTCACTGTCCCAGCCGCGCTCGAGCGCTTCCTCGATCCCGTGGCGCTGGTAGAGCAGGTCCATGATCATCAGGCGCGAGATCTCCACGCCCTTCGGGCAGGTGTGATGGCGGTAGCACAGGCGGCAGTACTCCGGGAGCTTCGACTCGCGCATCTCGTCGAGGATCATCAGTTCCTCGTCCGTGAGAGGCTCGAAGTCCCGCCCGACCATCGCGTTCGCCTCGACCTCAAAGCGCCGCCACATGCCGGGGATCGTGGTATGCACGCCCTCCTGTGAGAGCACCCAGCGCAGGGCAAGGTCCGCATGCGCGGCCAGTAGACAGCCCCCCAGGGGCTTCATGACCGCGACGCCGACATTGTCCTCGCGAGCCTTCGGCAGCACATCCTCGACCATGCGGCGGTTCACGTAGTTCATCATGATGAGAACCACGTCCATCAGGCCGGTCTCCAGCCCAGACATGATAACATCCGGGTTGTGGCTGGTCATGCCGATGAAGCGGACCTTCCCCGCGTCGCGCGCCTCGTCGAGGGCCTCAAACGCGCCACCTGGCGCAAGGCACTCCTCAAGGTCCTGCTGCTGGTGAAGCTCGTGGCACTGGTAGATATCCACGTAGTCGGTCCCGAGCGTCTCGAGGCTCGTGTCCACCGCCGCGGCCATCTCATCCTTCGTATGCGAGAGATCGCGGGAGCAGATGACGAGGTCCTCCCGGTTGCGGCCCTCAAGGGCGATTCCGAGACGCTCCTCGCACCGTACGTAGGCGCGCGCGGCGTCGTAGTAGGTGATGCCCCTGTCCATCCCCAGGCGGTAGATCTCGACGGCCTCGTCCGTGGGAGGCCTGCGGATCGGAATGCCTCCGAAGCCCATGATGGAGACCTCGAGACCGGTGCGTCCAAGAGTGCGTGTTTGCATCATTCGTGTTCCTCTCTGAGAAATCTCGCTGCGTCACCTGCCCGCTCCCGCGCGTGGACGACGCGTCGATCGAGCGCCTCACGGGGCGCTCATTTCTTCGACGGACGTCGGGGCTCCTTCCCCGGCATGGGCGCGGGCGGGGAGGTCGAGCGCTGTCGGACGGTGAATGTTCTCAGGCGGTGGCATCAGGAAGGCGACGCGCCGCTCCCGGAGATTCTCACCGGCGCATGTTGAGAGGGCACTGCAAGATGGCAGAGAACAAACACATTCCGGACCCGACGCTGCTGCGGATGTGCAGATACCTGCGCATTCTTGAGCGGCATGACGATCCCACGATCTCCTCGGCGGCAATCGCGGAGGCGGCAGGTGTCAATGCCGCACAGGTTCGCAAGGATCTCTCGTTCTTCGGTGAGTTCGGGCAGCCGGGTGTGGGCTACCACACCGACGAGTTGCTCGCGTCCCTCAAGCGGATGATGGGCCTCGACGATGAGCTTGAGGTGGTGGTAGTCGGCGCCGGCGCGCTGGGCTCCGCGCTCATCAACTACCCCGGCTTCGAGAACCGCGGCTTTCGCATCGTGGCGGTGTTCGACAACAACCCCGCGAAGATCGGCCATCGCCTGCGCGGCTATGAGATCATGCCTTTTGATCGGCTCAAGGAGAACATCGCGGAGCACGACGTCAACCTCGGGATCATCGCCGTCCCGCGTGTGGCCGCTCAGGATGTGGCCGATGCGCTGATCGAAGCAGGCGTGAAGGGGATCGTGAACTTCGCCCCGGTGAACCTGAGGGTGCCCGAGGGCGTCGTGGTGCGCAGTGTCGACCTGACGCTGCAGCTTGAAACGCTGGCCTATCACCTGCGCCAGTAGTCGTCTGACCTGTCAGGTGCGTCACCTGTCAGACCGCAGCAGAGAGTGTCGCGAAGGGTATCCAACCACCCATGGCCCGACTGATCATCACGAACTCATCACTTTCCTACCCTCGTCCACCGGCCTCTCGCTTTGAGCCTGATGATACCATCCTCCCGCTCCCGGAGTACTTTGCGGAAGCGATGTTTCTCCCCTCACCGTTCTACGCCGATCATCACGACACCATGGCCGAACGCTACCGGCGGGTCGAAACCCTGGCGAGGACGACCGGTGACCTGCTCCCCGATCTGCTGACGCTCAGCGAGCGGGGCGGTTCCGCATCACCGTGGGAATGCTTCATCGGAAGCTTCATCAAGTTCAGCCTCGGGCCACTGGTGTGCGCGTCGGAGGCGGTGGCGGCCGCGTGCGAAGATATCCGACCCGACCGGATCGTGGCGTGGGATGAGCCGGGCGAGGTCTCATGGTGGGGAGGCAGACAGCTCGTCGAGGACGCCGCTCGCGAGGCATCGCGTATCAGCGGCGCTCCAATCGAGTTCCGCAGCAGTTCCGCCGCACGAGCGGCGCGCGCGACGGTCCATCCCGCACTGGCGCGAATCCAGGCATGCCGATTCTTTCTGCGACAGATGCGACCATCTCCCGGCGCGCTGCCGGGGCGTCACGACGTGATCATCAGCTCTCTGGGCCAGACCATCCGCTGCCTTGCTCAGAGGATCGGCGGGGCGCTCGTCGAACGTGGCCTCAGCGTGTTGATGGTTGAGCTTCCTGACGATCCGCTCCAGCCGCGTCTGACCGACTCTGGTCTGCCCCACCTCAACGTCTATGCGATGCGTGATGACGCTCTGCTGCGCCGGTCGCTCTCCGAGATCGACGCGTCCTTTGACCGGCAGCGGGCTTTCGCCGAGCAACTCAGCAGAGACCGGGACTATCCGCTCAGCGAACCGCTTCGATCGGCACTCACGCGGCGTATGCACAACATCCTCGCCTCTGAGATGCCACGACAAATCTACCATCAGGCCCTCTGGCGGCGAGTGCTCGATGCCGCACGTCCGCGCACACTGCTGACCTTCAATCACTACGGGACTGCCCTCGCTCCCGGCGTCCTGCAGGCAAATGACCGTGGCGTGGCCACCGTGCTGTGTCAGCACGGCATGGGCGGCCCGCACTGGCGCTCCACGACGCTGCTTCCGTTCGATCTGGTGATGACCTTTGGCGAATTTGCGCGCGACGTGCTGGGATCCGTTGCCGCTCCGGAGACACAGTTCGCGGTCACCGGTCACTGTGGCTGGGACGACCTGCGCGCGGCCCCGGAGCTGCGGCGACCCGACGGCCGCGGCCGTCCGATCGTACTCGCGACGATGCAGCCGGTCGAGCAGCACCTCCGCTCGGGCGAACCGCGGTGGTGGCTGCGCGAACTGGCGCTGGCGTGCCACGAGTTGGGCGCGGGGCTTGTCATCAAGCCCCACCCCAATGAGACGAACACCGGCGACTACGAGGCGCTGGCAGGTGAACTGCCGGAGGCCGTCCGCTTCGTGGCACACGGCGCGCGACCCCTTCAGGAGCTGATCGACGAATGCACGGTGCTCGCGACCCGGTATTCCACCACCGCCATCGAGGCGATCGTCGCGGGGAAGCCGGTCATGACGGTCTTCCCGACCGGCGCCCGCGAGCACTACCCGTTCGCGGCCGAGGGAGCGGCGGTCAAGGTGAATGCCTGCGACGAACTGCTGCCAACACTGCGCGCGCTTCTGAGTGACCGCGCGCTTCACGAACGCCTCGCCTCACACCGCAAGGCATTCATCGATCGTCACGTCGGGCCGCTGGACGGAGGGGCGACCGACCGAGTCGTCGAACACCTGCTTCGACTCACCGAAACGGCCGCACCGAATCATGATGATATCTGAGAGATAGGAAGAGCTGTCAGGACGATGGCCGATTTGCGCACACGCATCAGGCGCCTCATCGCCGAGGCCTGTGAGGACATTCGGCCCGAAGACGTGCCCGAATCCGCCCGAATGGATGATGTCCCCGGGTGGGATTCGCTGGCACACATCGGAGTTGTGGAGCGTATCGAGCGGGAGTTCGGACGCGAGGTCCCCGACGAACAGATCGGCGATCTGCGCTCGGTCGACGGCATCGTCCGCTGGCTGCAGTCCGACGCGGAGCCAGATGGATGCACCGACACATCCCCCGAGCCGGCGATCGATCTTGAGAGCGCGCTCCGGCGCGCGGGCCTGGGTGCGGGGGACCTCGTGATGGTGCACAGCTTCACCCCCGCGCTGGCGGGCCTCGACCGCCCCGACCGGCGGCTGATCGAAGCGCTCCTGTCGGTCATCGGCCCCGAGGGCACACTTGTTCTGCCCGCGTTCACCTACTCGTTCTGCACCAGCGGAGTCTACCGGCCGGATGAGGATCGCTCGGAAGTCGGCATCGCGGCCGACACCCTGCGCCTTGAGTACGAAGGCCGCCGGACGAACGCACCGATCTTCTCGGTCGTGGCCGTCGGTGCGCTCAGCGACGAGATACTCTCGCTGTCGTCTCCCACCACGTTCGGACCCGACAGCATCTTCGGCTACCTGCTCCGCCGCGGCGGCACACTCTGCGGAGTCGGCGTCGGGTTCGAGAAGATCACATTCAACCACTATCCCGAGGAGGAGTTGGCGGTGCCCTACCGCTACTGGAAACGCTTCAGCGGGGTCATTGAGGAGGGCGGGGAGCGGCGCCCAACTTCGGTGCGCTTCTTTGTTCGCTCGCTGGAGCCGGAGGCCGTCCGGGATCAGTCGAAGATCGTGGCCCTGATGGACGGCGCTCGGTTCGTGGGCCGTGCGAAGGTCGGGGGCTGCGAGGTCACCTGCGCTCCGGCCGAGCAGTACTACCTGACCCTGAGTGACGCCATGCGCGCCGATCCGCTTTTTCAACTGAGCGATGAGTCGCGAAAACACTGGGAGTAAGCGCCGATTGCCCGAACGGAGGCTGTGGCAGAGTGAAGCAGATCATCGAGGATCTCTACCTGCTGAACCGCTCGCTGGTGTCTGATGATTTCGACCGGGCGCTCGCGTACATAGATGACATCCTCGGGATGGACATACACGAGTATCCCTCCGGCACGCAGTGCTGGACGTGGAGGATCCCGCAGAAGTGGACGGTCAACGAGGCGTGGATCGAGGCCGACGGCGAGCGAGTCGTTGACGTCGCGGATCATCCCCTTCACCTCTGGACGGGGTCGCTGCCGGTGGACCGGGTGGTGTCCCGCGAGGAGCTGGTCGAGCATCTCGCCTGGAAGAAGGATCAGCCGCGCGCGATCCCCTACAAGTTCAACTTCTACGAACTGACGTGGGGCTTTTCACTCTCCTATGAGACGTATCAGACGCTCGATGCCGATGAGTACCACGTGTACATCGACACTGAGTACTCCGACGGGACACTGAAAGTAGGCGAGGCCACGGTGGAGGGCGCATCAGACGAGGTGGTCGTCCTGATGGCCCACCTCGACCACCCGGGCCAGGCCAACGATGGGCTCTCGGGGGTCGCCGTGGGCGTTGAGTTGATCGAGTGGTTGCGCACGCGCGACAATCACTACACGTACACGCTGCTGATACTGCCGGAGACCATCGGATCGATCGCGTACTTCAGTCACAACATGAACCTGATCCCAAACTGCCGGTGCGGGATATTTCTTGAGATGATGGGGAACGAAAGCCAGTTCGCATTCCAGCACTCCCGGCAGCACGACGACTTCATCGACCGCGCGGCGCGCCAGGCGCTGGTAGAAAGATTCGGTGAGGGCGCCTTCACCGAGGGCGCATTCCGCCAGGTCGTGGGAAATGACGAGATGGTCCTCAACGGTCCCGGCGTGAACGTCCCCACGATCTCCATCTCGCGCTGGCCCTACTGGCAGTATCACACCCAGTTCGACAACATGGACATGATCTCCGAGGACTCGCTCGATGAGTCGCTTGATGTAATCAAGGATATCGTGGACATCCTCGAGCGTGACTTCGTCCCGCGAAGGAAGTTCACCGGCCCGATCTTCCTCTCGGGCTACGGACTGTGGGTGGACTACAACGAGAACTACGCCCTCAATCGCGCCATCGAGCGGATCATGCTCTCACTTGAGGGCGACATGAGCATCCTCGACATCGCCGCGAACACGGATGTCACCTACGATGACGTGTACGACTTCGTGCGGCGGGTGGTTGAACTCGATCTCGCCGAAAATCTCGGCCGCGGCGCGGACCTCGATCGAGACGGGTGACCCTCAGAGAGCGTACTCCGCCGCATACTGCTTCGCCAGATCGATCACCTGCTCCACCCGCTCGGGGGCGTTCGCGATCGTGCCATCGACGAAGGTCACCGTCGGCCAGAGGTCACGCCGAAGCTCCGGCAGCTCCCACGGATTCGTCCCCATCTCGTGGACGCCCGTCGAACCGCGCGATGGATCGCCTGTGTTCAGGTGCGCCCAGCGACGGTTGTACTTCGCGAAGACCTCCGGGAAGCTGTCCGGACACCAGTGGTGGCTCACCGGAAAGATCGCGCCCAGCGGCGAATACCAGTGCTCGCAGGTGACCAGCAGATTCGGAAAGCGGTCCTTGAGCCGGTCGCGCAGCCGCATCATGCCCTCGTAGACCGGGTGGTTCGGGTCGTTCTGCCATGAGCCGGCGGTGTCGTAGAAGGCCGCGTCCACGCCGAACTGCTCGATGATCCGCGCCGATTCCTCGAAGAGTCGATTCCCCCATCCGGGCGCGCCTGGGTTGAGCCACGCCTGCCAGCCACCGTCATGCGCCCGCGAGACGTCCCAGTCCGGCTTGTTCCCCTGCTTGATATATCCGCCGACGGAGGTCAGGTGCGAGTTCGCGCCCCACTGCTCGAAGCTCTCGAGGCCGGTGTTCGCGCAGTTGCAGCCGTACATCGGACAGACGCGCGCGCCGAGGTCGTGCGCCCCCTCCACCAGCCGTCGGAAGCCCTCCTCCCCGCCGAGGCGCTCGTGCGGGCGGTACTCGCCGTACTGCCAGTAGTAACGCCCCTCCCAGCCGGGCAGATAGGCGAAGACGCGCTTCCCCTCAATCCGCTCGCAGACCCAGCGGAGGACCTCGAGCGCGTCCTCGTAGGTATTGAAAACGTAGCCGCTCCAGTGCATCATGTGGATGCTCGCCACGAAGCTGATCTCCCGCGCCCAGTCGGGCACATCCGGCCGCGTCTCCCACGGCTGCAGGCCGAACGCCTTCTCCGCATGCGTCATCTGCGCGTCGATGATGGTCTGCGGATCATCGCACCGACCGATCTCCCACGGCGGCGCCTCGGTCTCGTTGGTCATCTCATGGCCCGCGTCCTCGTGGATAAGCTCCACCGTCACGCTCCCGTCGGCGTCCCGATAGACGGCGATGCGCTTTGCCCGCACGCGGTCGTCGAGGGAGCGGAAGTAACGCCAGCCGCCGTCAGGGGCCTGCAGAAACACCAGCGGCACTGCCAGCCCACCTCGCGGCCAGCCGAGGATGTTCCCGGCGGGCGCGATCTCATGCTCCTCCATCCGCGAACCGAGAAGTTTCCCCTCGGGAAGCCCGGTGAGGATGATCTTCGAGCAGCGGATCTTCTTCTCATGGCGCGCGCCGATCTTGAGCGTGAGGGCATCGCCGTCGCCCCGAGACGCGACCGCGACCTCGCCATCGGTGGTCTCCTGCCCGCCCGCCCAGCGCAATCCGCCGCAGAGGATCGTGTTATCATCCGCCCGGGTGCGCTCGGGGTCGAGACCGTAGGTGTTCTCGAAGGTGATGATCTGCGCGCCGATGTTCCACCCTGCTATCTCGTACGACTGGTCGCCAGAGTCAAAGCTGAAATGCTGCATCATGGCCCTCCCGCGAGCGTTGTATCAAGTGTACGAACTTCGGGCGGCGCTTTCACTCGTGCGCTGCCACGTCCACCCTTGAAACGACCTCGAACTGCAACTGTGACTGCAGCACCCACGCCCAGAAGCCGCCCCCCGGGAGCATTCGCTCCTCATCCATGTTGTCGTGGAAGGACTCCTCGGTGAGGTTGAAGCCGACTTCCCAGGCGCCGGGCGCCAGTCGCGCCTCGCCGACACGCGGGCGCTCCGGCTCCCACTCGCCGAAAATCCCCACCCGCTCCTCGGTGCTCGCGGTGGCTGGCGGGTAGATGTCGGGGGGCCGCGTGACCGTGTACCAGCGAGGCGGAGTATCGTGGCGCCCGCGCTCCCGCTGCCCCACGCGCCAGAGGACGTGCAGGCTGCTGTCCAGTGCGAAGGCGTGCTTCGCATTCCCGTGCTCGTCTGTCACGAACCAGTCGAAGAGCAGGTAGCCGGTGACGCGGTGGCCATCATCAACGTGCGCGGCGAGTTCGTCATCGAGAAGGTTCCAGTTGCAGTCGGCACACCACCAGCGTCCGAGGCGGCCGAGTTGCCACGAGGACCAGGCGCGCGTATCCTCGACATTCTCCGCTTCATCGGCGCCGAGAACCGGCGTGAGGCCCACGAGCTTGAGTTGATATGCAAACGAGGGCTTCAGACCCGACGCCTCCACGCTTCCCCGCAACGTCCGACCATCCTCTTCGTACTGCACCTGTGCCCTGTGGCTGTGAGTGTCCGAGTAGTCGAACTCGCCGCGGAACCCAAGGCCGTAGGCCACACCGGCGATGTCCCGCCAGCGCTCCTCCTGCGGCGGGAGGACATCCAGCGGCTGCATCACCGTCTCCGACAGGTCACTCACGATGACTCTCGCTTCCTCCGGCGGCGGTTCGTCGGCACCACGCTCAACGTAGACCGCGCACGCTATGCGAGACACGATCCAGATGAGCAGGACGACTATCCATGGTGCGAAGTGACGAGCGCGCAGGTTCTTTCGCAACGCCATCATTGTTTCCCCGTGCGTGCGGGCGCACCTTGTGGAGTGGTACATCAAAGCGCGAGCCGAGGTCACATTCGGCCCGCGCGTGTGATGGTGTTCGACGTCACTTGCTTACTCGCTCGGTGTCCGCGGGTCCCAATTCACGCTGGTATTCACAGCTTCCTCTTTCGCCCACTTAACGTGGCCGTCCGCATAGCCCCAGACGGTGCCGTCGTTGTGCCGCTGCGGCCATCCATTGCCGGCGAAGCTGTTGTTGTCCGGCGCGTTGCAGATGTTGTTGTCGATGTCATTGATCCACCACTCAGGGGAGCCGTAGTCAGCATCGCCCTGCCCCACCGTACCGTCGGCTCCGATCGCTTCAGGACGGACGTCTCCGATAATGATCTTCACGGACGGGTCCCAGAAGGTCCCGACGGGCAGACCGGATGCGAGGTAGTTCATCGCGTAGCCGGGCGCCCTGTCACTGCGGTCAGGGCAGAAGAGTATCTGCCGGTTGCGCGTATACGGGAAGATCGCGTTGTACCACTGGGAGTCCGCGGTGTCTGTCATCTGGCCCGACGGGAACATCTCGTCGTAGTCCTGAGAGTACATCTGCATCGCCAGGGTTATCTGCTTGGCGTTGGAGATACATGCCGCCTGCCTGCCCTTTCCCCGTGCCCGGGAGAAGACAGGCATGAGCATGGATGCGAGAATCGAGATGATCGCGATGACGACCAGCAATTCTATGAGTGTAAAGCCGGCCTCACGTGCGCGTGTAAACATCAAAGAGTGCCTCCTCAGGCGCGGAGCCTGTCTGATCGCTTCCTGTCACTGACACCTACACACTATCAAACACAGTGACGGCTGACAAGTTTCGTGTTCCCCGGATTCGTCGGCAGCGACGTGTTCGTCGCCCTTGAGCGCCTCCTCTCATTTCGCTGTGATCCGCAGGGTGACATCACACGGGTAGCGGCCCGCTCGCGCCCCGTATATGATTATACCCCCGCGGTGGTCGGCAGCACCCTCCGATTCTATCTGAACCTCGACAGTGTGCCCGGAGGCGGCCTCGCGCGCGTATTCATCGCTGAGGGTGGCCGTCACCAGTTGGCCGTAGCGGCCGAGGAAGCCGTTCATGTGAGAGAGGGCGCCGCGAGAATCGGCGGGCTGATCGCGCAATGTGACCACCCGGACCTCATGCCCGCCGATGCTGATGCGCGCGGTTGACGGCCAGCGGTCATCGCTGGTCTGTGGCGCCCCGGGCCTGGCGCTGGACAGCTCAGCGAGCAGGGTGATTGCCTCGACGTCACTCCCACGAATCTCCTCGGGGAGGCCGAAGTCGTAGCAGAGAACGCCGTCGCCACGGCCGGCGATGAGATGAGGCGTGTCCGCCACGAAGCCGAGTTCGGGCTCCTCTGCGAAGGAGGCGTTGCAGTCCCCCGCGGCGGCCGTCAGGACACAGGCTCGCGATTCGACCGTGTCGCCACTGCTGCCGACGACCTCGAAAAAGCAAAAGTTCGCCGCGACCAGGCGCCCGCCTTCGTCGTCCACCATCGCGTCGAGCCTCACCAGTCCTGGTCGGCGAGGCAGATCAACCCCGATGAAACGCTGCCCGCCTCTCCCATGCTGAAGTGTCCTGCGCCGGGCAACGACTTCCTCGTGGCCGAGGCGGTCGGTGAAGGTGGCGCGCCAGCAAAGTCGCCGTTCGAGTTCGGCGGCCCGGGAGGACGGGCGGAGAAAGACGGGCACCTTCACGCTGGCCCCCGGCAGGACCGTCTGTGCCGGAGGGGCATCAAAGCCGATGAAGGTTTCACCGAGCAGGAGTGCGACGTCGTAGCCGAACTGTTTGCGCGAGCGGTCGTAGTTGAAGAGCCCGTTGTGTTCCCACTCGATATCCGTCAGTTCGGTGTACACGTAGCCGCAGACCTCCTCATGCCTGCGTAGTTCGTTCGTCAGAAAGCGCAGGCACCAGGAGACGTCGAGGTCCCCCATGCGCGCGCCGATGCCGCCGTATTCGCTGTTGAGCAGCGGCTCGCCGCCCTGAGTGTTGCCGCCGACGAAGTTGAATCGCGAGCCCTCGTAGGTGCGGGCGACGACCTCCTCAACGTGCTCCCGCGCCGCCTCGTAGTCATTGATGTAAAAGTGCCACGAGTTGATGTCCGTGACCACGTGGTCATTCAGGCACGGTGAGTTGTCCTCAACAAGGCGCGTCGGGTCGAGACGCTTCGCGGTCTCGTAGCACTCGCGCACCCAGCGCTGGCGCTCCTCGCTGTCCGCGTACTCGCGCCCGCCGAGGCCCCACGTCTCATTGAAGAGGCACCACGAGAAGATGCTCGGGTGGTTGAAGTCCCGCTCGATCTGCCCCCATGCAGTCCGCTCCCATCGCTCTTTCGCGACCTCGGAGTATCCGTCGTAGCCGAACCCCGGCACGTCGCACATCAGCAACACGCCGCAGTGATCCGCCCAGTAGCAGTAGCGAGGGTCCGGAGTTTTGATGTGAAGCCGCAGGAAGTTGAGCCCGGCCTCCTTCGCCAGCATGAAGTCGCGCTTGATCGCCGCGTCCGTCGGGTGTGTGTATACGCCCTCGGGGTGGAAGCTCTGATCGAGCGCGCCGTGCAGGTAGATCGGTTCGCCGTTGAGGCGGATGTACTCCGGCCCGTCCTCGTGCAGTGGCCCGGTGTCTACGTCCCGCATGCCGAACTGTGTATGAACACGGTCCAGCACCTCGCCATCGCGTTTGAGAGTGACCTGCGCGCGGTAGAGATGCGGGCCGTCCGGCGTCCAGGGGATCGGATCTTCGATCGTGTGCGTCATCTCGGCGCGCGCACCGCCGCCGAGGGCCTGCTCCGTCGCCGCGACACGCGTTCCCGCTGAAGCGCGGATATCCGTAGCGATCAGAAGATCCTCGGAGCCATCTGCGGCGCGAACGCGGACCGTCACCGTCGCCTCCGCGCCGGCGAGATTCGGCCGAACAAGCACGGTCTCAATATGAGTCGACGTCCGTGGCTCCAGCCAGACGGTCTGCCAGATGCCGCTGGTGCGCGTGTACCAGTTGTCAACCTGCTTGCCGATCGGCTGCTGTGAATGATCCTGCGGGTCATGGACGCGGATCACGAGTGTGTTCGGGCCCTCCACGAGCGCTCCGGTGATGTCCATCGACACGGGCAGATAGCCGCTCTCCCCGGCGCCGATCTCCACGCCGTTGACCCAGATGCGCAGATCCCAGTCGGCGGCGCCGATGTTGAGGTGAACCCGACGGCCATTCCAGTGCTCCGGGACGGTGAATTCCCGCCGGTACCAGCCGATGGTGTGCCGCGGGGCCTCGCGGGAGTCGTCCATCGTGACCGCATCGGGTTCGAGCCACGCCTCAGTGGAGAACCAGTCGTCGTTACCCGCCCGGTCTTCCGTCCCCCACGCGCGATGGCTCTCCCACGGATAGGGCACGCAGATGGTGCGCGAGAAGCGATCCGCTCCAGCGCTCGCCCAGCCCTCCCCCACACCGACATCGCCGGGATCGAACTCGAACTGCCAGGCGCCGTTGAGATTCAGCCAGTCAATCCCGGACCGCAGGCCGCGATGGTGGTCGGGTCTCGGGTGCTCCGGCCGAGGGACTGGCGTACTGCCTTCGCCCGTCATTTCGCCGCTCCTTGAGTGACTGTCACGTCCTGACGGGCGAGGTTTCCGCCCTTCGTGACCCATGACCTCCCGAAGGCCGCGAAGGAGAACCCTGAGGGGGTTCTGATTGTTAATGCAGGCACAGTCCGCGCGCCCGAAGTGCAGCGCGCGGAGAGATTCTTCAATTTGATGGTGATGGATAGAGGAGTTCTGAGGCGCCGCGTTAAAGTACATTGTTAAGCAGGCAGTCAAAGGGTAAGGGCGTTCTTATTCGCCTGAATGATGCCGTCTGTGGATGGTCACCATGGACGAAAGCGTGCGCCATTTCATTGAGGAGTGTGCACAGGACCTCGTTGGACTGGAGGTAGCGTTGTTTTTCCAGTCCAATCCCCGGGCCTTCGACACGGCCTCAGGTATTGCGCTGCGCACACATCGCGCGGTCAGCGACATCGAACCGGCGCTGGTACGCCTGAGTGAGCAGGGCTACCTCGAGGTACTCTCGCGCGGTGACGGGCGCTACCAGGTCTTCGCGCTGTCACCACGCCCGGAGGTCTGGCGGGTGCTGTGCAGGGTCAGCGACGCCTACCACGAGAATCCGAAGGCGCGTAAGGAGATCATTCTCATGCTGGTGCAGCGTCGGCTCAAGGAACGCGACGCCGAGGCTGCCACGTCGAATTCTTCGGGGGGGCGGAACGATGTCTGACCCTGTCAGCACTGGCGTCGCCGGACTCGACGAAATTCTCGACGGTGGCCTTCGATCCGGCTCGTGCACCCTGCTTGAGGGGATACCCGGCACCGGCAAGACCACGCTGGGGCTGCGGTTCCTCCATCACGGCGCGGTTGCTGATGGCGCGCCGGGGATCGCGATCACATTCGAGCAGTTCCCCGAGCAGATGGTCGATGACGCCGCTCAGTTCGGCTGGGATCTACGCGAGCTGGAGCAGCAGGGCCTGATGCGTATCATGTGCACCTCCCCCGACGTCTTTCTCGACCAGCTCAGCGAGGTCGGCGGGGTGGTCGATCGTCTCGTCTCCGAGATGGGCGCTCAGCGGGTGCTGATCGACAGCGCCTCTCATCTCTCTCAGGTCGGGGAGAACCAGCGTGACCAGCGGCAGCAGTTCTACTCAATGATCAACGGCCTCAAACGCGCGGGCCTGACGACGGTCGTCACGAAGGAGCTTGAGAGGTCAGAGATAGTTGAGATTCCTTTCGAGGAGTATCTCTGTGACACCGTCATACGCCTCGACAATCGCATGGTCGGTGGCTTCCGGCGCCGACGTTTCATTGAAGTCGCAAAATCACGCGGACAGGCACATCGGCTCGGACGCCACGGCTTTGAGATCACCGGGGACGGTCCGGTTGTCTACCCGCGGTGGGAGCCGCAACCGAGGGAAGTCGGAGATACCTGTCCGGCCACCCGGGCGTCAACCGGCATCCCCGGCCTCGATCGCATGTTGCACGGCGGACTGATCTCCGGCAGCGCCACGCTCGTGGCGGGCAGCGCGGGTGTCGGAAAGACGACCCTGGGGCTGCAGTTCATCTGCGAGGGCGCCCGCGAGGATGAGAAGGGCATCTTTGTCACATTTGAGGAGTCCCCCGACAAGCTGATCTGTCGGGCGGCCGGCTTCGGCCTCGACCTTGCGGAGTTGCGTGACGCCGGGAAGATCAGCATCATCCATGAGTTCCCGACCACCGTTCGCTTCGAAAAGCTCCTGCTGGACGTGATGGCCGAGATCGACCGCATGGGGGCAAAGCGCGTGGTCTTCGACAGCCTGACCGACCTCGGCATGGCGTTCCCCGACAAGGAGGCGGTGCGCGAGGCGGTCTACGAGCTTGTAAGCATGCTCGACAGCCGGGGCATCACCAGCATCGTCACCACGGAAGTGCCCGAACTCTTCGGGCAGACATACGTCTCCGGTGAACACCTCTCAATCATCGTGGATGGCATCATCCTGATGAAGTACCTCGAGCTTGAGAGCGAGATTCAGCGCGCCATGTCGGTTCTGAAGATGCGCGGTTCGGGGCATGACGCCGGAATCTGGCGCTACATCATCCGGAACCGCGGCATTGAACTGCAGAGTCGCTTCGAAGGCGCGGAGGGAGTGATGGCGGGCGCAGCCCGGACCACGCAGATCGCGCTGTCAGTCCGCAGCTTCAACGAGTTCGACGAGCAGTTGAACGCCGAGCTGCTGGAGCGCTTCTCTCAGATCCACCCGAACGTGCAGCCGGTTTCGCTCAATATCCCTTACAATCCCGACGAGGCGCTGGACACCGTTCGCACGGCGCTTCGCGCGAGGACCACGCACCTTTCGGTCGCCCCGATGTGCCTCTACTGGACGCCGGAGATTATTGCGACCCGACGACTGCGGGAGGTCGATGATCTGCTGACCGCCGCCGAGTGGTCGCAGCACATTCCCGAGGTCGTCGAGCCGGCCTGCGAAGGACAGAGCATCTTCGGCGTCCCGGCGATCGCTGTCTGCGGAACGCTGCTTTACCGCCGCGACCTCCTCGAGGACCACGGCTTTTCCGCCGCGCCCGCGACGTGGGATGAGCTGGTTGAGCAGGCGAAGAAGGTGCTCGCCGACGAGGGACGCGATGATCTCATCGGATTCCAGTTCCCCGGCTACCTTTATGAGGGGCTCAGCACCTCGTTTCTGACGAACCTGTGGAGCAACGGCGGGCAGGTCGTGCGCGATGACGGCACATGCGCGCTCGACAGCGAGGCCGCCCGCGGGGCTCTGCGCTTCATGCACGCCGCAATACACGAGCACGGGATCACACCGCAAAGCGTCACATCATACACCGGCGGCCTTGAGCCACAGGACGACTTCACCGCGGGCCGGACGCTCTTTCTTTACATGCTTCCGAGCGTGCTGCAGGAAATTAACCAGCCGGATTCCCCGCTGGCCGGACGCGTCGGGATCGCCGGCCCGCCGCACGGACCGCGCGGTGAGCGCGGCTTCAGCTTCCTCGGCGGCTGGCATTTCGGCATCCCCGTGAACGCGAGGGCGCCGGTGGCGGCGGGCGAGTTCATTCAGTTCATGGCCAGTCCCGAGGTGCAGAAGGAGCGCGCGATGCGCGGCGGGCCGCTGCCGACAATCACCTCGCTCTACCGCGACCCGGAGGTGCTCGCGTTCAATCCGCATTACCCGACCGTCTACGAACTGCTGCGCAGCGCGCGCAAGCGCAACGAGATCCCACACTACATGGAGGTCTCGGAGTTGCTCCAGAGCCATCTCCACCCGGTGCTGACCGGCGAACGCGAGCCCGACTCGGCGCTGGACGAACTCGTGCCGCTGGTGCGCGGGCTGGTGGAGAGGTAGACGAGCCCGGGAATCCCCGACGATCTTCTGATCTCCGTGGCGGAGGCCGGGGCACGCAGATCGACGTGCGCGACGCCTGCCACCGCTGCCATGCGTCGCCGGCCTATCTCCGCTTTCTGAGGGGCCATGCGAGGATCATGGCGGGGATGCCAACCAGCGCCAGCGCCATGATCCCGAAGTCAAGGATCGATGACGCCCACGAGAGCGCCCATCCGGCGTAGAGATCGACCGGGCGACGAAACTGCGCCAGCGCCTCGATCTCGGAGACCGCTACGATCAGGCCGACCACGATGCATGCCGCGGCAGCGAGCGCGGGGAGGCTCGCCTTGAGATCGATGTCGCTGGGCGCGAGTTCAGCGCCGATGCTCAGCACGAGGTAAAGGAAGGCCCACGTGCGCCACGAGTGGTAGTCGAGCCCCAGCAGAACATCCCCCAGCCGTCGCCAGTCCGCCGTCATCGCCAGCATATCCGGGTCCTGCGGAACGCCCAGCAGCCGTGAGAGCGCCCACAGCGCGATCGCGCCGGTCACGAGCGGCATGACGGCCGCCAGGCCCGTGGCGACCCACGGGACGGCCCACGGAGCCCACGGCCGTCCGGCGCGGCAGTACCCCCGCCCCTCGGGATCGATGAAGAAGGGGACGAGGCGCGTGACCCGGTAGCCGCCGAGGTAGTACCCCAGTGCGTGACCGGCCTCGTGGAGGAGGTTGCCGGGAGCACGCAGAATACCCACCACGAGACGGCGTACCGGAGCGCGCCCCCACGTGGCCCGCAGAACACGGTCGAAGACCATCCGCGAGGCGATGAAAAGGAACGCGGCCTCACCGGCGACCAGCATTACGCGTCGAATAAGCTCAAGTGCGGTCGGCATAACGCACGCATTATAACACATCGACACACGCCCCTCCGGACGTTGTTGACGTCCGTCTCAGAACGCTCATATCACAACAAACGCACCCACGGAGCGAAGCCATGAAAGTCACAGTTGTCGGAGCCGGACATGTTGGAGCCACCACCGCGCAGCGCGTCGCTGAGCGGAGCATAGCAGACCAGGTCTATCTCGTGGACATCGTGGATGGTCTTGCGGCGGGGAAAGCGCTGGACATGATGGAGGCCGCGCCGCTGGTCGGCCACTCCACGACGATCACCGGCGGCACGGACTACGCCCCCGCTGAGGGATCTGATGTCGTTGTCATCACCGCCGGCGTCGCCCGCAAGCCGGGCATGTCGCGCGACGATCTGCTCGCGACGAACGGAAAGATCGTGAGCGGGATCGTGGAGGGGATCACGGCGGTCGCGCCCGACGCGATTCTCATCATGGTGACGAACCCGCTGGACGTCACGACTCACATCGCGATGGAGGTCTCGGGCCATCCGCGCGAGCGCGTGATGGGGATGGCAGGGGCGCTGGACACCGCGCGCTTCCGCTGCTTCATCGGCATGGAGCTTGACTGCTCGGCGATGGACGTGCAGGCGATGGTGCTGGGAGGGCACGGGGATTCGATGGTCCCGCTGGCAAGCTCAGCGACGGTGGGCGGCGTCCCGATCACGCAACTTATTGATGCGGACAGGCTCGAGGAGATCATCCAGCGGACGCGTGACGGCGGCGCGGAGATCGTTGGATTGTTGAAGACCGCGAGCGCCTTCTACGCGCCGTCCGCCGGCGTCGCCGACATGGTGGCCTCGATCCTCCGTGACGAGGGGCGGGTCATGCCTGTGTCGGTGCTGCTGCAGGGAGAGTATGAGATCGAGGACACGTTCGTGGGCGTGCCGGTGAAACTCGGGGCCGGTGGCGTCGAGGAGATCATCGAGGTCGAGCTTTCGGACGACGAGCAGGCCGCGCTGCGAGCATCGGCCGAACACGTGCGTGAGACCGTGGCCGCGTGGGATCGCCTGTCTGAGTGAGCGCCCGGATGGAGGGAGTTGCATCTGATGAGCAGACAGATCGCCTTGATCGCAGGCATCTGCGGTGTCGTGAGCCTGCTGGCGACAGCAGGTTCGCCGGCCCACGCGTTTGATCCCGACTGGCGGACCGCGCCGCCGGTGACGTACGTGCTGGACTACGGGTACGATCACATCGACAACCCGGATTACATTGCGACAGTCGCGCAATCCCCCCCGACGATCCTGCACCTTGGCAAGGACGTGGTGATGACTCACAACTGGGGGCCGATCCAGGGCGTTGGCGGGGAGAACCAGGCCGGCGGCAAGGGTGACGCGATCCGCCGGCTGACGCCTGAGGAGACGTGGGAGCGTTATCACGCGCTCGAGGAGATGGTGGACGGACTTCACGCGGCAGGTGTGCGCCACGTGATGCCTTACATCTGCTCGATCACCATCGGCGGTCACCACGAGCATCGCCGCGGATTCTGGGAGTTCTACGATCACTGGGATGAGTACCAGGAGTTCGGCCTGCCGCCGCGGCCTGAGCTTGACCCGGCCGAGTGGATGCAGCGGCTTCCTGATGGCACGATGAAGCCGACCTACGGGAGCAAGCCCGACGAGGACGAGTTCTACCCGCCCTACGAGCCGAATCTGCGCTACGCGGCCTGCGTGAACAATCCGGGATGGCGGACGTGGATCGATGCGGTCGTGCAACTGGTTGCGGCAGTGGGGTACGATGGCGCGTTCATCGACAACGGTTCGACGCAGCAGTGTTACTGCGAATTCTGTCAGACGAAGTACCAGGGCTTTCTCCGGGCCAAGTATTCCGACGCGGAGATTGGGGAGCTTTTCGGCGCCGCTCCTGACGAGGAGATCGCTCTGACGCCGCCCCCCGCTCGCGACGATCCGCTCACACTCGGGTGGGTGGAGTCGCAGCGCTTCTGGCGGGAGAGCATTTACGACCACCAGCAGGCGATGAAGCGCGCGGGTGAGGAAGTCAACGATCACTTCATCCTCTTCCCCAACGGCGGACACCACCGCCCGGAGAACGTGAAGCAGTCGTTCCGCGACACCGAGTACGTCATGTATGAGCTTTCAATCGGCGACTACGGGACGAATCCCGGCCTCGTGCGATCGCGCATCGTCGATGACATATACATGAATGTGCGCAACAATCACATCTGGCAGTACAAGTACACCCAGGCGACGCGAAACGGTCTCGCCGCCCTCATCCTCACCCGGGGCGGCTATCCGGCGACCCGCGCGGGATGGGCGCTCAACCCGCTGACGGCCGCCCTCGGAAACGCGGAGGCGGCCGCGTTCGGCAGCGGGTCGGGCTTCCTCCTGCGCCCCCGGTGGAACGAGTATGACGAAGTGCTGAACCGCTACCGCGCCTTCTTCGAGGAAAACGCGGAGGCGTACACCGGCCTGGTGCCGCACACGCAGGTCGGCGTCGCCGCCTTCGGCGAGCAGAACTTCTACCAGTACAAGAAGCACATTACGACGGTGGAGCAGATCGCCGAGGAACTGAGCGCCCGGCACGTGCTCTTCGACCTCATCACCGAGGACGCGTTCACCGCCGACCACCTCGCGCAGTTCGACACTGTCGTGTTCGCCGATGTGAAGTACGCCACGCCCGAGCAAATTGCGGCTCTGACGGGTTACGTTGAGGCCGGCGGGCGCGCGGTGGTCATTGGTGACACGCCGACGCACGACATGCAGGTGCGCGAGATCGATCAGGCGACGATGCCCGCGGCGCTGTGCGAGCCTGTCGAGGGCGCAGCGCTCCCCGCGACCGCGCCCGATGGCGCGGGTGAGTGGGTGCGCTTTGAGCGGCTGCCGCTGGAGGGGCTTGTCGAGCATATTGAGGGGGATGGGCCCGCAATGACGACTCTGCCCGAGGCGGGCCCCGGCGTTCGAGTCAACGCATTCGCCGCGCCGGACGGCGCGCGGATGAGCGTTCACGTCCTCAACTACGACACACCGCTTGGCTCCGAACCCGAGCCGCTCGTGGCAAAGGAAGACCTTGCGCTGAGCATCCCCCTGCCCGAGCAAGCGGAAGTCTCATCGGTGCGCGTGATCGCACCGGATGGCGAGTCGCAGACCGTGCAGTGGGGCGTTGAGGGCGGACGTCTCCGGACGACGCTTCCGGCTCTGCGCGTATACGCGATGGTGCTGGTGGAGATGGGATAGCCGCTGAGCCCATCCGAAGCTGCATTGCGGCACAGACCAGCATCGGCAAAGAAAGGGTCGCATGACCTCAAGAGAGCGTATCCTGTGCGCAATCGAACGTGGGACGCCCGATCGAGTGCCGGTCACCCCATGGGGATTCGGCCGAATGCCCGAGGACAGCGAACTGGGCCGGCGGCTGCTGGCCGAGTGCGATCCGTTCATCGGCGCGAGCGTGGCCGGCGGCGACTGGTTCCTCGGCAGCAAGGTGAGCGCGGGGAGACAAGAGCGGGACGGAAAGCATGCACGAGCACCGGGCGCTGGCGCATGCGGCGGAGAATTTCATCAGGATGGTCGATGTCAGCAAGCGCCTCGCGAACGGCTGACCTCACCTCCCTCGATCCCCTCCTCGTCCTGGCTTCGCAAATGGCGCGAAGCGAGCGGAAGAAGGGGCGAGAACACAACTGATAGCGGATGGGCGCAGGACACGTGGCAGTGATCAATGGGAGGGTGGCGACGATGAAGCGCATCCTGACAATCGCGATGCTGGCGCTGGTGGGCACGGGATCGTGGGCAGAGAGTGAGCTTGCCTCGCTGAGGGCCGGGCAGTCTGTGTCAGGCGAGTGGACCGCCCGCGCGGCCTTCGTGACCGGGGAGTACGAGTGGGAAGCGGAGGTCAGGATCGAGGGCCCGGGCACGCTGACACTCTGCTACCCGGGCGACGGCCGGATGGCGCTGAAGCGGGTGGAGGGCCCGACTGAGGAGCCGCAGACGGTGAGGCTGCACATGCGAGCGAACCCGGACGCCGACGGGAATCCGACACGGCTGCCGGTCAGGTGGACCTTCGAGGCCGAAGGAGGGCCTGCCACCTGCTGGCTGACCCCCTCCGGCGGCGCGCCGATGCCTGACGACTTCGCGATGCAGCCCAAGCCGCTCTATCAGCACGAGATCCCGCGCGTGACTGAGCCACCCGTCATCGATGGCGATCTCTCCGACGCCTGCTGGGATGAAAACGCCTCCATCGGTGACGCGTACTGGGGAATGTACAACCAGCCCGGCGATGCGCGGATGGCAACGCACGTGTGGTGCGCCTACGACGATGAAAACCTTTACGCGGCCTTCCGCTGTGAGACTCCCGATGTGAGCAGGCTGGTCACGAAGATCACCGAGCGCGACGGGTACGCCTGGCGGGATGATTCGGCGGAGATATTCTTCGACATCGGCCACGACCACAACTCGTACTACGAGTACATCGTGACGCCGAACGAGGTGGTCTTCGACTCAAAGTGGTTCTACGAGGGCGGGCAGTGGCTGACGGACTGGGATTACATCGGCGAGTGGAAGACCTCGACGGAGCCGGGGGCGTGGATCGTGGAGATCCGGCTGTCGTTGGAGAGCTACGAGAAGCGCGATCTGCGCGGCAACCCGACCGGTGAGATGCCGCTGCCCACGGGCGACGTGGCAGGGATTCTTTTCTCGCGCAACGATCGCGTGACCGGCGAGGGCATGTCGCATGCGGACCTGGCTCCGGGTTTCCACGAGGTGCATCAATACGGTCACCTTGTCGGCTTCAAGCCCAACCGCGTCGAGGCCTACCGCAGGACCGCGCTGCGGGAGATCGAGCGACTGGAGCGGCGGTGGCGCGAGATGCACTACGCGGCCGGTTCGCCGCCGCCGATCGGCGCGGGTGGCGACGGCCTGGCGGGGACCGCCGGATTGCCGGAGGCCATCGCGAACCTGCGAGCAGAGGCCGAGGCGCCCGCGCCGGAATTCGACGAGTGGGTAGCGATCAACGAGCAGATTGAAGACCTCGATGCGTGGCTCGATCAAGCGCGCGCGCTCCTCGCACCTGCCGCAGCCTCACTTCGCTGGGATGATGCGCCGTGGGGGCTGGCGGTCGCGGACCCGACAGAGCCGGGAGCGCTGCCCGGAGAAAGCGGGACGATGCACGTACCCGCGCGCGTCGAACTGAGCGGCGCGCGCGGAGAGGTCGTTCCCGTGCAGCTTGCGGTCATGCCGCGCGGGGATGAGGTCGCGGTGAGCGTTGTGCCGGAGAATCTTGTCGGCTCGGGCGGCACAGTCAACTCGATCGACTGGTATCAACTCGAGCAAGCGGGGCGGCTGGTCCCGAAGACGCCGGCAAAGACAGCAGAGATCGGCCATCTCTGGTGGGAAATCGCGATCCCCCGTGAGGCCGAGGCCGGCGTCTACCGGGGTGAGATCGTCACCACCGACGGTGAGCACCGCGTGGCGCTACCGGTGGAACTCACGGTCCACGACTTCACGCTGCCGAAGACGCCGTCGCTGGCGGTCTCGGTGGGCTTCGATGGCCAGCAGGTGATGGAAGCGTGGTACGGAGAGCGCTCGGCGCTGGGTGCGGGCGAGTACTGGCCCTACGCGGAGGCGCTGCTCAAGCACGGCGTGGTGCCGCGCGAGATGCTGGCGGACTTCACGTGGTGGGGTGATGACGGCATCGACCTCGGCGGGGCGAACCGGATGATGATACGCGCATGGGACTACGCTCCGGAGATGCGGGCGATGATCGCGGCGCGGCCAGGGCAGCTTGCGGCGTTGCAGAGGCCTCGGGCGGCGCTTCGGCGCGCGGTCGATCACTGGCGAACGGTGGCCGGAGTCTATCCGATCCGCACATATCTCCCGGCCAAGGAGCCGATGCCGGACCTGGGCCCGCGGCAGTG
The DNA here is from genome assembly GCA_046540615.1 of Armatimonadota bacterium. GTDB lineage: Bacteria > Armatimonadota > Zipacnadia > Zipacnadales > UBA5352 > UBA5352. The sequence continues at coordinate 8,484 of JBKHFA010000010.1, read as the reverse complement.
GAACAACTCGATCGCGGTTGCGCTGCCGGGCATGGCGCCGGAGTCGATCGCGGAGATCGGCAGTTGGGCAGTCGCGCCCGAGATCGCGAGCGGCTTCGGCGGATGTGAGGGCCTCGAGTTGTCGCTGGCGGCCGCAGATGCGGAAGCCGCGAAGCTCTGGCGGATTGCGGGAGCGATGAGCCCGATGGACGTGCGGATGCTCGGGTGGCTGGCCGACGAGTACCGCCGGGACATGCTGCTGTGGGATGGCGCCGACGGCGGCGAACTGTGCGCGTCGGGGCTGCTCTACTGCGCGCAGGGCGACGAGCGCCTGGTCGATCCTCACCCGACCGTGGCGCTGAAGCTGCTTCAGCAGGCGGTGCAGGACTACGAGTATCTGCGTATTCTGCGTGAACTCAACTCAGAACTGGGCCCGCATGACATTCCCGACAGGCTCTGGCGCCTGCGCCTTGCGAAGGCCACGCAATATCAGCGGAACTGGGACATGGTCATGAACGTGCGCGACTTCAACCGCGACCCGGCGCATCTCGCACAGCGCACTGCGCGGGTGGCGGATCAGATCGTACGCGGGCGGCGCTGGTTGCAGCAGGCAGGGATCGAAGGCGACCTGCCCGGCGATCAAGGGAAGTGAAGGACAGGCACTGCAGTCCGGCGAATATGAGAGAAGCCGGGGCCGCTGAGATCATCAAATAATCTGAACGGACAGGTGTGAGTTATGAGCCAGGTAGTTTGCGCCGGAATCGTCGTGGCGGATGTGTGGGGGCGCCCGGTGGATGGTCAGCCCGAGCACGGGCGCTTGATGCTGATCGATGAGATGGGTATGAGCATCGGAGGCTGCGCCGCGAACACAGGCATCGGCCTCGCGAAGATGGGCATTGACACCGCGATCATCGGGAAGGTCGGCGATGACGGCTTTGGCGGATTTGTGCGCGAAGCGATGGCGGAGGAGGGCGTGGATACAAGCGGGATTGCGGTCACTGACGAGGCGAGCACCTCGGCGACAATGATCATGATCGACAGCGCCGGGGAGCGCACGTTCATCCACTGCATCGGCGCCAACGCAACGATGCGTCCGGATGACATTGACATGGGCCTGGTCAGCAACGCGGATATCTTCCACTTCGCCGGCGCCCTGGTGATGCCGGGCTTCGACGGCGAACCGGCGGCACGCGTCATGAAGGCGGCGCAGGAGGCCGGGACGGCGACGGCGCTCGATGTCGTGTGGGATGACACCGGCCGCTGGATGGAGTTACTCGAGCCGGTGCTGCCGCACACCGACATGTTCCTTCCGAGTTTCCCCGAGGCGGTGGAGATCACGGGCAAGGACACTCCCGAGGAAGCGGCGGAAGTGCTGATGGACCACGGTGTGAAGGTGGTGGGTCTGAAGATGGGAGAAGAGGGCTCATACGTCCGCACCGCGGAGCAGGAAGTCCGGGTCCCGGCGTTCGAGGTCGATGCCGTGGACGGCACCGGCTCAGGCGACGCCTTCGTCGCGGGCTTTTTGCTGGGGACCCTTGCGGGGTGGGATCTCGAAGATGTCGCGCGGATGGCGAACGCAGCAGGCGCGATGTGCGTCACAGCACCAGGGGCGACCGCCGGACTGCGAAGCTTTGCTGAGACGATCGACTTTCTCGTTGAGCAGGACGGCGATCGCTGGCGCGAATTGGCCGAGCAGGCGGACTTCTAACCCAGCCGGCGGCAGGCAAGGCCGTCATGGCCGTCAGAGGGCAGTTGCGAGGCTCGTCTGATCGTGGCGGCCGACCGGATCGATCAGGAGTGATGTTACGATGGTGAAAACCCGAGCCTGCACGGCCGGCGCGCTGGTCGTGCTGCTTATGCTCAGTTCCACGGCCGTGGCGGGCGCGGCCCGCGAGCTGGTCTTCGATGTGCAGCCGGTGACACTCGAGGGCCGGACGCTGGTGCCTCTGCGGCCGATCTTCGAGTGGCTGGGCGCGCGCGTTACCTACGAGGGCGGGCATATCAAGGCGTGGCGTTCGGAGGAGGCGAAGGTGCCGCAGGTGGAGCTGTGGATCGGGAGCACCGAGGCAAAGGTCGCCGAGGCGCGTTATACGGTGGACGTGGCGCCGCAACTGATCGACGGGCGGTGCTTCGTGCCGCTGCGCTTCGTTGCGGAGAGCTTCGGCGTCTGGGTGGACCCGCAGGGCTCGCAGATGCTCCTGCGGATGCCTCAGGAGGAGCGGGAGGCGGCCATGGCGATCCCGCCACATCCTCAGACACTTCAGGGCAAGATCTGGCGGCTGATTGAGACGTGGTATGACATTATTCCACGCGACGATGCTGACGAGCCTGCGGCGGAGATGCCGGAAGATGATCAGAGTTCGGAAGACGCCGCCGACTGGCGCTCGACCGACTCGCTTGAGCACTGGAATCTTTTTTCCGAAGAACGCAAGCAGGAGTTGATCGACGATGTGGGCGAGGACGCTCCGTCCATCATCGAGGCGCACTGGGGCGGGCGTGAGGTCAAGGGCATCCGCATTCTGCAGTACAAGGTGGATCCAGGGGGCATGTCCGCATGGGCGCGGGTGCTGGTCGGCTATCCTGACGGCACCAGTGAGATTGAGTACTTCGAACTCGTCCGCGAACCGGACGGCTGGAAGGTCGGCGACTTCGCCTCAGGCGATGAGGTCCCGGAGTCGCAGACCGAGTAAGATAACAAACACCGAGGAGGATACATAATGTCAGAAGAGGCAAAGACCGACGAGCAGATGCGCAAGGAAGTGGAGGCCGCGCTGGACAAGGTCCGCCCGTCGCTCGAGGCGGATGGTGGCGGCGTGGAATTCGTTGACATCACCGACGACAATGTGGTCGAGGTCCGGCTGCAGGGCGCGTGCAAGGGCTGCCCGATGTCGCAGATGACACTCGCGATGGGCATCGGCCGCGTGCTGCGGCAGGAAGTGCCGGAGGTCACCGACGTTCGGGCCGTCGAGTAATCAGAAAAGTCGGTCGTCGGTCGGGATACGAGGACCCCTTGAGGGCTGCCGGAACGCTTGGCAGCCCTCATCAGTACATGGACGCGTCATCGGGAGGGCCATCTGATGGACAGGATCGGGATGGGCGCAATCGGATGCGGCGGGATCGCCAGCGGGCATCTCCCCGCATACCGCGATGTCGAGGGCATCGAGACGATCGCCGTCTGTGACATCGACGAGCAGGCCGCGAGCAATCGGGCCGAGGAGTTCGATGTGCCGAATGTGTACACCGACTGGCGCGAACTGCTGGAGGATGAACGGGTGGACGCGGTCTCCGTGCTCCTCCCCCACCACCTGCACCGCGACGTAACGGTCGCAGCGGCGGAGGCGGGCAAGCACGTCCTCTGCGAGAAGCCGATGGCCACGTCGCTGGCGGAGGTCGATGAGATGATCACCGCGGCGGATGAAGCCGGGGTGGTGCTGATGATCGGGCAGATCCTGCGCTTTCGCGCGGCGAACGCCAGGGCCCGGGAGTTGATCCGCGAGGGCGCGGTCGGAGAGGTGCGCAACGTGCTTCGCCGACGACTCGGCAAGTCGGAGGGCTTCCGCTCGGAGTGGGCGCGCAGGCCCGAAGAGGCCGGAGGCTGGGTGCTCTACGGCTACGGCGCGCACGAAGTGGACATGATCCTGTGGCTCACCGATGGCGTTCCGGGCGACGTCTACGCGCAGGCGCGCGTTAACAACGAGTACTGGAATGACTACGACGAACTGACGGTGCAGATTTCGCTGATCGACGGCCCCATGTCCACCTACCAGCACAGCATCAACACGCCCTTTGGCGCCTGGGAGTGCATGGTGATCGGGACTGAGGGCGCGATGATGGTGCGCACGGAAGAGATTCAACTCGGCGACGAGATCATCGAGGTGCCTCTCGACAGCCCGGCGGCGTGGCGGGCGCAGGTCGGCGAGTTTGTCCGCGCGGTCCGGGAAGGCGATGAACCTGAGGCGTCCGGGAGAGACGTGCGGGCAACGATGGCGGCCCTCGAAGCAGCGAAGCGGTCGATCCGCGACGGCGTCGTGGTCGATGCATCATCTCTTTGACACCACCGCGACGGGGAGTTCCCCCGCGGAAAGCGCGAAACCGGCCTGCCTCAGACAATGATGTTCGAATGTGAGCGCACATGCACCCGACGATGGTGACATTCGGCCCGTGGGATCCGGTTCATCTTCCGGGCGTCTTCGCGTTCTTTTTCTGCATCGTGGGGATCTGGACGTGGCTGGAGCGTCGCGGCAGCGACCGGCGCATGACGCCGTCGTGGGGGCTGGCGCTTGAGCTGGCGGTGCAGGCCGCTATCCCGACGGTGGTGACCTACGTTCTTGTCAACCGCTACGGTCCCTTTGAACTCCGCTCCTACGGCCTGATGATGCTCGGCGCCTTCGTGGCGGCTTTCATGTGGATGTACCTCGATCGCGATCGCTACGGCTTCTCCGGCAGACAGGTGGTGCACCTTTCCCTGCTCGGCTTCGCGGGAGGCATCGCGGGCGGGCGCCTCGGCTACGTGCTTCTGAGCTGGGGGGAGTACGCGAACGATCTTTCATCGGCGGCCAACATCTGGGGCGGTGGGATGAGCTGGCACGGAGGACTCGGCGGGGGGCTGCTCGTCCTCGGCATCGCGGCCCCGCTGATGGGCGCGAGCTTCACGCGAATCTTCGACCTCGCCGCCCCGGGGATCGCGGTTGGATACGCGGTCGCCCGTGTCGGCTGCTTTCTCAACGGCTGCTGCTACGGCCACGAGTGCGCGCTTCCATGGGCGGTCACGTTCCCGCAGAGCGCCGCCACCGGCGCGCCGGCGTTCCCCGTGCATCCCACGCAGCTTTACTCGGTGATCGGCACTCTCGGCTTCACGCTGCCCGTCCTGCTGCTGCTCACACCGTGGCTGCGCAAGCCTTTCGACCGCTTCCTCGGCTTTCTCGTGCTCTCGTCAATGACGCGTTACGTCGTTGAAATCTTCCGGCGGGGCGCGAGCGGTGAGGTCTGGGCGCCGATGCCAGTCTTCACGGTAGCGCAGGCGGCATCGCTCGGGATCATCGTCATCGCGAGCGCGATCGTCATTGCGAGAGAGTGGCCGTTCGAGCGGGAGGAGATGGTCGCGAGCGAGGAGGAGCGTGCGGAAGTTACCTGCCGCGATCGTTGAAGCGGATGCTCCTGAGCACGTGGAGGCCGATCGGCTTGAACTCCTCCCAGTGCTCCGAGGGCGCGACCGCGCTGGCGATCACTCCGCCGCTGTCGCCGACGATGGTCGCCCGGTAGCCGACCATCGGCTCACCGGCTTCAAGGTACCTTCCCTGATACTTGAACTGCGACCAGACCGCTCGTTTGCCCCCGATGGTGGTGCGCCCTGTCCCCCCCTCCTCAAAGTCGCTGAACATCTGCTGCTTCCATGTTTCGGCAGTCTGCCGATGCATCATCTCAAGGACGTGGTAGTGCCCCGCTCCGACACCCAGCGCGCGCTCTGAGATCACATGAATCCGCACCCACTGTGAGCGGAGGATGATGAGATGCGTTTGCTCCGGGTGGCCGACATCGCGAACCGCCCATCCGGACGGGTGCTCGAGCCTGATCGCGCCGTCATCGGCCCGCCACTCATTCCAATGCTCGACACTGCCGACCGGAGAGGCCATCGACGCGCTGAGGATCGAAAGTGCGGTGATGAAAGCGCAGGTGGCGATGATGGCGGCGTTGACGAGCGGAGGCCAGTCGGCCACGCGGATGGCGCGACGATCACGCACGCCCGGGTGTGAGGCCCGGACGCCGCTCCAGCCATCCGAGGCAGTCTGCCGACCGCGGTTGAAGGGCTCGAGTCGCCCCTGCTCGGTCATCGAGGCTCTCCGCTCACGACGGTCAACGCTTCACTGTGCGCGAGTAACTCGCCACGCCCGCTCGCCCGGGCAACTGTGGGTGTGCATGAGACTTCCATGTACTACCCACCATTCCCTGCGTACATAGCATCGGGGCGGCTCGATCGGCCGCCCCGAAAGCAGATCCGTTCAGGCCGCCGGGCTTACTCCTCCCAGGCGATGGCCTCGACCGGACACGAGTCGATGGCGTCCTGGATCGTATCTTCATCGTCTCCCTGCGGATCGATGACCTCTGCGAGGCCGTCATCGTTCATCTCGAACGTGCCTGGAGCGATGTCGGGGCACAGACCGCAGCCTGTGCACGTATCCTGATCAACAACGGGTTTCTTCACTGGGCATTACCTCCCTGAAAATCACTTACTAACGACTATGACATTCGTCGCGCCACGAGATTGTCCTTCTTTTCCGGAAGAAATCTCTGCGCTGTCGACATCCCCCCGCGCAGGTTTCGGCGACGCACGCGCGAACTAAGCCCCGTCGAGCGCGTTCTAACACCGCCTGGAGTTGGAGGATCAGTTCATGTCTCGAGCCAGCACCACCCTGTCACCCGCCGCAGCGTCGCGGGCCTTGCGCCGCTGGGGGATAGACGCGCGCTCGGAAGAGATCGTGCCCGGCAGCGGAACCGCGAACGCCAGCGTGATCGTGGACTGCGACGCGGGGAAGTTTGTCCTGCGCCGCCGCAACCCTCGCTACGCCCGGACCGACTGGGTTCGCTTCGATCACGCTCTGCTCGCACACCTCGCCGCGGACGGGCTGCCGGTGCCCCGGGGCGTGCGCGCGGAGTGCGGGCGGGCGTGGCTGCGCGAGAGAGCGCACGTGTACGAACTCTTCGAATTCATCGAGGGACAGGCCCACCGGGAGGGCGACCCGGCGGAACTGAAGGCAGCGGGCAGGGTGTTGGCCGAGCTGCACACGTCCGCAGCGCGCTTCGAGTCACCCGTGACGAAAGCATGGCCGCGCTTCCACGACCCGGAGGACGCTCGCGATGGGCTTGAGGAGTTGCTGGCCGACGCAGGGGACGAAGACGCGACGGCGCTGCGGGAGGCGCTCGCGCTTGCGAGGGACCTCGCAGAGCGCTTCCCGGACGAACGCTACTGGTCTCTGCCCCGCACGGTTGTGCAGGGAGATTACCATCCGGCCAACCTCAAGTTCGACGATGGCGATGTGGTCGGGGTCTTCGACTGGGACTGGGCGAGCGATCAGCCGCGGATGGTGGACGTTGCGGACGGTCTGCTGTTCTTCTGCGGCGAACGTGAGGCTCCGCTCGTCGGTGGCGACATCTGGTCGCTCACCGCCTCGTTCACAATCGACCAGGCCCGGGTGGAGCGTTTTCTCGAGGGGTACGAGGCAGTCCTGATGATGACTCCTGACGAGCGCGAGGCGCTGCCTGATCTGATGCGCTGCCGCTGGCTCTACTGTCGGGTGGATGCGGCGCGTCGGAAGGTCGCGCCCGAGCGCCGGGTGCAGTTCGTGGTCCGTGGTATTGAGCACCCCCTCCGGGGAATCAACTGTCTCGATGCGAAACTTCAGCGTGATTAAACCCTCAAAAGAGCAAACGGGGAGAGGATGCACAGTCCAAACACACGTATGACGGAGGTGCAGCCGATGCGACTTCACCGCACAGTCGTAATCACACTGCTCACAGGGCTGCTGGGTCTGCTGGCGGCCGCGAACGCCGCCTGGGCACTCGAGACGGAGAAGCTCAAGTTCGTCGCCAACCTGTCGGAGGATCGAATCGGTGACGACAGCGAGTACGATTTGGCTGCGGCACTTGACGCCGTCTGGGCCACCGACAATCCCGATTCCCGCTGGGAGATCACACTGAATTCGGACTACGATCGCTCGTTGACCGAAGCCGAGGATTATGATCGGCTGAAGACCTGGTTCCGCTATCTGCTTAAGGAGCGACCGCAGAACAAGTGGAATCCGCTGATCGCTGTCTCCACCGACGGCGACCACGGGCTCGACCAGGTGCAAACGCTTGTGGCGCTGGGCTGGCGAAGGCATTTTGACGGCGGCTACGTCGAGTTGACCGGCGGGGGAAGCAAAGATGTCCGCACGTCCGAGGACTGGAAGGCCGACGTCGGCGCGCTCGTGCAGATAGAGAAAGACTTCGGCCGCTTCACGTGGACCGTGAACCCCGAGGTGAACTACGGAGTGCTCGGTGAAGTCCGGGTACGCGACAATCGAACGCTTTACTCCTTCAGATCCGGACTTGCGTATGAGATCACCGATGGCGTCGGAATCACCTACAAGCTGCAACTTGACAACACCCAGCAGGATGACCGCCGACATCAGATGCTCGGCTTCAGCTACTCCTACGCCAACTGAAGCGGCGCTATGCACCACTCCCCGAGGGCGCGGCTCCGAGCGGAGCCGCGTCCTCTTCGTGTCTCCGCGAAGGTTTCCGCCGCCCTGCAGCGAAACAACACCGACAGTAATCCGCTGCATTCCGGAGGCGTGGCCATGAGTGACAACATCTACTGGGGCGACATGCACACTCAGTTCAACCTCGCCCACATGCGGATGCAGGAAGCCGAGGGCGTTGACGCCGTCGCTGAGCCGCCCGAGGATCTCGGCGACTGCGAGCAGTTCGTCCGCAGGGCCTTCGAGGGCGCGCGCGACTACCTCGACT
>JBKHFA010000009.1:0-32211 GCA_046540615.1 Armatimonadota bacterium | reverse complement strand
GCTCTCTTCAGAAGCCGCTCTCCGTATGGGCGTACCAATATGCGGTCTTCTCATTCAGAGGTTCGGCGCGCTCCGCCTTCACGTGACCATCCGCAAACAGGACATTCGCGACTTCGTTGTGTCGCGGGGCGAGCACACCGCCCCAGGTAAATGAGTGGCTATCGTACACGACGTAGGAGTACCCGGTGGAATCCGCCGCAGATATCTTCTGAGACGGCATCTTTATGCTTGCTGCACGGCGCGGACCACGGTCGGTGCTATTGTCGCCCGTGTAGCCATACAGGCAACGGTTGATCCCCATGCCCCACGCTCTGTCGTCGTAGCTGCCGGGATCGGCACTCGGACAACGAAAGATCTTCTGATTCTTCACATACGGCTGAAGTACCTTATTCCAGAGTCGTGAATAGTCAATTTCACTCGCATCATATCTGGTGAAGACCATTGGATATGTCTCTTCCCAATCCTGAGCGTACATCTCCAACGCCAGACCAATCTGCTTGAAATTGCTCTGGCAGGTGGCCTGCCGCGCTTTCTCGCGCGCTCGGGCGAATACCGGGAACAGGATCGCCGCGAGTATCGCGATGATCGCGATCACGACCAGCAGTTCGATCAAGGTGAAACCGTTGCGTCTTCGCATCGTTCCATCCCCTTTGCAGGTAGTATACGAACCGTACTATGCAGCGTGTGTCTCGCGCCGTGCGATGCCATTACGCGCTGATCGGTTCGCCGTCGGGTTTCCGGTTTTCACCGGAACTGCGGATGGCGGGTGCCCGGACTGGTACCCGCCATCCATTCGAGCGGCAATGGATTAGAAGCCGCTCTCGATGTGCGCGTACCAGTAGGCCTCATTGGTGTTGTACTCGGTGGGATTGACCGTCTTCACGTGACCATCACAGAACAACACATTACCCATCTCGTTGTGGCGTTCTGCAATGTCGGCATCCCAACTGAAGGGATGCATTGTGTCGGCGACGATGTAGCTTGGTGAGTCCGCGACGGAGATCTTCTGTGAGGGCATCTTGATTGAGGCCATTCTGCGTGGTCCCGGATTGGTTCCGTTGGTGGTATTGTAGCCGTACAGACGCCGATTAAAGCCGACTCCGTAAGGCTGGTCCTCGTGGCTACCGGGCTCGAAGGACGGGCAACGGAATATCTTCCAGTTCTTCACGTAGGGCTGGAGAACCTTATTCCACATGGTGGGATCCGACGAGCCCGAGGGGGCATTGTATCGAGTGAACACCATAGGATACGTCTCTTCCCAATCAGTCGCGTACATCTCCATGGCCAGACCAATCTGCTTGAGATTGCTCTGGCAGGTGGTCTGCCGCGCTTTCTCGCGCGCTCGGGCGAATACCGGGAACAGGATCGCCGCGAGTATCGCGATGATCGCGATCACGACCAGCAGTTCGATCAAGGTGAAACCGTTGCGTCTTCGCATCGTTCCATCCCCTTTACAAGGTAGTCTACCAATCGTACGATACGCCGGGTCAATTCTCTGAGCCCTCCCCCGCCGAATTGAGCGTACCTCCTCTCATCGAGCGGTGTTACTGCGCGCTCATAAGCTCCCCACCCTCGCGCCGGTCTCTCAGCCGACTCGACACAAACGGGTGTTCGGGGATGGCGCCGCTCGACTCCCTGATGATAAGCGACCCCGGGAAAAGCCGGTACTCCTCCGAAGCCGTGTCGGAATCATCGATGAAGCCGAGCAGACTGGCAACGGCCGCCGCGCTCACCTGATCGACGGGTTGCTCGACGGTGGTCAGAGGAGGATAGGTGCAACTGCTCTCGGGAAGTCCATCGAAGCCGAAGACAGCGACATCATCGGGCACTTGCAGGCCCGCGGACTGGATTCGGTGCATGAAGGCGATCGCGACATCATCGCAGTGGCAGATGACCGCCGTCGGAGGATCGTCGTCATCAAGGAACATATCCGCCCCGAGATGGCCGGTTTGAAATCCCAACTCCCTGGCGGACTGCGCGGGTGGTGGCGGGGACCCCGGGGCCGCGAACGGTCTGAGGGAGACGAGCGAGACGTCGCCGTCACACTCGGCGATGGCGGCTTCGACGCCGTCCACGCGCAGGGTGTCCACGCCCTTGCCCGCCCCAGGCTCAAGGTAGCCGATCTTCGTGTGCCCGGCGCTGATTGCGGCGCGCGTGAGGTCGTAGAACGAGCCTCGTCGGTCAACGCCCGCGCCCGCGAGGCCGTCCCCGGCATCGAAGCTCACGGTGGGAATCCCCGCATCCATCAGCTGCGGCGCAATCTCCATCTTCGAAGTCGGATCGGTCGGGCCGAGGATCAGGGCGCCGGCGACGCCGTTACTGGCGAGGATGCCGTGGGCGTACTGCCACTTGCTGTCTGACCAGTCGGCCGCCCACACCAGTGGCTGGTAGCCGTTGTCGAGCAGGGCGCGGATCGTCGCTTCGAGGCGTCGGAGGGCGATCGTGTAGGAGAATGTCTCGGCGAGGACACCGATGAGGTCGCTCTTGCGTCTGGCCAGGCGTCGGGCTGCGGCATTCGGATGGTAGCCGAGTTCACTCGCGGTCTCGCGAATCCGCTGAGCAGTGTCCTCGCTGATGCGGCTGGCACCGACGGAGTTGCTCAGCACGAGGGATGCTGCGGTGATGGAGACGCCGGCCGATTGTGCTACGTCGCTGAGCGTTGCCACCGACTCACCCCGGATGTAGTGGCACAGCAACGCGAAATGCTTCTACCGCCAGTATAAGTTTAGCGCTTTACCACCGGTTATGTCAAGCGCTTAACCTGAAAACACTCGATCCCGGTGTTCCGCTGTCGCGTGACAGGCGCCGATCAGTCGGCCCCGCGAACCGCCTCGAGATACGCGCTCAGCGTGTTCATGTGATTGAAGAAGTCGCCGGTTCGGATGTTCTCATCCTCCGGCCCGTGCTCGCTCACCCACAACCCGCGCTCATCGAGAGCATCGATGGCCTGCGCCGCCGCTCCGCCGAGCTGCTGGATGCGCTCGGCATCGGGCGCGGCCTCGCGCTCGGCGAGGATGCCGTCGCGACCCAGCGTGTTCACGCGCTCGGCAATTGTGAATACCCGGTTGCCGTACGCGCCCTTCCAGCCGTAGCCCGGCCGCAGACTCTCGTCGGAGTGCGTTATGATCCGCTCCGGCGTGCAGTAGAGCGGGCGGTTGGTGTGCAACTCGTAGAATCGCGCCCAGCGGCCGTCGTCAAGCCGCGAGCGCTCATACCACGCCACGATCTCGTCAAAGGGTTCGATGTACTTCTCATCGCCCGTCTCCAGCCACACCTCGGCGAGCACGTTCATCGCGGCGCCGCTCTCGGACGCGGTGATGGCGATCGGCTCGAACCAGCGCGCGGGCGCGGGGTGGTTCGGCTTCCGGGGGCCGGTGACGAAGTCGTCGTAGTACTGCTGCGCCCACGCCGCCCCGGGCAGTCGGACGTCAAGGAGCCAGTCGGCGCCGCGCACGACCGCGTCGAGGTACTCCTGCTCGCCGAAGGTCCGCCATGCCTCAAGCAGCACGAGCATCGTGTTGGGCATGCTGGCGTCGTTGAGCGTGTGATAGCGGCGGTAGTCGGCCTCGTTCTCGGGCGCCGGGTAGATCTGCGGCCAGCCGCCGGAGGGGTACTGCGCGTCGAGCAGCATCTGCAGGGCACGCTCCACGGCCTCGCGATGCCTCTCCGTGTCCGAACCATCGCGCACCAGTTCGATGAAAAACCGCGCTGGCCCCTGGCTGCGGCTGTCGTCGAGGTCGGCGAATGCACCGCGCTGGTAGGCGCCGGTCACTTCTTCGGGGATCTCCTGATCCGCCCACTCGTCGCTGAGCGGCTGTCGCATCCGCCATCCGCCGACGGCAAGCTGAATGGTCGCCAGCGCGTCGCCGACCTCCATCGCCATCTGCAGCAGGCGCTCGTCGCCGGTGGCGCGGTAGGCGCGAAGATAGGCGCGCCCGACCCACGGGGTCCCGGGCGGCTCGATGCACAGGTAGGTCTCATCAGGGAAGGGGCTGTTGTTGCCATGTCCGCAGTTGTACCGCGTCTGCAGGTCGCCCGAGAGCAGGTAGGGGTACGCTCCCTGGTACGAAAGCTCGCTGAAGGCCGTCGCTGCGGTGATGATGGCCGCCTCGACCTCCTCGGCCGAGGGCAGGTCGTCGCCCTGCGCAAACGCGCATGAGCCGCAGAGCATCAGCATAAGTGCTGCCGTGAGGGCGAATCTCATCTCTCTTTTCCTCCGATTGCCGGTCATCGTCACGCGCTCAGCCGTCAAGCTCGCCGCGCTGCTGGAGCGCCTCAAGATAGGCGCTCATGGCGTTCATGTTGCTGACAAACTCCCTCGTCCAGATGCGCTCGTCATCATGATCGACCACGGCGCCGACGAAGCGCTCGTACGTCCAGTAGCCGCGATCGTCCATCGTGTCGATGGCGCGCTGCGCTCGTTCGCCGAGTGAGCGCGCGCGGTCATCGTCAGGGGTCGTCTCGCGCTCGGCGAGCAGCCCCTCGCGCCCGAGCGTCTTCACGCGCTCGACGGTCCGGAGGACGTCCTCGCCCCAGTTGCTCTGCCACGCGTACCCCGGGCGCAGATTCTCATCGGAGTAGGTGATGATGCGATCGGGTGTGCAGTAGAGCGGGCGGTTGGTGTGAAGCTCGTAGAAGCGCGACCACAGGCCGTTGTCCAGCCGCGAGCGCTCGAACCACTCCGCGACCTCGTCGAAGGGCTCGATGTACCGGTCATCGCCGGTCTCAAGCCAGACTTCGGTGAGGATGCGAATAACCGAGCCGCTCTCGCTGGAGACGAGCGCCATCGGCTCGAACCAGCGCGCCGGGGCCGGGTGATTCGGGATCAGCGGACCGGAGACGAAGTCATCGTAGTACTGCTGCGCCCAGCCTGCGCCGGGCAGCCGCACCTCAAGCAGCCAGTCCGCGGCTCGAATCACCGCGTCGAGGTGCTCCTGCTCCCCGAAGGCCCGCCACGCCATCAGCAACGTGCGCATGTTGTCGGGCATGGACGCGTCGTTGAGCGTATGATAGCGCTGATAGTTGTTCTGATCGTCGGGGGGCGGATAGTACTGAGGCCAGCCGCCGCTTGGGTACTGCGCCTCCATCATGAAGTCGAGGCCGCGTTGCATGACCTCGCGGTGGCGTTCACTGGCTCCCGTGTTCACAAGGTCAATGAAGAAGCGCACGGTGCTCTGTGTGCGGTTGTCATCGAGGTCGCTGCGTGTGCCGGAGCCGGGAGGCTGGCTGAGCCGGGCGCGGGCGGGCCATCCGCCCGAGTCGGTCTGGATGATCGCCAGCGCGTCGGCGACCTCCTCCGCCATCTCGAGGTAGCGCTCTTCGCCCGTCGCGCGGTACGCCCGCAGCAGCGCCTGGCCAACGGTGCCGCCGGTGGGAGGCTCGGTCTCCGCCCAGTCCGGCTCATCGGCGGGGAATGCGCGCTTCGTGCCGTGGCGGCCGTCATAGCGCTCCTGCAGGTCCACCGAGTACGAATCGACGTGCGCGCCGTCGTATGACAGGCGGTGGAAGGCCTCGGCGGCCTCGATCATCGCCGCCTCGACCTGCTCGACGGCGGGAAGTTCATCGTCCGCCATCACCGTGTGCGCTGCCGGCAGAAGCATGGGGCTGAGAAAGCCGAAAGCGGCAATGATCGCGACTGTCCTGAGCATCATTCCATCACTCCCGGACAACTGCTGGGAAACTTCGGTGGTATTTCACCGCGGCGAAGATCGGCTCCTCCCCGCGAATCAGGAGAAGTATTGCGCCCGCAGAAAAGAAAGGACGCCCGCGTCAAACGCCGCCGGAGCGGCGCCACGCGGGCGTCGGTGTCCGTCTGCAATCGGGCCCGAGGCTACGGCAGGCTGATCATGTGGACGTGCCCGTCGCGGCTTGAGGCAACGATCTCGCCCGGGCCGGCGGGCGCGATGTCGATCAACCGACCGCCCGTCTCGAAGCGACCGATGATGGAACCGTCGGACGCGTTCAGCGCGTAGACCGCGCCATCGTCGCAGCCGGCCACGAGACGCAGCGGATCTTCCTCGGAGACGGCGAGCGTCGTGACCTGGTTGGGCAGCGCGGTGCGCCATGCGATGGTCCCGTCGCCCTCGATGCAGTAGACGTTGAACGAGAGGCTGCTGGCGAGGACCTCGTCGGCGCCGTCGCCATCGACGTCCACACACGCCAGGTCGGTGACTTCGTCGCCTGTGTTGACGGTCCACAGCCGGTCGCCGTCGGGGCTGACCGCCTGCACGGTGCTGTCCGCGCCACCGAAGATCGCCGCCTGCCGGCCGTCGCCATCGAGGTCGCCGGCGGCCACCGCGTTCGCGCACGGCCCGCTCACGGTGCCCACGCGGAAGCGCAGGCTGCCGTCGGGGTTGACGACATGCCACCGGTAGTACTCGGTGCCCGCGATGATCTCGTCGCGACCGTCGCTGTCCACGTCGGCGGCCGCGCCGGCGGTCGAGCCATGCACGCTCTCGTAGTGCCACAGCTCATTGCCCTGCGAGTCGATGGCGTAGTAGCGCCAGCTATCCGCGCCCGCAATGACCGCTTCGGAGCCATCGCCGGCGAGGTTCGCGCTGAAGACCGTCCGCACGTGCGGCGTGCGCTTGTAGTAGGGCACTTCGTAGGTCCACAGGTGCTCACCATCGGCGCTGAGCGCCACCACGAAGCCGTTCATCGTGCCCGCGACGACCGTTGGCCGGCCCTCGCCGGAGAAGTCGACGGTGGTGACGGAGTTTACCTCCACGCCGCAATCGTGGCTCCAGCGGACTTCGCCGTCCGCGTCGAGGCAGTAGACCTGGCCGTTGGAGTTGCCTCCGACCACCTCAGACGCGCCGTCACCGTCGAGGTCGGCGCTGTGTACCGAGTTGAAAGTGTATGCCGCGTCGCCCCCGGTCGCCTGGGAGACGGCGAGTTCCTTGAGGCCGTCACCGGAGCCCCACACCTGCAGTTCGGCCACGTAGACGGCGCTTCCGGGCCGCGGGGTGAGGATCAGGCGAAGGTTGCTGGCGGCGGCATCAAGCTCGAAGTCGTACTCCATCGGCTGGTGGATGGGCAGGCCCCAGTTCGGGTGCATCTCCTCGTCGGTGAAGTCAACCAGCGTTCGCTCATCGTCGGCGAAGCCGTCATCCGAGGCGAGCACCTGGATGCGCCCAAGCTGGAAGGTGTTGCCCTTGCTTGACGAGGTGGCGAACCACGCGCTGAGGTCGAGTTGCTCGATCTGATAGCTGTCGAGCAGATCGAGGTCGATGATGACCTCCTGGTCCTCCGCCCACATGGTCGCGTCGGACGTGCCGTCATCACGACCGTCGAAGATGTTGCTCAGCCGGTTGCGCCCGGCCTCGCCCGAGAGCACGTTCGCCTCCAGCGGATCGGGCGCGGCGGCGACGTTCGCAAGCGCGTTCACCGACGCCGCCTCGCCCGGGTTGCCGGTGAGCAGGAAGTTGTCGGGACGCTCCATGTACGCCCAGCGCCCGGTCATCTCCGGCACGTCCATCGCGTCGGCCGCGTCGTCCTCGACGCGAGGCGCCGATGCGATCAGGATGTTGATCAGCGCCTCGGTCTCGTGGCGCGAGACCCCGTCGCCGAACTGCTCGGTAGCGGCGCTCTGCTCGATGCCGATGGAGTCGACCGCCGGGGATTGAAGCGTGGCCGATCCCGCCGCGAGGTCGGCCTCAACATCGGTGGGATCGGCGAACTGCCGTGTCTCGTCCATGGTGCGCACGGCGGTCGCGCCGACCGCGCTGATATGCGTCGGCGTCACGACCCCCATCTGTCCCTCGATCGTGCCCGCGCCGGGGATCTCGATGGCGCCATCCCCGTCCCTCACGGCGACGACCACGGGATCGCCGAGCCCAGTGATGGCGACGGAGTTGTCGCTCAGGCGCCGCGCGCGCAGGTCGGCAGGCTCCTCGCCCGACGAATGCATGACGGTGAAGAGCACCGCCTGCTCGCCGGTGTCAAGCTCGGCGTTGATGATGCCCTGCATGGACTTGACGAGTGGCTCGGCGATGTAGGGGTAGCTGCTCCAGTTCGAGCCGGTCTCCGCGTCCTCGTTGAGGATGCACTGCGTGTCGGGAGTCATCGCGATGGTGGCGAACCGGCCCTCCTGCTCAACTGAAAGTCGCGAGCCGTCAAGCTCGGTCTCCCCGATGGTCTGCCAGACCGCGCGGAAGCTGTAGTCGCCGGGCTCATTCGCAACCATCCTGTCGGCGACGACGAACACGTCGGGCCTGATCCAGATGACGTTGCGATGCCAGTCCACGCCGGCGTAGTCGCGCGCAACCGTCTGCGACGCGCCGATGGTCTCAAGGTCCGCGAGATTCTCAAGCTCCGCGTAGGCGGGAACCGGGGCGGACTGCCCGTCGCGGATCACCAGCATCGAGTTGTGATACTTCGGCAGCGACTTGATGTAATCCGCGTCTGCAAGCCAGATGCGCTCATCGGCGGTCCACTGCAGAATCGCGTTGCCGTCAATGTGCCCGTGGCCACCGACGGTCAGTCCGTCGAGCAGCAGGTAGTCCGCGTCAGGCTCGTAGCTGTCGCGGAATGAGATCTTGTCCACCGCGTGCTCCAGCGCCACGTGCTCTTCGCCGCTGAAGCTGTCATACCACTTCTCATCGACCGCCCAGCCCTTCGCGCCGAGCAGGTGGTCGGGCTCCACCGGCTGGTGGTCGCCGAGCGAGAAGCTCGACAGGGTCAGGTCCGGGCGGGCCTGCATCTTCCGGTCAATCGCCCACTGGTAGCGGCCGTCGCGGTAGTACCACTCGGCCATGCGCAGGATCCGCAGTTCGGTCCCCAGCGGCCCCCAGCCGCCGATGTCACCGTAGGGCACCTGGTAGCCGAGGTTGTTCATCGTCATGATCGCGTAATCGGCATTGAGGCGCGCGTTGCCGTTCTCGAAGTAGCGGAGGTCCGGCCGCGCCATCGCGTAGGTCATCGTGTGATTGAGCGTCAGCCACTGGTAGCTGTTGCAGTCGCAATGCGCCTTGCTGGCGTCCAACTGGAACTGGAAGGTCCCGTCGGCGGTGTCGATCCAGTTCTCACCCTCGACCGCGTCGTAGTAGCGGCTGAAGTACTGCCCGGCGTAGAGGCAGCCGAGCGCGGGGAAGGTCTGATGGTTGAAGCGGACCTTCCTGCTCGTCGGGCTTGCGGACTTGCCGGGCCCCAGTTCGCTGACCCAGCGGAAGAGTATCTTCGTGACCTCCAGCCGCTCCTCGTCCGTCACCGCCGGGCATTCCTCGACCGCATCCCACGCGGGGATGTTGTGATAGATGTGAAAGTCAGAGTCCATCCCCCACGGTCCGCCGTAGGTATCCGGGTCGGAGAGGTAGTTCTCATAGGTGCGCTTGATCATCCACACGTACATCCGGGCGTACTCCTCGCGCCCGGTCAGCGCGTAGTTGCGCCCCTCTGTCTGCGCGCGTGAGAAGAGCCCGCGGGTCCCCGCGCGGACGAGATGCGTCTCACATTCCTCGCGGATCTTCTCCGTCCAGTCATCGTCGAGCGTCTGTGTGAAGAGATGACCGTAGCTCTCCAGAGCGCCGCCCGCCAGTTCGACCTCGAGGATCGACGGCAGAACGAGCGTCTCGCCCTCCGCGACGTGTTGCCGGAGCGCCTCAAGCCCCGCCCGCGCGCCGGGGATATCCGACGCGCCGATGGCGATGAGGTTGCGGCCAGTCCCCCACGGGTCGGGCACCGTCCGCACCTCGTAGCCGCCGTCGCCGGGGTAGACGCCGTCGGCGAATGTGAGCTGGTGCGAGTAGGGGTAGAGCAGCGCCATGTTGTTGACGATGCTTCCGACGATGATCGCGTTCGTCTCGACAAGGTCCTCCTCGCTCACCTCATCATCGGTGACGACCGGCAGCGCCACTCCCGTGGCCTGCTCGATGGCCCCGGCGACCTCACCCGCGAAGGCTCGCCACTCGTCGGCCTGAGGGGTGACGATGATCGCGCGCGCCTCGCCGTCTTCCACGAGCGTGGTCTCGGGATAGAGCGCCTTAGGCTCGCTGACATCCGCGAACGTCTTCTTCGTGGATGGCTCGATGCGGATGTTGTCGAGGGTCATGTCGAAGTCCGCGCCGGCGTTGGGTGTGCCGACGATGAAGAGCAGGGAGACGACCGCCGAACGGTCGTCGCTCTCTATGTAACTGCTCTCCCACGACAGGCCCTGCTCCGACAGGCCGGGATGCAAAGTCCACGTCTTCTTCTCAGAGCCAAGCTGACCATCCCAGCTCGTCCAGCTCAGGACTGCGTCCCCCTCGGCGTCGAAGCCGCGGACGTAGAGCGCCTCCGACTCTTCGGGCGTGGACGTGGCCGCGTCGAATGAGAGCGCCTTTCCGTCGAAGTCGGTGGCCGGGATCGAGACGCGAACGCTCAGGTAGCTGTTGCCGTCGCGGTCGGCGGGCGAGGTCCCGTGGACGCGGACCGCCCCGTCGCCCTCGACATCGAAGCCGGGGTCGCTGACAACTTCAACTTCGGACTGCTCCCAGTTCTCTCCGTGTTCAATGCGAAAGTCCTCGAGAGAATCGCAGGCGTTCAGCGTGACGGCCTGAGCGGCAGCGCACGGCATGAGCACGGCAATAAGCGCGAAAACGGTGAGTAATCTCACGGCTGGCCTCCTGGCATGATTTGCTCACGACATTATTTGTTCACAGGGTGCTGCATTCATTGTGTATGTCGGATGGCCGGGGGACGGCATGCCGACGCATGTGGGGCCGCCACGCGAACTGAAGCGGACGGGGTGTATTTCACAGACGAGCGCCGGACGCGAGGAGTTCTGCACCGGCCCGGCGACGGACAGTTCGACGCGGCCCCTTCGGAATCCTCGTTCTCCTCATTCCTCGGGCAGGATCGCGAAGTCGTCGAACCACATCTCCTGCCCCTGATCCTCCCGCCAGTCGGTGCGCAGAAGGAACTGGCGCAGGTGCGTCAGTTCCGGATGGGCCCGGCGGGCCTTGCGGACGTCGATCTCAATCTCGTGCCACTCACCGTCGGCGACAAGCTCGTACACGCCGAGGTCGCTCTCGCGCTCAGGTCGCGCCGGAGTGCCGCCGAGGATGAACCCCGCGGGCTGATCCGGACCGCCGAATGTGTTCAACTCGACCGCGACGGGCACACCGTCGGGAATGCGATAGGCGAAGCGCACGAGCGGGTAGGTGTCTATCTCCCACGCGCCGGGCGCGATCTGCGCGGCGGCGCGGTTGGCTTTGCTGTCATCGTAGAAGAGGTGCATGCACTTGCCCTCACCGTCAGGCCGCTCGACGCGCGCCTGGCCGGTCTGATGCCCGCGGTAGAACTTCATGTACCAGCCCCACGTCTGCTGGAACGTTTCATCCTCGAAGTCGATCTCGACGAACGGCAGGACCGGATCGATGCGTTCGGGGATCCTGATGAAAAGCGCGGCCACGCCACGCCGCCCGCTGGTGAAAGTCGCCCGCGCGATCACGCCGTATTGTCCGGTCGCCGCATAGCTGTGGGTGGGTGAGAGTTGATCGGAGAACGATCCGTCCTCGAAGTCCCAGGTGACCGACTCGACCTGCTTGCCGAGCGCGTCGAGGCTGAAGCGAATCGGCCGGCCGGGCTCCGCGACGGCAGGCTCCGCCAGCGCGATCAACGCCGTCGGATGCTCCACACCGCGCTCGTACACACCGACGTCGGGCGCCTCGCCCGCCCAGGGCAGGCTCACGGGCATGCCGTCGGTCCACGCGACCTCGCGGTCGAGGTGCAGCAGCGCCGGGCGGTAGTAGCGCAACTCGACGCGCTGGACCTGCGCGAGGTTGTCGCCCTCACCGATGGCGATCCAGTCGCCCTCCTCACCCTCGATCCCGAAGCCGTCGTAGAAGGCGATCCCGTCGCTGACGGGCAGTTCCGTGCCGGTCCCCTCTCCGATGGCCCGCGCCAGCGGCGTCCCCGCGTCCACCGCCCCGCTGTCGGAACTCAGCCGAAAGTCGCGGTTGTCCGCGTCCACGAAGGCGGGTTCGGCGTCGATGTTCTCGTGGAAGACCGACCAGTAGTCGCCGACGGTCCGGGTACTCTCGTTCGCCTCCTCGGCGGTCCAGAACTCGTCGCCGTAGCGCACGACCGTCTGCCCCGGCTCCGTCCCGCGGAAGAGATTGCTGATGAACTGGGTGTCGCCGCTGATCCTGTCGCTGTGAGTGACCTGGACGTTGCCGCCGAGCGGATCGTTGCGGTGGAAGATGTTGTTGCGGAAGATGTGCGCGCTGACGTTGATCCCGCCGAGCCTCCACGCCGGGCCGAGATTCTCGGTGAATGTGTTGTGATAGAAGCGCGAGTTCATGGCGCGGAAGGGCCAGCGGTAGAGTCCTGTCGGCGAGACGCCGCGCCAGATGTAACTGCTCGTATTCAGCGGCGTCCCGAGGTTGTCGAAGACGCGGTTGCGGCGGAAGATGCTCTCGTCGTAAAGGTTCTTGGAGTAGGGGTCGGCGGACCAGGCGCTGTCGCGGGCGCGGGTGACGATGTTGTCCTCAATCAGCAGGCGGCCCGAGGCGGAGAACGCGTAGTTTCTCCCCCACTCCGCACGAATGACATTCGCGCGCACCACCGAATGAGTCACCTGCAGGAAGCTCACCACGCCGTGTCCCGCGTGGGCGAATGAGTTCCCCTCAATCAGCACCTGCGAGGAGTCGAACACGCGCAGCAGGTCGCCCGTCACGGTGTCCTTGCTGAATACGTTGTCGAGCAGCCGGATCTGCGTGGAGTTGCGTATCCAGTGCAGCGGGCGGGCGCGACGCATATTGCAGCCGCGGATCGTCACATGGCTCGAATCATCGACCCCGAACCAGCCGCCGCCCCCCATCCCATCGACCTCGAAACCCTCGACGGTCACATGCTCATGCCCCTTGAACTGCATGACGAGGTGTCCATCTTCGGCCATCAGTCGCGCCGCCCGCGGCTCTACCGAGCGGAAGGTGATCGGCGCATCGGCCATCCCGCTTCGCTCCGGTGCGATGGCGCCGGAGTATTCGCCGGGAAGAAAGATTGCGGTGTCCCCGGGCTGCAGCGTTTCATTCGCCCTCGCGATGGTCTGCCACGGCGCATCCCGATCACCCGCGGCCGCGTCATCACCCTCAGGTGACAGATAGTATTCCGCGGCAAGCGCGGCGGGAGCCGTCATGAGGACGAGGCCAACCAGCAGCGTGGTCATGATCAATCCTGCCTGTGCAGTCATCACGATTCTCCTCCGGTCAGTCCCGTGCGCGCGAGGAAGCGACGGCGTCGCCGTCAGTGCGTCCCTTCGAGGATCGCGCCCTGCTCGCGCAGTGTGCCGCGGAGTCGGTCGAGCGGCAGATCGCGGACATCGCAGTGCCCGCCCGTGGCACAGAGAGCGGCGGCCGTCCCGGCGGCCTGCCCGGTCGCGATGCAGGTACCCATCACGCGCGCTGAGCCGTTGGCCTCGCGGGTGGATGAGATGCACCGCCCGGCCACGAGCGTGTTCGTGAGCCCGCCCGGGATCAGGCAGCCCCACGGGATGTCGTAGGAGCGCCCATCCGTCACCGGAATACGTTTCTGCCACGTCCCCGCGCCGTGGATGTCCACGTGATGGCCGCCCTTTGCGACGCCCTCAGCGGACTTGCTGCCCTCCACGACCTCCCCGGCGGTCAGCACGTGCTCGCCGACGATCCGCCTCGTCTCGCGCACACCCACCCGTGGCGCGACGCGCGTGATCGTGGCTCCTGCGAATCCGGGGAGACGCTTCTGCGCGAAACGCGCGCACATCTCGACCTGCTCCACCAGCACCGGCAGCACCCGACTCAACTCGCTGCCGTCGGTGGCATCGACGTTGGCGACGCGGGTGGTGTTGAGCGTCACCTCGTTTCGCGCCAGCGAGGTCGGTGACATGAAGATCGCGGTGCACGGGTACATCTCGCCGCTCTCGATGGCCCCGCCGAGCACGCCGCCCTCCGCGCTGAGCGCAAGGTAGGGGTAGCCTGCCTCATGCAGCGCCCGGGCGCACTCGGCGCGGGAATCGCCGATGACCGGGTTCTCTGCGAGCAGGACCTCGCCGGGATTGTCACGGACGAACCTCAGCAGCGGCTCCACGTCGATCGGCCCCATCTGAAAGACGAGGCTCACCGGCTGGAACTGCCCGCCGGGCCCGCCCTTTTCGCACGCCGCGCCCGCCGATGCGGCGATGGTGGCGTCGCCGGTGCAGTCCACCATGAACTGCGCCTCTATCTCCGCATCGACTCCACCGCAGACGGTCAGCGCCTCGACGCGTCCCTCGTCTGCGCGGACGCCACGGACGTGGCCGCCGGTCAGCAGATCGACGCCGTGTCGGTCGAGTACGTCCACGATCGCGAGTCGCATGATATCAGGATCCACGCAGACTCCCCTCAGCGTCCGCCAGTCGCAGATCAGGCCCTCGTACCCGCCGAGTTCGCGGCAGCGCTGCAGCAGTTGGTCGAGGACACCCCCGACGACCCACTCGCCGAGGGAGTTGCAGGCGCCGAGGATCGGCAGACCGCTGACGAGGTCGCCGCCGAGAAATGAGTCGCGCTCAACAAGCAGCGTCCGCGCGCCGTTTTGCGCCGACGCCACCGCCGCCGCGACGCCCGCACACCCGCCTCCGACGACGGCAACCTCGTACGATGATCGCACCTCTGTCATCACGTCAGTCCTTCCCGCCAGCCTTCGATCATGCGAATGACAGTTTCCTCCGATCGCGTTGAAGACCTTCAGCACCCGGGCACAGCTCCCCCGGTGCAGGAGAGACCGCATGCTGGTCGAATACTCTGACTGGATAAGCTCACGCGGATTCAGGGAGGGGTTGTTGACCGATGCACAGGGCAGATAGCCGCGGCTTTACGCTGATCGAGTTGCTGGTGGTGATCGCGATCATTGCGATCCTCGCCGCGATCCTCTTCCCTGTCTTTGCTCAGGCCAGGGAGAAGGCTCGCCAGAGCAGTTGCCTCTCGAACGTCAAGCAGCTTGACCTCGCCACCCTGATGTACATTCAGGACTACGATGAGATGCTGCCGCCGGCGATCGCCGGAAAGGACGATGGCAGCCTGCTGTGGACCACGCTGGAGCTGGTGGAGCCCTACGCGAAGAACAAGCAGATCCGCCGATGCCCGAGCGATCCCGATGGAGAGGTGGACTTCTCCGTCTGGCCGGGCCTCGACAGCTACAGCTACGCGTGGAACAAGGAGGCGTTCGCATACCGCCTGCCGGCGATCCCCGGCGGTCCCCCGGTCCCGATGAGGCCGGTGGTCTCCCTCGCCTCAATCTCGCGGCCGTCGGAGACCACGGCGTTCTTCGATGGGAAGCTGGTCATGATGGCCGTCCTCGCCAGCCACCGGCATAACGACGGCGCCAGCGTGGCGTTCCTCGACGGCCACGCGAAGTGGTACCACCGGGATGCGCCACCGCCCGGCTGCGGCTCGAATTACTACCACGTCATCCGGTAGGCCGCGCGAGGCGCTGAGGCAGGGAGCACCCTCTCGCCCGCGGATAGACTCGCGCGGGAGGATACCCGGGTCCGATCGGCGAATTCGGTGTTCCGCCGACGATCCCGCACGATGCGCGGTCGCAATCTACTGTGAGTTGGCGGAGCCAATCTGCTGTGAGTTGGCGGACACGATCTACTGTGAGTTGGCGGAGCCAATCTGCGCCCAGGGAGTGACTGAGAATGAAGCTGTGCGCCGGAATCATGACAGTCTGCGCGATGATCTCGCTCTTCCCGGTGGCCGCTGCCGCCGCGCCCGATGACGTCGCCGAGCGCCGGGCGGAGGTCGTGGATGCGGCCGCTCGAGGCGCGGAGGCGCTCCCGCTGCTACAACGCGCCCTGCGCGATGACAACCCGATGGTTCGCCGCGCCGCGATTCGCGGCCTGATCTCCCTTGGCGCTCCGGCCGAGGACGCCGTCCGCGGGGCGCTCGGCAATGACGATCCGCTGGTGCGCCGGGCGGCCCTGATGGCCGTCATCGGGGAGCCTGCGCCCGATGATCTGCCGCGTATTGAGACCGCCCTTGAGGATGAGGATGCCTCGGTCCGCGAGATCGCGGTGAGACTTCTGCTGGCGATGGATTCGGCCACCGACCGGGTGGTCGAACTGCTGGAGATGGCCGAGCAGGATGATGCGCCACGGGTTCACAAACCCGCGGGGTTGCGCCTCGCTGAGCTTGACCCGGAGGCGGTGCCCTTCGAGGTCGATCCGCCTGACACGGCGCCGCTGCGCGAGCGCCCCGAGATGGCCGATCGGATCAATAAGATCGAGACGGTCTTCGAGATGCGACTCCCGAGTGAGGGATGGCGCTTCCGCACCGACACGCGCCAGCGCGGGCACCGCGAGGAGTGGTTTGCCGAGGACTACGACGACAGCGATGATGAGTGGAGCGACGCGGAGATCGAGACGGCGTGGGCGACCGGCTACGTTGGCGTCGGATGGTACCGCCGGGAGATCGAACTGCCCGAACGACCCGAACACATGGCGGCCGAACTGCTCTTCGAGGGCGTGGACGAGAGCGCGTGGGTGTGGGTCAACGGCGAGTACGTCGGCGGGCAGGACGTCGGCCCCGGCGGGTGGAACCGCCCCTTCCGCGTTGACGTGACCGACCGGTTGCGCTGGGGCGATGTCAATCAGATCACTGTCCGGGCGATGAACACTGCCGCGGCCGGCGGCATCTGGAAGCCGATCACGCTGGAGGCTCTCGCGGTCGAGTAATTTCCGCGCTTCGCCGGCAGCGCGCCGTCCAGCCGCTGCAGTTGTGGCCCCGGCGCCCTCGCCGGGGGACGTGAGGATCGGTCGCTTCGCCTGGACCGGCGATGAAGGCTATCCGGGTGGGGGCGCGCGGAGTCGGGGCCTGCGCGCGACGAGGCAGCCTTTCGTGGCACGCACTCCGCCTCTGATCGCGAGTCGCCCTCACGCGCCTCCACCGTCACCGCACCGGCGTCTTCCACACCAGCAGCGTCGCGTCGTCGCTCGCAGACACCAGGTAAGCGCCATCCGACGACAGCGCCAGGCCGTTGACGGTCGCCTCATGTCCGGTCATGCGGCTGAGGGCCTCCCCCTCGGCCGTCCACGCGCTGATCGCGTTGTCCGTGCCGCCCGCGAAGATCGTGCCCCCGTCCCTGCTGATCGCAAGGCCGTAGACCGTCGCGCCGTGATCCATCTCCGCGAGCACCTCGCCGCTGCCGAGATCCCATCGCCGCAGCGTTCCGGTCCGGCTCCCTGAGACGGCCTCACCGTCGGTCGTGAATGCCACCGCCTCGACCCAGCCGCGGTGCCCGCGGAAGATCGCCTCCTGCGCGCCCGCCCGGAGGTCCCACAGGCGCATCGTCCCATCACGCCCCCCCGAGAGCAGCTTCGCGCCGTCCTCCGACACTGCCAGCGACAGCACGCCGCCGCGATGGCCGTCCTCGCCGAAGAGGTCGGCCTCGAAGACGCGCAGCGGCTCATCGCCCGAACGCGGCCAGATGCGGATCGTGCCATCGCCCGCGGCGCTCACCAGTGACGGCGCGGAGTCAGCGGACGCCCCTTGCGGCATGTACTCGACGGCGCGGATGTACCCGAGATGCCCGTGAAGCTCGCGGATCAGGCTCCCGTCTGAGGCGGAGAACTCGCGCACCACGCCGTCCTTGCAGCCGGCGGCAATTCGCTCTCCGTCCGGCGAAGCGGCCACCGCCCACGCGCCCTGCGTGGCGTCCTCGATCAGCAGCGCCTGCTCGCCGCTGAGCGCATCCCACACGCGGACCGTCCCGTCGGCGGCCCCGCTGATCGCCCGGCCATCCGGGGCGATCGCGACCGCCTGCACGCCGAGTTCGTGGCGGTCCCACTCGAGCCGCGGCTCACCGTCGGTGAGGCCGTATTCGACGACCATGTTGCCGCCGCCGTAGGAAAGCACCCAGTTGCCATCCGGAGACACGACGATGTAATTCACGTAGCCGGAGTGGGCGAACCAGCGGTTGATCACCTCGCCGCCGTCGGGCAGGCGATCCCACAGGCGGATCGAGCCATCGCGCGAGCCGGTCAGAAGCTGGTCGGGGTCGGGCGCGTAGGCGACGGACGTCACCGCGCCACCGTGGTGTCCGCGGAAGGTGTTGAGCAATTCGTGCTCGGGGGCGACCTGCCACTCCGTCGCCCGAGTGCGACTGCCCACCAGCAGCCGCTCGCCATCCGGCGAGAGCGCGATGCTGCGGGTATGCGTGTAATAATCCTGCAGGAAATCGCGTATCAGGCTGCCGTCGCTGAGATCGAACTGCGCGACGACCGAGTCTGAGCCTGCGGCCCCGTGGATGAACGCGGACTCATCACCGGGGCCGTAGATCGCCTGGCGGGCGGAGTGAAGCTCGCTGGTGGCCGCCACCAGCTCCTCCCCGGTCGCGATCTCCCACTCCTTGATCGTTGGGGGATCGACGCCGCAGGTGAGCGCGCGGGTCTCGTCGGTGGAGTAGTACACGGTCGCCAGGCGACCCTGCCCGGTGGCCCACTCACGGGTGGCCTCCGCCGCCTCAAAATCCCACTCGTACACGTTGCCGGCGTTGTCACCGGCCAGCATCGTGCGTCCGTCGCTGCTGACGTCGATGGCGGTGAGACCACGCGGGCCGACCTGGTGGCTCCCCACCTTCTCCCCCACGCTCATGTCCCAGATGTCGATGTTCACACCCGACGCGATCACCGCCCGGCCGTCGGGAAGGTAGTCGAGGTCGCCGACACCGCCGTAGCGCAGACGGAGGCTCCCGAGGCGCTGGACCGCGCCCTCGGGCAGCGGATCACCGAAAAGGTCGGTCGCGGCCTCCACCACGCCGCTCATCGCCACCGCAACTGTCACCGTCATCGCAAGCACGCAGGATCTGCGCATGATTGACTCCTCCAGGTGTGTCGCTCACGCCGCTGGTCGCGGGTTCGGTCAGACGGGCTCAGCCGTGTACACCCTCACACTCTGCACGCGCGCCACGTTGTACGTCACCAGCCCCACTGTGCGGCGGTCCTGGCCGAGGAGAGGCGCGCTGTCGGGCGCCTCCATCACGGTCACGCCATCCACCACGAGGCGAACCATCTCTCCGTCGAACTCCGCCACCATCTCGTGGACCCTGCCCGGCTCGATGAAGACATCGAGACTCGTGGCTTCCATCTCCGCGCCATCGCGCAGGATGCGGTTGAGCGTGTTTCCCGCTCCGCCGAACTGCAGCCAGTAGCCGACGGTGTGCAGCCGTCCCTCCACGTCGCGCGCGTTGCTGTGGATCGCCGGACTGAAGTCACACGGTCGGACGGTGTCCGCGGGCGTCATGATCTCAAGCTCGAAGCGGTGCAGACCGGTGAAGGGGCGCGCGATGATGATCTCGGCATGCTCACTGCCGGATCGCAACATACCATCCTCAACCTCCCACTGCCCGAGCAGCGGCTCCCAGTCATCACCGATCTCGTCTCGCGAGAAGTCATCTTCGAAGGCCAGTTCCCACTCCGGCTCGGGCCGGGCGGCCTCGATGCGCTCAATCCGCCGCAGGCGGTTGCGCGCGTCGGCAAGGTGGCGCTCATCGGCCCCATCGATGGTCAGGACCTCCTCGTAAACCACGCGAGCCGCGTGGGTCGCGTCCATCGCCATCTGCGCGTGCCCGAGGTGGAGCAGTGCGGCCGCGCGCTCCTCATCGGTGGAGGCGAGTTCGGCGGCCTGCTCGAACCAGACGGTCGCCTGCTGATGCCGCCGGGCCTCCCAGGCCGCCAGCGCGGCCTCCCATGCGTCGTGGTAGGCCTCGAAGCCCGCGTCGAGGATCACGGGCTGCTCTTCGCCGTATGCGTTGTTATAAAGGTGCACGTTGGTGTCCCCGCCGACGGGCCACGGCCGGACGACGCGCTCTCCGGGCTCGGGCAGGTGGAACCAGTTGCTGTGAATCCACGTGCCCTGCGACGGGACCCCGCGCACCGCCACCGGCCGCACGGTCCCGAGGAATGTGTTGTGATGCACGTGCATCCAGTCGCCCGCGATGTCGGTGCCGTCGCCGCGGTCGCGGCCGCCGTGCATGTCCACGTGGTGGCTGATCGCTTCAGGGCCGATCCAGTTGTACGCGAACTCGTAGCCGGAGCCGGGACTGCCGCTGGACGCGATGTGATGGCGACCCATGTTGAAGCGGTTCGCGATCACGCGGGTATTGCTGGATGAGCTTGAGACCGGGTAGCCGAGGCCTGAACGCCAGATGTGATGCATGAAGTTGTGATGGATGTACGCGTCCATCGCTGACTGTCCGACGCCGATCCCGCGAACGTTAAAGTTGTATACCTCGCAGTTGTCTACCTCAACGTTGAAGTGGTTGATGGAAAGGAAAGACGCGGACATGTCGATCCGCTCGGTGCCGCCGTAGGCGCCCTCAAAGCGCAAGCCGGTGATCCGCACATCGTCGCCGGCGGTGCTCAGCATGTTGCCCCCGCTGAGGCGTTTGATCAGCGCCCCGGGCGATCCCTCATGCCCGCGGCTTCCCGCGAGCGTCACGCCGCCGGGGATGCTCAGGCTTGACTCCCCGGTCAGGTCGATCTCCACGCCGTCGGGCACGTAGATGACCTGCCCCGCCTCGGCCTCGCTCAGCGCGGCCTTGAGTTCGTCGGCCGTGGTGACGGTGATGTCGCCGGAGGTGTATATGTCATCGTAGCCCTCCCCGCCGCCGATCGGATTGTCGTCAGGCGGTTTCGCGCCGAAGACCTCGCCGTCGATCTCAATCCAACTGCTCTCGGGGTGTTCGAAGGGCGCCGCCGCCTCGGCGCTCTCATCCTGGGCAATACACAGCGTCGGCATCGCCGCGATGGCGGCAGCGACCGCTGCCAGCACGATTCTCGCGTTCAATCACACCACCCGCTTCCCTGGTGGAATCGTCGGTCCGTGCGGACGCCTGTGCGCCTGCAGGCAGGGTTTCTTCGGGATACGCTCCAGGGCCTCCCCGGTCAGTCAGCGATCTTTCGGATGAGAAAGGGTTGAGGGAGTGCCGGGGAGAAACTATGCCGCACTGTCGGCGCGCCACGCCGCGGCGCGGGTATGAGGTCCGTCGGATAAGAAAGAGGAGTGGCTCGGATGAGTGATCTGTGCATCGTGTTTCGCGCGAGCGGCCCCGCAGTGATGATCGTTGCCTGCTGTGTCTTCGCGACGATGAGCTTCGCGTTCGAGGTGGACACATCTCCACAGCCCGACACCCACCCGCCCCTGACACCCGAGGACGGCGGGGAGGTCGTGATCAACCCGCCGCCGATGATCTGGCGCGTCGATGAGAATGCGGCCTCATACATCATTGAGCTTGCACCCACCGAGGGATTCGACGAGGGCGTCGTCCGTGTCGATGGCATCGACATGCCCTTTTACAATCACTCCGAGATCCTCGCGCCCGGACAGTGGTGGTGGCGTTACTTCGTGGTGGACGCAGAGGGCGAGGTCTCCGATCCATCCCCCGTGAAGAGCTTCATGGTGCCGGGCGACGCGGTGCAGATCCCGGTGCCGCCGACCTCGGAGATCATCGCTCAGATGCCCGCCCACCCGCGGATCTTCGTCACGCCGGGGACGCTCGACGAGTACCGCGACCGGCGTCACGGCGCCGCGCAGACCGCCTGGGAGACGCTGAAGCATGAGGCCGACCAGGCGCTTGAGACCTCCCCGCCGGAGCTTGCGCTCGAGCCGATCCCCGACGACCCCGGGGACGACCGCGGCCGCGTCTTCGTGCTTCACGACGGTGAGGGCTTCGTCCCGTCAGGATACAGCCGGGGCAACCTCAACCGCCACGCGCGCCTCACCGCCGCCCTCGCTCACGCCCACCTGATAAGCGGCGAGGAGCAGTATGCGCGGGCCGCGGCCGAGTGGCTGGAGTTCCTCGCTCCCTTCCGCATCGACTACCACCTTGATCACCGCGGATCGCATGACACCGTGGTCTTCGCGTACGAATACGGCCTCAAGAACGTCGCACTTGCGTATGACTGGGTGTACGACAACCTCAGCGACGGTCAGCGCGATGCGATCATCAAGCACATCGAGTATCACGGCGAGAACGCGATGGGCTGGATCCGCGACAGCGTCAACCTGCACCTTGGCTTTCAGCACTCGCACGGTCAGCAGTGCATGCACGCTTTGCTGCCGACGATCCTCGCCATCGCCGACGAGTCCGAGCGGGCCGCCGAATGGGCCGACTGGATGCTCCGCCAGTACGTCAACCGCCTGCCCTACCTCGCGCGCGATGGCGGATACAGCGAGGGGCATTACTACGCGTACAAGTACATGCTGATCCTCGATGCCCTCGCCGCGATGCGCACCGCGACGGGGATCGACCTCTTCGAGACGCCGCAGATACGCGGCTCCGCCGACTTCTGGCTCTACTGCATGTGCCTCAACTACTGGTATCAGCACTGGGGTGACGTGTATTCGCTGCACTCACCGATCTTTGGCAACGGCAATGACGCGGCGATCTCGAATCTCCTCGCCACGCTCACCGGCAGTCCGTGGGTGAAGTGGTGGAGCGACACGGTCGTTGCGAACCCCGACCGGCTCTTCCTCTGGTACGCTTCGGAGTCGGGCATCGAGCCGCGACCGCCGGTCGACATTCCGCAGGCGCGAGCATTCCGGGATGTCGGAAAGCTCGCAGCATACGACCGCTTCTACGACCACGCGGGCAACCGCATCTTCTTCCGCAGCTCGCGCTACGGCGCCCACGCGCACGCTCACGCCGATCAGAACGCGTTCGTACTGCACGCGGGCGGAGAGATCATGGCGGTGGACGCGGGGCATTACACGTACTACGGCGACGACTACTGGCGCAACTTCTTCCAGGCGAGCAACGCGCACAACACGCTGCTGGTCAACGGCGAGAGCCAGCCGATCAGCATCACGTCGCGCGGAAACATCAGCGCGTTCTTCAACTCACCGCGTTACTGCACGTTCACCGGCGACGCCTCGGAGGCATACGACGACCTGCTGGAGCAGTTCGACCGGACGGTCGTGTTCATCCGCCCCGGCGTCTTCGTGGTGTACGATGAACTTGCGGCCCCCGAGCCCTCGGAGTACACGTGGCTGCTGAACGCATTCGAGGCGGCACAGATCGACGAGGCCGGGCAGCAGATGACGATCCGCCAGCGGCACATGCGGTTGGGCGTGCATCACCTCGCCCCGGATGACATGACCTACGCGCAGACCGATGAGCGCCCGCATCCGGTGCTCACGAAGGCGTTCTCGCGGGTGACGGAGATGTTCCCGCAGCAGTTCAACATCCGCGTGATCCCGGAGACGCAGCGCGCGGACGAGCGCATCCTCACGGTGATGGAGGCGTACGAGGCGGACGAGGGCCCGGCGATCGCCGACCTGCGGCAGATCGACGCGGAGAATGCGCTGGCGCTCGCGTACGAGCGCGACGGGCTGTCGGAGACCGTGTTGCTGCAGAGCCGGGCGCAGGGCGACCGGGGCGTGACGCAGGCAGGGCCGCTGGCCTCCGACGGAGTGGTGGCGACGCTCGCGCAGGCCGGCGATGGCGCGATGGTGCGGTGGATGGCCGAGGGCGCGTCGATCCTCAGCGCCGACAGCAGGGCGCTCTTCAGCGCGGACACTGTGTGTGACGTCGCGTGTGACTACGACAGCCCCGCCGCGGCCGCGCAGATCGTGATCGCGCATGAGGAGCCGGTGCAGGTTGAGGCGTCACTGCCGGAGGAGCCGTCGGTGGTGCTGGTGGCGCCGCCGAATGAGCCGCAGTCCGCGCGGGCGGTGGAGTTCGCGTGGGATGACGGAATGCTGGAATTCGCACTCGACCGAGGCGGCGAATCGGTGGTCTGGATCGATCCGGTGCGCGACCTGACCGCTCCCCCGGCGCCGGTGGAGCTGGAGGTGACCGATGGCACAGGGACGTACACCGTGGAGCTTGAGAGCGCAGTGGCGGACACCGGTGAGATCATCGCCTTCACGACGATGACTCCGCGCGAGCAGGGTGTCTACGAGTTTGCGGCGGAGGGAGCGGAGTTGCTCGTGCAGGACCGCTGGGACCCTGAGCGCAGCACGCGCGGGCACGGGGAGATCACCGGACCGGTGCGCGAGGGCGCGGAGGTGTTCGTGCGCTTCGCGCCTGACGCCCGTCCGCGGCCGACGCTGGCTCTGCGCGAGAGCTTCGCCGGGGAGATCGTGAGCGTCCTGCGCAACGGTGACTTCGAGGAGGGCAATCCGGACTACCCGCCGCGAGGCTGGAACGTCTCGCACCCACGAGAGATGGGCGAGTCATGGCCGTGGTGGAGCCAGGAGGACGCCGTGGGCGGCGAGTCGTGTTTGAAGTTCGAGCGGCCCGAACTGCGCATGTACCTCAACGCGCAGCCGATGCGGCTGCAAACCGGGGGAACCTACGTGCTTCGCTTCTACGCCCGCGGCGACGCCACGACCGCCTCGGTCCGCGTCTACGGCGCGATGGGCGCCGGAGACACGGTGGAGGTCGAGCCGAGTGAGACGTGGCGCGAGTATGAGACGCAGATCGAGCTTGAGCCGGGATACACGAGGCTGGTCATCCAGTTCGGCGCGGGCGACCCGCCCGATCAGGTGCTGTGGGTGGATGAGATGCAGTTCGGGCGCATCGAGCAGGCCGAGTGACGCAAGCGCATTGTTCAGAGACCGGGCATCGTAATACACAGGGGAGTTGAGACGCTCATGGCAACACACGCGTGGGTATTGATGCTGACCGCGGCGCTGGCAGTGGCGGCGGTGGGCTCATGCGCCGCCGAGCAATACTATCTCTCGCCGGATGGCGACGATGGAGATGCGGGCACCCGCGAAGCACCGTGGCAGAGTCTGGAGAAAGCCTCAGAGGCCGCGGGAGCCGGCGACACGGTCATCCTGCTGCCGGGCGAGTATCCGGGGCAGTTGCGCCCGACGAGCAGCGGAACCGAAGACGCGCCGATCGTCTTCAGGGCGCAGGAGCGCATGACCGCGAGGCTCACCGGAGAGAGCGGCGAGATGGCGATCACGCTCGAGGGCCTTGAGCATGTGCGGCTTGAGGGGCTCCACGTCCGGCCCGACGGCGGGGGCCGCGGGTGGCTGATCGTCCGCAACTGCTCGAATGTGACGATCGACGACTGCCGGATGGTGGACTCCACCGGCGCCCCGTCTCACATCGACACCTGCGAGGACGTGACGGTGCGCAACAGCGTCTTCGAGCGACACACCGGCGGCATCAACATGCTGCGCGTATCAAACACCACCCGCCTGCTTTTCGAGGGCAACACCATCAGCCGCGCGGGGCACTCGCCCTTTCAGTTCCACCCGGATCACTCCAACTCGCACATCGTCATCCGCGGCAACGTCTTCCACGCGGCGTGGGGGCGCAGCTTTGAGCACTTCGGCACCCGGCATGTGCTCTTCGAGCACAACATCGTCACCAACGCGTTCAACAGCGGATGGTCGGGCAGCGCCAACGCGAAGTTCGCGACGACGCTGGGGATCTTCCGCTTCAACCGCGTCTTCCGCAACCCGCACGGGCCGATCAACCTTTACCCCTTCCGCGACGTCTACCTCGACTCGATCCGCCTTTACAACAACGTCTTTGACGACAACGAGCACTACGGCATCGCGGCCAACAGCAGCCACGAGCAGACCCGCGACCTGCTCTTCGCCAACAACATCTTCAGCAACAATGATGGACACGGGCTTCAGCGTCAGATTCGACTGTCGGGCGGCACTCCCGAGCAGGTGCGGCTGGTCAGCAACGCGTTCACGACCACCGGGCCCGAAGAAGCCGTCGTGTACGACTTCGGCGAGGAGTTGACGGTCGAGGCGCTGGAGAGCGAGGCGGTCCGCGAGGAGCACGGCGCGCGCTACCTCGGCAACATGAACGTTGAGCCGGGGTACCTGGACCCGGAGAACTACGACCACGCGCTCCGCGAAGAAAGCCCGCTCCGCGACGCGGGGTGCTTTCTGACGGCCGCGCGTGGAGCGGGCGAGGGGACGCTGCTTGCCGTCGAGGACGCGGCGCCCTTCTACGATGGCTTCGGGATCGCGGGCGAGCAGGGCGACCTGATCGCCGTCGGGACTGCCGATCAACGGGCGCGCGTGGTGAGCGTGGATCACGAGACGAACACGCTGCTGCTGGACCGCGAACTGAGCTGGTCTGACGGCGCTCCGGTCAGCCTGGCGTGGTCGGGCGCGGCCCCGGACATCGGCGTGTACGAGCATGGCGACGACGGGCGCGCCGCGGCGCAGGTGGTGGTGGCGCCCTTCGAGGTGACGCCCGGCGAGCCGGTGAGCATGCGCGCGGTCGTCCACGGCGATGCCCGGCCCGAGAGCATCCGCTGGTGGCTTGGTGATGGCACCGTGGCCGAGGGCGCGGAGATCACGCATACGTACGACGAGGCCTACGACTACGCGATCCGCGCGGAGGTGACCGACGCCGACGGGCGCGTGCATCGCGCGCCGGGGTATGTGCGGGTCGAGGAGCCGGTCGATCCCTCGGAGCCGCTGATTCACTCGACATGGGGGCCTGAGGATGACAGCGCGTGGTGGCTGTGGAAGAGCTACGGCTACCCCGGGCCGGCGGGGTACCGCGACGTCGTTGAGGGCGGCGTGCGGCATGGCCCGAACACCCGGAACATCCCCGCCGACTACGAGCCTCCGGGCGATGGCGTGAACTACCGCCATGTGCGCGCGCCCGAGGACGAGGGCGGCATCCCCGCGCGCATCCACCCGGTCGGCTGGGACATCGACCGCTACCCGGAAGTCTTCGTGCGCTACCGTCTTGGCGAGGGAACACCGCTGGTGGTCGCGCTGAAGCCCTTCGGGCGGTCGGCATTGCGCGTTGCGATCAACCCGGCGGTCGAGTCGAGCCTCACACCGGTCGCCGATCAGGTCCTCCACGACGACGAGCAGTGGCATGAACTGACCTTCGATGTGCGGATGGTGCGGGAGGTCTACCCGGACCTTCAGGTGCTGGAGGGGCTTTACTTCGTGCGCTCTTCACGCGGCGCCGTCAAAGAAGGCCACTGGTACGACCTCGACGAGGTGATCATCCGCCCGGCCACGGACGGGTAGGGCGGCGCTCGGTGAGGCTCGCGCGGCCGCCCACCCCCGGCGGTCAACGTGTAAGACTGACGAGGGGCGCCGCTTTTTGCGGCGCCCCTCGTGCTCTGTCATCCGGATGCTTCAGTCGATCGGCACCAGCGCGAGGTAGTCGAGGTTCATCCCGTTGCCGCACAGATTCGTCATCGTCACTGGATGCTGTCCGGCGGTGAGGCTGAGAACCAACGGGCGACCATCCTCCTGAAGCACCGACGCATGCTGCCAGTCATCGGTGGTCGATGCGAAGCCGCCGGTGCCGGGGAAACGCTGCTCCACGGCCCCCGCGCCCCGCACCTCGATCCGGCGCTCGACGTCGCTCACGGCGCAGTAGCGGATGACCAGCACGTAGTCGCCATCCCGCGGAGCGTCGGCCAGCCACGTGAGCCGATGGCCCGGGTCATCCCAGTGCGAGATGCTCGTGCCCACGTCTCCGACCTTGTCCTCTCTCACCTGCACCTCGCCACCGGCCTCCTCGACGAAATCCGCGGCCTGCACCAGCGGCGCATCCACGATCGGCTCGCTCCTGACAGCGACGTGCAGCCTCGCCTTCACGTCAAGGCCGCTGCCGAGGAATCGACCGTCCAGCGGCTGAGCGCCCGCGTATGCATCGACGCCGGTCAGGGGCTCGAGGCGGAGACGAAAGGGCGCCTCACCGATCCTTCCCGCGTCGGCCGTCAGACGCACTGTCGCGGGCTCGACCGTCAGCGTGTCCGGGGCCTGCAGCCGCACCAGTCCGCTGACCGACCTGTCACGCGGCGCCCGCAGCAGCGCCACTCCGTCGGCCCACTCGCCGACCTCAAGCGGCGCGTCGGGCACGCGCAGGTCGAGGTCGCCATGCAGCGGCTCCGCCGGGAAGTCGCTGATGCCAAGCTCGGCGAGATCGTGCATCGTGGTTGGCATGAAGCATGTGCCCTGCGTGAAGGACTTGCCGAAGCTGCTCACGCTCGCGCGGTTGAAGTAAAGGTCGGCGGCGTACTCAAGATTCTCTCTGTGCCGCTGCTCGGGATCGATCAGCACCGAGTACGCGAGGCCGGGGCCGATCAGGCTCAGCCGGCTTGTGCTGCCGGTCTGCGAGAAGTTCTCATTCCGGCAGCTTGAGTACACGAAGCCGGGCCGGTCGCCCTCGTGGACGAACATCTCGTCGAAGAGGTACGAGACGCTGTCGTGGATCGTCGCGCGCGTCTCCTCGCGCGGTTGCGCGAGGTCGTACATCTTCAGCGCCCGCAGCAGCACGCCGGTCATGAAGGGCTTCGAGCCCCAGCACCGCGGGGCGTGGTCACACTCGTTCCCGTCGATCCAGTGGCCCCACAGTCCGCGTTCGGGGTGCTGCGTCCAGATGACGATGTCCGCCATCAGCTTCGCGCCGTTGAGGTAGAAGGGGTTGGCGTCGAAATTGTATCCTGCCATCGCGCCGACCATCGGCCAGCCCACGGTGCGCTCCGCGCCGTAGCGGAAGTCGGTGGTGTTCTCCGCGAGCGTGTCGGCGATCTTGCGCGCGCTGTCGAGGAGGCGCTCCTC
The DNA here is from genome assembly GCA_046540615.1 of Armatimonadota bacterium. Taxonomy (GTDB): domain Bacteria; phylum Armatimonadota; class Zipacnadia; order Zipacnadales; family UBA5352; genus UBA5352. The sequence continues at coordinate 3,706 of JBKHFA010000009.1, read as the reverse complement.
GCCGGTCAGCGCGTGGGCGGTGAAGAGCCCCTGCGACCAGATGTGCCCGCCTCGCTGGCCGGAGTGCGCGTTGAAGCCGCCCATGTCCTTCCAGTCCTGCGGGAAATGCATCGCCGTGTGCCCGATGCAGTGCGTGTACTGATAGCCCACGCGGTTCGGGTCGGAGTTGTGATGGATGGTGTCCACGTCGGCGCTGTGCGCGGCCGACATGATCGCCTGCTCGAGCATCTCGCGGTTACCCGTGCGGGCGAAGTTGACCGCGAGCGCCCAGGTGGTGTCGTACTCGTTGTTGCCCCAGTTCCACGTGCGCTCGCCGAACCAGTCGCCGTAGTTCATGAAGCCGAACTCGCGCTCGCTCTCGCGCCGAGTCACGAATTCCTCGAACGCCTCGTCGAGCCTGTGTTCGTAACGCTCAAAGCGGTCCGGATGGCGCGGGAGGATCGTGTCCAGCGCGCCCGTCTCACAGTAGTGCTCCGGCGAGCAGGCCGCGAAGAGCGGTTCGCTCCACCAGTCGGCGGCATCGTACTGCGCCGGCGCGGCGCCCGCAATCTGCGGCGCGTAGTCCACCGCGAACTCGGTGCTCAGCCGCACCCCAGTGCGGATCTTGTACCTGCCCTCATCCGACCAGAAGTACCACTGCGTCAACGCGTCGTCGTCCGCGTCGGCGTAGATGTCCTCGGGCAGCGCGGGTAGAAGCTCCAGCGTCACGCCGTCCTCGCTCGCGCTGAATCCCTTCGGGTAGCGCTGCCAGAATTCGCGCACCGCGACCGCCAGCGAACGTTCGCCCGCCGTCGCGAGCAGCCAGCCATCAGCGCGGTGGCCCTCGTGGTCCCCGAGGGCGAAGCGGAAGTCCTCGTCCTGCAGGAGCCTCCCGTCGGCCGCCATCGCCAGCGCCTCACCGTCGGCGCCCACGCTCAGATCCGCACCCGCCACCTCCGCGGGCACGGTCAGCCGCAGGCTCTCGATCAGGTTCATCTCGGGATCGAGCGCGTCGTTCTCCAGCGTGAAGACCGTCCGCACCGCAGGGCTTCCGGCGTGGAAGTGCATTCGGCAGAGGTAACGCATGTACGCGTCGCCATCCTCGCTCACGAGGCGACCGGTGATTCGCAGCGTCGCTCGCTGCGGGCCGTCGGCCTCGACCACGATCTCCTCAGGCGACTCCAGCGCGGAGGTGAAGACCCGGCCCTCCGCGTCGGTCAGTTCGAATCCACCCTCGCCGGCGGCCGGCCGCGGGGCCGACCGGCCGTCGATCGTCACATCCGCGAAGGGCGCGAAGCCGCCGTCACCCAGCCGCCACGCCAGCGGGCCGGTGGTGACCTCCACGGGCGTTCGCACGACATCCGCGGCCACGTGCGGCGCGATCTCCTCGGCGTCCACCCGCACCTCCCGCTCGACAGAGACGCTCGGCCGGGCGTTGACTTCCAGCGTGTACTGCGCCGGCCCGGCGGTCGAGGTGTCCGCGGCGAAGTCGATCAGCAGCCATCGCACGGAGCGGCCGTCCGGCCACCACGAGGTCGCCTGCGTCTGCACCGGCACCTCATCTCCGGACGCGTCCAGCAGCCGCACCGCCGACGGATCGCCCAGGACGCCCTCAGGGATCGGCACACCTGAGCGCACCGGCCACGAACTGCGGCCCGCGTCGGTCGGCTCGGCGACCGTCAGGTCGATGCTCACGCGCTCGCCGCTGATGCCGCGCAGCATGTCGTGCGCGCGCAGGTGCTGCGAACGCTCACGATGCACCTCGTACTGCGCGCTCACCTGCTGCGCTTCGAAGTCCTCCTGCTCGGCCTCGGCGCAGTCGATCTCAAGCTGCCACTCATCGCCCTTGACCTGCCGCGGGAGCATCACGTAGTGATTGTTCACCAGCCCCCGGCCCTCAAGCTCGCCGGACTCGCCATCCGGCGCCGTGCGGTAGCGCACGACGGCCTCGGTCGGGCGGTTGGTCGTCCAGGCGACCATGATTCGCCCCGGCGCCTCACCGGGCTCGTCCGGAAGATGCCACGTCGTGAGGTTCTCAATGCGCAGCGACGGGACCGTGGGCGGCGCGGTGGCGAGATGCACGTCGCTGAATACCACCGAGCCGCTGTGTTCGGCGCTGCGGACCTCGATCGGCGTGCCCCGCTCCAGCGCGACCGGCTCCTCGGTGAAATGCACGACCTGGCCGGAGCTGCCATGCTCCACCACCGTGCCGACCAGTTCGCCGCCGACCAGCACGTCGAGGCCGGAGACACCGAAGATCGATCGCGGAACATCACCGGCCTCCTCCCGGGCAAGCAGTGTGCGGCGCGTCCTCTGCAGGCTCTCCGGGTTGCCGCTCATCACCAGCCCGACGTGGTAGCTGCCCGCCACGGGTGAGCGCCAGCGCACCGCCTCGTCCTCACCGCCCACGCCGTCGAAGTCATCGTTCATCAGCGGGATGAAGCCGCTGACCTCCGCGTCATCAGGGCGCAGACGCACAGTCGACTCGTCCTGCCAGATGCTGTGCGACAGCTCCGCGAAGTTCGGCATCGTCAGATGCGCGAATCCCGCCGTCTCCGGCATCGGCAACCGCGGCAGCTCCCGATCCTCTGACAGCGGGACGTTCACCCGCGCCCAGTCGGTCGAGTGCGACACCCCCGCCTCACTGCGCAGGTGACTCAGCAGCCGCAGCCGGAAGTCCGTCTCTCCATCCACGATCTTCGGATGAATGTCATCGCACACGTAGACGGCGTCGCCCACCACCACGCCTCGCACGGGATAGTGCTGGTGGGCGCGCACCTCGCGGTTGAAGAAGCGTGGATCGTTGCGGGCATCGACAAATGAGTACATCATGTCCGTGCCGTTGTACGCGCTCGATCCCTCGCGCCCGGTGCTCTCATCGTCATCGATGTCCGCGTAGATGTGCAGGACCACGTCCTCGCGCGGGTACTCCTCGTCGAATTGCACCTTCATGACGAAGCGATTCTCCGCGACATGCCCCGCCAGCACCCGTCGTGGATGAGGCGACTCGTTCCTGCGCTCACCGACCCCGATCTCCACCTCATGCAGGTAATCCTCGAAGTCCGGATGCACGCCGAGGTACTCGACCAGTTCATCATGTGTCATCTGCGCATCGTCCTGCGCCGGCAGAGCGCCAGGCGTGGCGAGCAGCGCGATGATCGCGACCGGCATCAGCATGTTCCTCATGAGCATATCACCTCGGTGCGGAATTCCCCGTGTCAGTTCAGTGCTCCTCCGGGTTGAACCACTCGTCGGGGGTCGTCGAGAGGTAGGGCGGAATGCCGTCAACCTGCACGCGCAGATCCAGCCGCGCCTGCAGAATTGCGTCGAGCATCGCGCCGTCGGGGTTCTCCCCCAGATCAAACTCCAACACGGCGCTCTGAGCGCCCTCGCCTGCGTTGGTGAAGAACTCCGACGCGAGCGTCTCACCGTCGGGCCCGAGGAGCATTCCGCCCCAGCGCCCTCTGTGCCACGCGCCGATGTCCAGCACGCCCGCGGTGACACCCGGAGGCGCGTAGAGCGTCCAGCGCGAGGTGCCGATGCCGCCGAATGTGACCTCCTCGTCCACCCTCACAACGCGCTTGCCGTGCGATGAATACGCGTCCCAGACGGCGCGCATGTCGTCGGAGATTCGCACGGTGTACACGCCTCGCGGCCCGTCGGCCGGCGCCTCCGCGATGAATTCGAAGTCTTCGCCTGTGTCAAATTCATCCGCCGCCACCACCTC